>NZ_WIVZ01000002.1:0-265449 GCF_009600325.1 Pseudomonas sp. FSL R10-2189
TAACCAATTACATAGCCAGGTGCTTGCTGAAGTCAGGAGGGTTTAGAAATCAGCTACACCCTTAAATGCGAAGAGCCCCGAATAGTGTCTGCGCAAGAAAACTATGGATTGCTTGGCTACGACCCTGCCGAAGTTACCTTGGGCAGTGAACACACGCGTTGGGTGGATGAGCATTCGCTCCTGCGCACTCAAACCACCAGTCAGATTCCAAAGGCATTGCAGCAGGCGGCGCAGAATCGTAAAGCCGGGGAGCTTATTTTATTGGCGGCGCCCGGGATCACCTTCAGACGTGACAGCCGCGACAGGTGGCATTGCGCAGAACCTCATCAGATGGATATTTGGGTCTTGGGCGATCCGCAACTTTCAACGCGTGAGCATTTGCTCAGGCTGGTCGCAGATATCCTTGAATGTTCAGTGCCCGGCATGTCGTGGATTTATCAGAGCAGCCCGCATCACTACACAGAGGGTGGCATTGAAGTAAACCTGCTCCTGGATAAGCAGCCCATTGAAGTGCTTGAGTGTGGCTGTATTGCCCGCTCACTGTTGCAAAGACTGGGTGTGGACCCTGCCAAGCATGGTGGACTGGCGTTGGGCATGGGGCTGGATCGCCTGACCATGCTGCGCAAAGGTATCCCGGATATTCGTCTGCTGCGTGACCCCAACGAGCGCGTTCAGGCGCAACTGCATGATCTGCTCCCCTGGAAGGCGGTTTCGCGTTTGCCCTCCATTTCACGGGATATTTCGCTGGCCGTGACACCGGGCTTGAGTGAAGAGGTGCTGACCGAAAAGATGTTGCTGGCAGCCGGGGATAACGCGGCCTGGATTGAAGAAATGCACATTAAAGGCCGATGGGCCATGGCGGATCTGCCCGTGCAGGCGATTGAGCGGCTGGGCCTTTTGCCGGGTCAGGAAAACGTTTTGCTGAGGGTGGTGCTTCGCGATTGTTCGCGTTCCATCACCACGTCAGAAGCCAATGCGCTGTATGAGCGTATTCAGTCGGCGTTGCATGAAGGTGCAGAAGGGGGCGGATACAAAATCAATGGCTAAGCCTGTGGGCTGCTAGGGGGTGGTCGGAAAATGCTAGCCTTCACCTTATTACTTAATGTGGAGCTACCCCCATGCGTGTCTGGATCGACGCAGACGCTTGCCCCAAGGCTGCGAAGGATCAGGTCATCAAGTTTGCGCTCAAGCGTCAGTTTGAGGTGGTGTTGGTGGCCGGGCAGAGTCAGGTCAAGCCGACGTATACATTGGTCAAGCTGATTGTGGTGCCCAGTGGCCCGGATGCGGCGGATGACTATTTGGTCGAGCATGCCGTGCCCGGCGAGTTGGTGATTTGCAGCGATGTGCCGCTGGCCGACCGGCTGGTGAAGAAGGGCGTGGCAGCGCTGGACCCGCGCGGTAAAGAGTTTGACGCGCAGAACATGGGTGAGCGGCTGGCGGTGCGCAATCTGTTTACCGATTTGCGTGAGCAAGGCCAGGTCGGCGGCGGGCAGGGTGCTTATGGCGAACGCGACAAGCAGGCGTTCGCCAATGCACTGGACCGGATTCTGACCCGGCTCGCGCGGGGCTGATTACGCGTGCTGGGTCAGTTCCAGGACGCGGTCGACCATTTTGTTGATGCCAGAAGCCGCTTCGCTGATGGACTGGGCCAGCATGTACGCCGGGGTGCTGACCAGCTTGCGGGCTTTGTCTTCGACGATGTCAGAGACTTCACATTCTTGGTGGGTAGCGCCCATTTTTTCTACCGCAGCGGCGGTGTCTGCGTCTTTGCCGATGGTGCAGGTCACGCCAGGGCCGTAGATTTTGGCGGCAATGGCCGGTGAGATGCACATCAAACCGATCGGCTTGCCCGCCTCGGCAAAGGCTTCAGCCAGGGCCAGAACATCGGGTTGAACGCTGCAGGCAGCGCCTTCAGTGGCGAAGCTAGAAAGGTTTTTGGCGGCGCCAAACCCGCCGGGTACGATCAGTGCGTCAAAGTCGTCCACCTTGGCTTCACGTATGTCCTTGATCTCGCCACGGGCGATACGCGCCGACTCGACCAGCACATTGCGCGACTCGGGCATTTCTTCGCCGGTCAGGTGGTTGATGACGTGCAGTTGCGCAATGTTCGGCGCGAAGCATTGCGCGTGGGCGCCACGCTGACTGAGGCGCAGCAGGGTGATCACGCTTTCGTGGATTTCGGTGCCGTCATAGACGCCACAGCCGGAAAGAACAACGGCAATATTTTTGGTGGTCATGGTGGGTCTCCTTGTTCGTGGCGTTACTGTCTCTTTATTTGGCAACTGATGCCAGTGGGAGGTTCCGCGATCACGCAGGCGCTACGGTGCAGCGCCCAGGGAGAGGGTGTGTGCGAGCGCACACACCGGCTTATTCCGCTGGTGGGGTGTTGACTTCAGCGGCTTTGTTTTTTTCTTCCAGCGCGGTCTGTTTGGCCAGGCGCGCGTTTTTGAAGCGCCGGCGCAGCCACAGGCAGCCGCCCAGCACCAGCAAGGCGCCCAGTACCCACAGCTCGTACTTTTTAACGCTGCCCAACAGGCCTTCGAGTACGGCGCCAAAGTGGTAGGCAGCGGTGGCCAGGGCAACGGCCCAAATGGCGGCACCAATCCCGTTGAGCAGCAGGTAGCGGCCCGGCGGGTAGCCTGAAAGGCCAATGGCCACGGGCATGACGGTACGCAGACCGTACACAAAGCGGAAGCTCAAGACCCAGATGTCCGGGTGCTTGCGGATATGCTCCAGCGCCTTGTCGCCCATGAGTTGCCAGCGCGGTTTGCGCGCCAACAATTTGCGGCCGTGTTTGCGCCCCAGGAAGTACCACAGCTGGTCGCCGGCATAACTGCCGAGGAACGCCACGATCATGACCAGTTTAAGGTCCATGTATCCGCGGAACGCCAAGAAGCCTGCGAGAACCAGGATGGTCTCACCTTCAAAGAACGTCCCTAGAAACAGGGCGAAGTAACCGAATTCTTGAAGAAATTGTTGGAGCATTGTCTGGATGCTGGAGAAATGAACGCGCAGCCTACGCCTTAAGGGACGTTCAGGAAAGTATCGAACTGTGTCTTCTCATGAACAATTCCTACAAATCGTAAGTATTTGACCTACATCATAAGGGTTGTCATCTAGGATTCATGACACATTGCTATAACGGTCGCGCGTAGATGGACAGTGGTCAACATCTGTGGGAGCGGGCTTGCTCGCGATTCAGGCGCTGCGGTTCTTCAGGATCGTCGCAGCGATGCCATCGCGAGCAAGCCCGCTCCCACAATAAGCATCGTTGTAGAACAAAATTGACAAAAAGCCCTCTAATCGGCTCCAGCCCGCATAAAGCGCCTATGAGCGGTTTAAACCCATTGGCGTTGGTGGCATTCTGGCAGCTTGATTGCACGCGCCGCTAAACGGTCACGAGAGTCAAACCCGCTCTTACAGGAACATTCAATGAATACCGAAGGACAGACAGAACTCGTTGCTACTGAGGCTGAGCCCATTGTGGAGCAGGCCACTGAGACACCGCCCGTGCCGGAAGCTCACGCACCTGCTGCGCCTGAAGCGCCAGCGGCGGCGCAACCAGCCATTGCCATTCCGGGTCTGGATGACAGCAGCCTGTATATCCACCGTGAACTCTCGCAGCTGCAATTCAACATCCGGGTGCTTGAGCAGGCGCTGGATGAGTCCTACCCGCTGCTTGAGCGGTTGAAGTTCCTGTTGATTTTCTCCAGCAACCTGGACGAATTCTTCGAAATTCGTGTGGCCGGCCTGAAGAAACAAATTACCTTCGCCCGCGAACAAGCGGGCGCCGATGGCTTGCAGCCGCACCAGGCGCTGGCCCGGATCAGCGAGCTGGTACACGGCCACGTTGATCGCCAATACGCGATCCTCAACGACATTCTGCTGCCTGAGCTTGAAAAGCATCAGGTGCGCTTTATCCGTCGCCGTTACTGGAACACCAAGATCAAGGTCTGGGTGCGCAAGTTCTTCCGCGACGAAATCGCGCCGATCATTACCCCGATCGGTCTCGACCCGACGCACCCGTTCCCGCTGCTGGTGAACAAGAGCCTCAACTTTATCGTTGAGCTTGAAGGCATCGACGCCTTTGGCCGCGATTCCGGCCTGGCGATCATCCCGGCGCCGCGCTTGTTGCCACGTGTGATCAAAGTGCCTGAAGAGGTCGGTGGCCCTGGCGACAACTACGTGTTCCTGTCGTCGATGATTCACGCCCACGCCGATGACCTGTTCCAGGGCATGAAGGTGAAGGGGTGCTACCAGTTCCGTCTGACCCGTAACGCCGACCTGGCCGTGGACACCGAAGATGTAGAAGACTTGGCCCGTGCCTTGCGCGGCGAGCTGTTCTCGCGTCGCTACGGTGATGCGGTGCGTCTGGAAGTGGCCGACACCTGCCCGAAACACCTGTCGGACTACCTGCTCAAGCAGTTCAACCTGCAAGAGACCGAGCTGTACCAGGTCAACGGCCCGGTGAACCTCACGCGTCTGTTCAGCATCACCGGCCTGGACAGCCACCCGGAGCTGCAATACACGCCGTTCACCCCGGCGATTCCGAAGCTGTTGCAGAACAGCGAGAACATTTTCAGCGTGGTCAGCAAGCAAGACATCTTGCTGCTGCACCCATTTGAGTCCTTCACCCCAGTAGTCGATTTGCTGCGTCAGGCGGCCAAAGACCCGCATGTACTGGCTGTACGCCAGACCCTGTACCGCAGCGGCGCCAACTCTGAAATCGTCGATGCGCTGGTGGATGCCGCGCGTAACGGTAAAGAAGTGACCGCGGTGATCGAATTGCGGGCGCGGTTTGACGAAGAGTCCAACCTGCAACTGGCCAGCCGTCTGCAAGCCGCCGGTGCGGTGGTTATTTACGGGGTGGTGGGCTTCAAGACCCACGCCAAGATGATGCTGATTCTGCGCCGTGAAGCGGGCGAGATTGTGCGTTACGCGCACTTGGGTACGGGTAACTACCACGCCGGCAACGCGCGCCTGTACACCGACTACAGCTTGCTGACGTCGGATGATGCACTGTGCGAAGACGTCGGCAAGTTGTTCAGCCAACTGATTGGCATGGGTAAGACCCTGCGCATGAAAAAGCTCCTGCATGCGCCGTTTACCCTGAAAAAAGGCATGCTCGACATGATCCTGCGCGAAACGCAGTTCGCGTTAGAAGGCAAGCCTGCGCACATCATCGCCAAGTTCAACTCGCTGACCGACCCAAAAATCATCCGCGCGCTGTATAAGGCCAGCCAGTCCGGCGTGCGCATTGATCTGGTGGTGCGTGGCATGTGCTGCTTGCGTCCGGGCATTCCGGGTGTCTCGCACAACATCCACGTGCGCTCGATCATTGGCCGCTTCCTGGAACACACACGGGTGTTCTACTTCCTCAATGGCGGCGAAGAGCAGATGTTCCTGTCGAGTGCTGACTGGATGGAGCGCAACCTCGATAAGCGTGTCGAGACGTGCTTCCCGGTAGAGGGTAAAAAGCTGATTCTGCGGGTCAAGAAAGAACTGGAATGCTACCTGACGGACAACACCCACAGCTGGAGCCTGCAGTCTGACGGCCGTTACGTGCGCAACACGCCGACCGGCAACCAGAACCCGCGCAGCGCCCAAGCGACCCTGCTGGAGCGCCTGAGCCTGCCGGTACTGACCGTCAGCACCGGCCCGTCGGTGTAAACCCTACATAACCCTGTGGGAGCGGGCTTGCTCGCGATTCAGGCGGCGCGGTGTTTCAAACAAACCGCGTCGATCCCATCGCGAGCAAGCCCGCTCCCACATGTGTTTGAAAGCAGGGCGACTTACGAAATAGTCAGCACTATCCCGACGCGCGTCAGCCATTGGGCTTCTTGTTCGAAGTCGGCCTGGGTCAGCGGGTTTTGTTCTAGCCAGCCTTCAGCGAAGATCACTTCAAGGTGATCGCCATCGGCGCGCAGCTTCACCTGCGACGCTTCCTGGTTGCCACGGATGTGGTAGAACAAAATCGCAAAACGCAGCAGCACGCACAGGCGAATCAGCTTGATGCCTTCGGCGCCAAACTCGGCGAACTTGTCTTTTGGAATGTTACGGCGATGACCGCGCACCAGCAGCGCGAGCATTTGCTGGTCTTCGCGTGAGAAACCGGCAAGGTCGGAGTGCTCAATCAGGTAAGCACCGTGCTTGTGGTAGTGGTAGTGGGCAATGTCCAGGCCGACTTCATGCACCTTGGCCGCCCAGCTCAGCAGCTCACGCCAGACCCCGTCTTCAAGCTCCCACGACTTGGCCACCTGGTCAAACGCGCGCAGAGCTTTGCGTTCAACCCGTGCGGCTTGTTCAAGATCAACGTGGTAACGCTCCATCAGCGAACTCAGGGTGCGCTCGCGTACGTCTTCGTGGTGATGGCGACCCAACAGGTCGTACAGCACGCCTTCACGCAGGGCGCCGTCGCAGTGGTCCATGCGTTGCAATTCAAGGGCGTCAAAAATCGCCTCAAGAATCGCCAGCCCGGCCGGGAAAATCGCCCGACGGTCAGGTTTGATGCCTTCGAAGTCGATTTTGTCCACTTCACCCAGCTTGAACAGCTTGCGCTTGAGCCAGGCCAAACCCTCGGCATTCACTTCGCCTGCACCGTGGCCGCCGGCTTTGAGTGCAAGGCCAATGGCGCGGATGGTGCCGGAGGAGCCGATGGCTTCATCCCACGTCAGGCGGTGCAGCGCGTGCTCAATGCTCATGAGCTCAAGGCGCGCCGCGGTGTATGCCTGGGCATAGCGTGCCGGGGTGATCTTGCCGTCGCGGAAATAACGCTGGGTAAAGCTCACGCAGCCCATCTGCAAGCTTTCGCGCAGCAGGGGCTCAAAACGTTGGCCGATGATGAATTCGGTACTGCCACCGCCGATGTCGGCCACCAGGCGCTTGCCCGGTGTGTCAGCGAGGGTGTGAGAGACGCCCAGATAAATCAGGCGCGCTTCTTCACGGCCAGAAATGACTTCTACGGTGTGGCCCAGGATTTGTTCTGCGCGCACGATAAATTCATTGCGGTTGCGGGCTTCACGCAAGGCGTTGGTGCCCACGATGCGCACGGCGCCCAAGGGCATGCCATTGATCAGTTGCGCAAAACGCTTCAAGCAATCGAGGCCACGCTGCATGGACTCTTCGTTGAGGTGGCGTTCTTCGTCGATACCGGCAGCCAGCTGCACCTTATCGCCAAGACGTTCAAGAATGCGGATTTCGCCGTTCTGAGCCTTGGCCACCACCATGTGAAAGCTGTTAGAACCCAAGTCTATAGCGGCGATCAGGGACGGATTCTTGCTTTTGGATTGGGGCATGTTTGAGGAGTCTCGGTCGATAACTTCGCCATCGTGCCACGATCAAACGCTCGCGCCAACGCGTGATGTGCGATGCATTGATATGGAGCACGTAAGAGATGACGTTAGCTTGTTCCTGACAACTCGTATTTTTTAAACGATCTAATTTTTGTCACACATCCCCTGTAAAAGCCCCCCGCTCCTACAGGATTTAAACCTCAACCGAACCGATAAAATTCGCCAGCTCAGGAGTTTTCGGGTTGGCAAACAGCACTTTGGGGTCGCCCACCTCATGCACCTTGCCCTGGTGCATAAACACCAGTTTGTCGCCGACTTCGCGAGCGAAGCGCATTTCGTGGGTCACCATGATCAGCGTCATGCCCTCGCGGGCCAATTGGCGCACCACGTTGAGCACCTCGTTGACCAGTTCGGGGTCGAGCGCCGAGGTGATTTCGTCACACAGCAGCACTTTGGGCGACATGGCCAGCGCCCGGGCAATGGCCACGCGTTGTTGCTGCCCGCCCGACAGGCGTTCGGGGAAGGCATCGAACTTGTCGCCCAGGCCCACACGTTCCAGCATCTCGCGGGCCAGTTGTGCGGCTTTGGCCTTGGGCACTTTTTGCACCACTTGCGGGGCCAGCATGACGTTTTCGCCAACGCTCAAGTGCGGGAACAAATTGAACTGCTGAAACACCATGCCGACTTTCTGACGCAGGCTGCGCAAGTCGGCGCGGGCGGCGTCCATGTATTCGTCATCGACTTCAATCACCCCGTCGTTGATCGACTCCAGGCCGTTCAAGGTTCTCAGCAGCGTACTTTTGCCCGAGCCGCTGCGGCCAATGATCGCGACCACCTGGCCTTGTTCAACGCTCAGGTCGATGCCTTTGAGCACATGATGGTCGCCGTAGTATTTATGCAGGGCGGTAACTCTAAGCAGAGGCATGCAGTCTCCTTTCCAGATAGCGCGCACTGAGCGACAAGGGGTAGCACAAGAGGAAGTAACCGAGCGCCACCAAGCCGTAGACCATAAAAGGCTCAAAGGTGGCGTTGGCCAGCATGCTGCCGGTCTTGGTCAGCTCGGTGAAACCAATGATCGAGGTGACGGCGGTGCCTTTAATCACCTGCACCGAAAACCCTACAGTGGGCGCGATGGCCACCCGTAAGGCTTGCGGCAAAATCACGTAACGCAATTGCTCCAGCGGGCTTAGCGCCAGGCTGGCCGACGCTTCCCACTGGCC
Organism: Pseudomonas sp. FSL R10-2189; assembly: GCF_009600325.1. Classification (NCBI taxonomy): domain Bacteria; kingdom Pseudomonadati; phylum Pseudomonadota; class Gammaproteobacteria; order Pseudomonadales; family Pseudomonadaceae; genus Pseudomonas; species Pseudomonas sp. FSL R10-2189. Next base: position 8,513 of record NZ_WIVZ01000002.1, read on the forward strand.
ATTGGCAATGGATTCGACGCTGCCGCGCCAGATCTCTGCCAGGTAAGCGCTGGTAAACAGCGTCAGCGCCAGGGCGGCGGCCATCCACGGCGAAATGTCGATGCCGAGCAAGGCGATGCCAAAAAAGATCAAAAACAGTTGCATCAGCAAGGGCGTGCCCTGAAACAGCTCTATATAGCCGCGTGCCAGTGTGCGGGCGAAGCGGCTCCTGGAGATGCGCATCAGCAGCACCAGCAGGCCGATCAGGCCGCCACCGATAAAGGCCACGACGGACAGCGCGACGGTCCATTGCAGGCCCGCCAGCAAATTGCGCACGATGTCCCAAAAGGTAAAGTCCATCAGCGACTCCTGCTCAGGTAGCGGCGGCCGAAGGCGTTCAGTAACTGGCGAATCAACAGCGCCATGCACAGGTAGATCAGGGTGGTCAGGGCGTAGGTTTCAAAAGCCCGGAAGTTGCGCGACTGAATGAAGTTGGCGAAAAAGCTCAGCTCTTCGGTGGCAATTTGCGAACACACCGCCGAGCCGAGCATCACGATGATGATTTGGCTGCTCAGTGCCGGCCACACTTTGGCCAGCGCGGGCTGCAAGACCACATAGCGAAACGCCTCAAAACGCGACATGGCCAGCGCGGCGGCGGCTTCCAGTTGGCCTTTGGGGATGGCCTGAATGCCGGCGCGAATAATCTCGGTGGAGTAAGCGCCGAGGTTAATCACCATGGCCAGTGCCGAGGCTTGCCATTCGCTGATGTGCACGCCAAGGCCCGGTAAGCCGAAGAAGATAAAAAACAACTGCACCAAAAACGGTGTGTTGCGAATCACTTCAACGTACAGACCAAACAGGGCGGCGAAAAGGCGGATGTTCCAGGCCCGGACCACCGCCCCGACAATCCCCAGGCTGACGCCAAACAGCGTGCCGATGGCGGTCAGTTCCAGGGTGAACAAGGCGCCGCGCAGTAACAGGTCTGTGTTTTGCAGCACCGGTAAAAAGTCGAACTGATAAGCCATGATGACCTCGTTGCGGGTGATCAGAGGTCGGCTGGCAGCGGCTCTTTAAGCCATTGCAACGCATTCTTTTCCAGGCTGCCGTCGGCTTTGGCGGCGCTCAGAATCTGGTTCACTTTGTCCAGCAGCTCAGGCTGGCCCTTGTTGACCCCGACATACACCGGCGAGTCCTTGAGCTTTAGCTTCATGGCCGGGATACGTTTAGGGTTGCGTTCGCTGATGGTCACCATCACCACGTTGCCGCTGGCGATCAGGTCCACTTGCCCGGCCAGGTAGGCGGCGATGGTCGAGTTGTTGTCTTCAAAGCGTTTGATCGTGACACCGGCAGGCGCCACGTTGGTCAGCTCGATGTCTTCGATGGCGCCACGGGTGACGCTGATGGTTTTACCTTTGAGGTCATCCAGCGTCTTGATTTCTGCGTCTGGCGGGCCAAATACGCCGAGGTAGAAGGGTGCGTAGGCGTGGGAGAAGTCGATGACTTTCTCGCGATCCGGGTTTTTGCCCAGGCTGGAAATCACCAGGTCGACTTTGCCCGTGGTCAGATACGGCACGCGGTTGGTGCTGTTGACCGGGGTGAGTTCCAGTTTGACCTTGAGCTGGTCGGCCAACAGTTTTGCCGTATCAATGTCCAGGCCGCGGGGTTTCATGTCGGGGCCTACCGAACCAAACGGCGGGAAGTCTTGCGGGACGGCAACCTTCAAGGTGCCGCGAGCCATCACGTCATCAAGGTCATTGGCCTGGGCCGGTGCCTGAAACAGCACCAGGCTGGCGAACATGGCACATATCAGGGCGCTGTAGCGCTGGGTCATGGCAACTCTCCAAAACGGGCGGACGGTGATGTCTGCTATCGGACAGAGCACAGGCCATGCCAACAGCGGTTTCAGGGCTGGGAGGCCGGGTTCAGAAGGCTTGCGGCGGTCGGACTGGTCTGAACAGTTGTCGGGCTTTTTGCACCTCAATCGGGCGTTGCGTACACGGCTTGAACCGCCGTGGGGCGTGACTTGCCGAGCGCCGGCAATAGCTTTACAACTACGTTCCAACCTCAGCCGATCAAGTCGATTTGTGATGAATTCAAGCGCACGCGCGGTACCCGAAGTGGCGCTGTTGGCCATTCGTAAACTGATCGATGAGCGCGGCTTTGCGCCGGGTGATGCATTGCCTTCGCAGCGCGATCTGGCGGTGCAGCTGGGGGTCAGCCGGGCGTCATTGCGTGAGGCGCTGTCGTCATTGAGTGCGTTGGGCGTGGTCAGCGTCCAGCCCGGCAAAGGGGTGTACGTGCAAGCGGTGGGTGAGCCCGCAGCAATCGCCACTGCGTCTGACTGGCCTTTTGCGGCGCAGGCCTGCCCTGAGGACATCTTTCAATTGCGTTACGCGCTTGAGGGGTTGGCGGCAGGATTGGCCGCCGTGAGGCTGACCCGTGATGAACTCGACGTGCTGCAAGACAATGTCGAGGCCATGCGCCTGGAGTTGCGCGCCGAGGACTTCGCCCGGGCGGCGCAACTGGACTTTGAGTTCCATCAGATTATTTTGCGCGCCAGTGGCAACCAGACCATGGCGAATATTCTGATAACCCGGGCCGATATCTTTCTTGAAAGCCAGAAATTGCCCTTTATTCGCCCTGAGCGCGCGATGGAAACCTGGCAAGAACACCGCAAAATCCTTCGCGCATTGGCGCGCCACGCCAGCGGGCCTGCGCACAAAGCCATGAGCGAGCACATACGCCAGGCGGCTTCACGCACCGGGATCGCATTTGTCACCTCCGGCGTGTTTTGAAAGGGCTCATACTCAGGCTCATGTGCGGCCATAGTAATAGACAATCATCCGTCAGCTTCCTGAACGCGGTGATGACGGCTATGATGTGCTACGTTTTTGCTTACAACCACGGAGACTTCCATGAGCAGCGATCTTATTAAACACGTTAGCGACGCTAGCTTTGAGGCCGATGTTCTCAAGGCTGAAGGCGCTGTATTGGTCGATTACTGGGCTGAATGGTGTGGCCCTTGCAAAATGATCGCGCCAGTTCTGGATGAGATCGCCGAGACTTACAAAGGCAAGCTGACTGTTGCCAAGCTGAACATTGACGAAAACCAGGAAACCCCTGCCAAGCACGGCGTTCGTGGTATTCCAACGTTGATGCTGTTCAAGAACGGCAACGTTGAAGCCACCAAGGTCGGTGCGCTGTCGAAGTCGCAGCTGGCTGCATTCCTCGACGCTAATATCTAAGCGTTGTTAAAAGCCCCGCAAATTGCGGGGCTTTTTCATGGCTCAAGGACTAGACGCTATGAAACTCAAGTGGTACATTCGGCCCCGCACTGGTTTCTCCACTGCCCCCTGCAAGCCGTCGCCGACGCACTCCTTATCGAATTAGTACGCGATCCTGTCGCCTTCTCTGCGGCGCGGCCTCATTAAGCCAAAAGCTTAATTTCCCCCTCCATAAATGATTACGTCATTCCTATATGAACCTGACTGAACTCAAGCAAAAGCCGATTACCGAACTGCTCGAATTGGCCGAACAGATGGGCATAGAAAATATGGCCCGTTCGCGCAAGCAGGACGTGATTTTCTCCCTGCTGAAAAAGCACGCGAAAAGCGGCGAGGAAATCTCCGGTGATGGCGTGCTGGAGATCCTCCAGGACGGCTTCGGCTTCCTCCGCTCTGCTGACGCCTCTTACCTGGCCGGCCCGGACGATATTTACGTCTCGCCTAGCCAGATTCGACGTTTCAACCTGCGCACCGGCGACACCATCGTCGGTAAAATTCGCCCGCCAAAAGAAGGCGAGCGTTATTTCGCACTGTTGAAAGTCGACACGATCAACTTCGATCGTCCAGAGAACGCGAAAAACAAGATTCTCTTCGAGAACTTGACCCCGCTGTTCCCGAACGTACGCATGAAGATGGAAATCGGTAACGGTTCCACCGAAGATTTGACCGGTCGTGTAATCGACCTCTGCGCCCCGATCGGTAAAGGTCAGCGCGGTCTGATCGTTGCTCCGCCAAAAGCGGGCAAGACCATCATGCTGCAGAACATTGCGTCGAACATTTCGCGTAACAACCCGGAAGTGCACTTGATCGTTCTGCTGATCGACGAGCGCCCGGAAGAAGTAACCGAAATGCAGCGTACTGTGCGCGGCGAAGTGGTTGCCTCCACCTTCGACGAGCCGCCAACCCGCCACGTGCAGGTTGCTGAAATGGTGATCGAGAAGGCCAAGCGCCTGGTCGAACATAAAAAGGACGTGGTGATCCTGCTCGACTCCATCACCCGTCTGGCCCGTGCCTACAACACCGTGATCCCGAGCTCCGGCAAGGTATTGACCGGTGGTGTTGATGCCCACGCCCTTGAGAAACCAAAGCGTTTCTTCGGTGCTGCGCGAAACATCGAAGAAGGCGGCTCGCTGACCATTATCGCCACCGCACTGGTTGAAACCGGTTCGAAGATGGACGAAGTGATCTACGAAGAGTTCAAAGGCACCGGCAACATGGAACTGCCTCTGGACCGCAAAATCGCTGAAAAACGCGTCTTCCCGGCGATCAACATCAACCGCTCCGGCACTCGCCGTGAAGAGTTGCTGACCGCTGACGACGAGTTGCAACGCATGTGGATCCTGCGCAAGCTGTTGCACCCGATGGACGAAGTAGCAGCCATCGAGTTCTTGATCGACAAGCTGAAGCAGACCAAGACCAACGATGAGTTCTTCCTGTCGATGAAGCGCAAGTAAATCGCCGGAAGTTAAGCAAGAGCCGGGGAAACCCGGCTTTTTGCTGTCTAACCTTTCTTGATTTTGGGCAGCTCTCCCTTCAGATCACGCGGCTTGGGCGCTACACTCGGTGCCCCAACGCCACGGCCAACATGAGGCTCAAGCATGCAGTACCGCGACTTACGTGACTTTATCAGCGGCCTGGAACAGCGCGGCGAACTCAAGCGCATCCAGGTTCCGGTGTCACCCAAACTGGAAATGACCGAAATCTGCGACCGCACATTGCGCGCCAAAGGTCCGGCCTTACTGTTTGAAAACCCGGTGGGTCACGATATCCCTGTGCTCGGCAACCTGTTCGGCACGCCGGAGCGAGTGGCCTTGGGCATGGGCGCTGACTCGGTGAGTGAGCTGCGTGAAATCGGCAAGCTGCTGGCGTTTCTGAAAGAACCCGAGCCGCCTAAAGGTCTGAAAGACGCGTGGTCCAAGTTGCCGATCTTTCGCAAGATCATTTCCATGGCCCCGAAAGTCGTCAAAGACGCGGTGTGCCAGGAAGTGGTCATCGAGGGCGACGATGTCGACCTCGGCCTGTTGCCGGTTCAGCATTGCTGGCCGGGAGACGTGGCGCCGCTGATTACCTGGGGCCTGACCGTCACCAAAGGTCCGAACAAGGACCGCCAGAACCTGGGCATTTATCGTCAGCAGGTGATTGGCCGCAACAAAGTCATCATGCGTTGGTTGAGCCACCGTGGCGGTGCGCTGGACTACCGTGAGTGGTGCGAAAAACACCCCGGTACGCCGTTCCCGGTGTCCGTGGCGCTGGGCGCTGACCCGGCCACCATTTTGGGCGCCGTCACCCCCGTGCCAGACAGCTTGTCTGAATATGCCTTCGCCGGGCTGCTGCGCGGCAACCGCACCGAGTTGGTGAAGTGCCGTGGCAACGACCTGCAAGTGCCGGCCACGGCTGAAATCATCCTTGAAGGCGTGATCCACCCCGGCGAAATGGCCCCGGAAGGCCCGTATGGCGACCACACTGGTTACTACAATGAGGTCGACAGCTTCCCGGTGTTCACCGTTGAGCGCATCACCCACCGGATCAAACCGATTTATCACAGCACCTACACCGGCCGTCCACCGGATGAACCGGCGATTCTGGGCGTGGCACTCAACGAAGTGTTCGTGCCGATTCTGCAAAAGCAGTTCCCGGAAATCACTGACTTTTACCTGCCGCCTGAGGGCTGCTCGTACCGCATGGCCATCGTGACCATGAAAAAGCAGTACCCGGGGCACGCCAAGCGCGTAATGCTCGGTGTGTGGTCGTTTTTGCGCCAGTTCATGTACACCAAGTTCGTTATCGTCACCGACGACGACATCAACGCGCGCGACTGGAACGACGTGATCTGGGCCATCACCACACGCATGGACCCCAAGCGCGACACGGTGATGATCGACAACACGCCTATCGATTACCTCGACTTTGCCTCGCCGATTTCAGGCCTGGGGTCGAAGATGGGGCTGGATGCAACCAACAAATGGCCAGGCGAAACCTCCCGCGAATGGGGTCGGGTCATCGTCAAGGACGAGGCCGTGACTCGCCGGATCGATGACATCTGGAATCAATTAGGAATAGATTGATGCGTGTAACCTTGCAGCCTTCAGGCGCCGTATTGGACACCTTGCCTGGCGAGCGGATTCTGGATGCGGCGCAGCGCCTGGGCTATGAATGCCCGCAAAGCTGCCGCAATGGTAATTGCCATGTGTGCGCAGCCTTGCTGGTTGAAGGGCAGGTGGAGCAGGCGGGTGAAGTCCGTGACCATGGCGAGGTCTACACCTGCCTGGCGGCGCCGCTGGAAGACTGTGTGGTGTTGTGGGATGGCGTCCTTGCGTTGGGAGAATTACCGGTGCGTAGCTTGGCCTGTCAGTTGACCGAATGTGTCGAGTTGGGTGGTGATGTGTGGCGGGTGCGCTTGCGTGCACCGGCGGGCAAACTGCCGCGTTATCACGCCGGGCAATACGTGATGCTGGAGCGTGAAAACGGCGAGAAGTCGGCGTTTTCACTGGCCAGCGCACCGCACTCGGGGCGCGACCTTGAGCTGCATGTGCTGGTGCGCGAAGACAGCGCCCGCAGCCTGATCGAGCAGTTGCAACGCAACAACATGATCCGTCTGGAGCTGCCTTTTGGCGACACGCACTTGTCTGAATTGCCGGACGGGCCGCTGGTGCTGATCGCCGCGGGCACCGGCATGGCGCAAATGCACAGCCTGATCGAGCATTGCCGCGCCAAAGGGTTCAAGCACCCGGTGCATTTGTACTGGGGCGTGCGTCGTCCTGAAGACTTTTATACGTTGGATGAGTGGGACGCCTGGCAGCAGACCCCCAACCTGTTCTTGCACAAAGTCGTCAGTGATTTGTGCGGCTGGGAAGGGCGTTGCGGGTTGTTGCACGAAGCGGTATGTGAAGACATCAGCGACCTTAGCGCTGTCTCGGTGTATGCCAGCGGCTCGCCTGCCATGATCTATGGCACCCTCGACGCGCTGGTTGAAGCGGGCATGGACGCGCACCAAATGCGCGCCGACGTGTTCGCCTACGCGCCCCGTCCTTGACGTAACCCCGTCTTCGACGACGCTCTGTCGCGCAGCAAGCAGGCCACCGATAATCGTCAGCATCCCCCAATCAGTTCCTTCTCCCTCCGGGAGAGGGCTAGGGTGAGGGGCTCTTGATTTACAAGAAATCGGATTACTGGCCGCCATACGTCTTGCCGCGCGGGTTATTTCATTTTTACTGCTATAAGATTCATAACGTTATTTTCTAGTACGATGCATGCAATGCCTGTAGGACTCCATGCCTTCTGTGATAACTGTTTCTGAATCAGCGTGTACAAACGTGATTTACCCTCCGCGACTCGATCTTGGGGCGCCCCTGACCCCAGAACAACTTCAGCAATCCTTGCAGGCCACCATGGCGTGCCATCAAGGCGGTCCGGTCTGGCTGTTCGCCTACGGCTCGCTTATCTGGCGCCCTGAATGCACAGCCGTCGAGCGTGTACGTGGCCGGGTGCATGGCTACCATCGCGGCTTGTATTTGTGGTCCCACGAGCATCGTGGCACGCCGCAACTGCCCGGCCTGGTCTTTGGTCTGGACCGTGGCGGCTCGTGCAGTGGCTTTGCCTATCGCCTGCCTGAAGACAACCTTGAAGCGGCGCTCAACGCCTTGTGGCGGCGTGAAATGCCGGTGCCTTCCTATCGGCCGCACTGGCTGAACTGCCGGCTTGAAGACGGTAGCCAAGTCCAGGCGTTGGGGTTTGTACTGGAACGGCACTTGCCCAGCTACGCGGGCAACCTCCCGGACGGTGTACTCAGCCAGGTGCTGGCCAACGCCAGCGGGCGCTACGGCACCACCCGTGACTACGTCGAACAGACCATCAGCGCCCTGCGCAGCCACGCCATGCCGGACCGCAACCTGGAGGCGCGCCTCAAGCGCTGTGTGTTGGCCAAGCCGTAAGGGTTGGTTTGAGGGTTCTGTCCGTTTAATCGGAGCCATCCCACAACAGGATCAGAGCTCATGGGCTGAGAAACCTGGCGACACACTCCTATCATGCTTCCCCTCTGTGCTCATGTGAGCGCAGCGTCCGGGGGGGAAGGTGATGAAAGGCTTAGTCGGGTTTATGGTGATGTTCATGACACTGAGTGCGTGGGCAGAGACGTGGCTCCCCGACGTCAAATACCTGATCAAGCCTGACTTCCCCGATGAGCTTCGATACGCAGGCTCGGATGGAGAGGTGCGGTTGAAAGTTGTGGTCAAGGCTGATGGGTCGGTGGTTGATCCGAAAATCGTTTACAGCTCTCATCCCTTGTTTGCCGGGGCTGCCCTCAAGGTCATTGGCGAGTGGCGGTTCTCAAGCCGGCCGCTGACAGGGGATAACCCGCAGGAGCTAGAGGTCTTCGTGCCCATGGTTTTTGAGTATGAGCCTGTGAAGAAAGGTAAACAAAGCGACCAGCCGCTCGATTTGGTGACCGCAACCTGCCTGCAGCTCAATCGGGAGATCGATAAGTATGTTCGCAGTGATACGAAAATTCCGCTCGCGAACGTCACATTATTCCGGCTAACCCAAAAGCATTTGATTGCAGGGTTGGTTGACGGGAAGTACGACAATGAGTCGCTAACGCTGGGCTTGTTCGACCTTTCCCAAAGCATGCTCAACGTGACGAATATCTGTCAGCGCAGAATCAGCCGCAAATTTGTCGACCTGCTACCGCCCAGCGTCAAAGCCTTGTTAGTGACCGGGGGCATGGCGATTAAACGCGAGTAAACCTACGGCTTTTGCAGCGCTGGCCGATAACGGTAGACAGGTTCGTAAGCTGCCCCGGTATGCTTACCGCCATCTCGACCAAAGGAGCGAACTGTGAAAGCGTGGATTGTATTGCTGCTGGCTCTGACCTTGCCGATGACGGCGCTTGCCGAAGACGCTGCAGAAGGCGCCGCGAAGGTCAGCTACATCACCATGAGCCCACCGTTTGTGGGCAATTACGGGCTGGACGGCAGCGCGAAGCTCAAGGTGTACAAGGCCGATATCTCGCTGCGCGTATCGAGTGACGAAGCGGCGAAGGCAGTCAAGGCCAATGACGCGTTGATCCGCAACCAGTTGGTGGGCTTGTTTACACAGCAAACCAGCGAGAGCTTGGGCAGTGTCGAAGCCAAAGAGAAAGTGCGTCAGGAAGCACTGAAACAGGTGCAGCAAGTCATGACGGACGAGACCGGCAAGCCGATGGTGGAAGACCTGCTGTTCAATAATTTGATTGTTCAGTAAACGATTCGCGCTGAATGACAAACTGAAGGAGCTAGCTTGCCTCGCGATCTTTTTAAAAAGTCAAAAGATCGCGAGACAAGCTCGCTCCTACAAGAGTTAAGGCCTTACGACGCCAAACTCTTGCGGAACCGCGCCAGCGCAATAGCAAAGAACACCAGGCCAATCGCCGTCAGGGCCAGCAGGTCCGGCCACACCACATCAACCCCCGCCCCCCGGAACAAGATAGCCGCGCTCAAGCTCACAAAGTGGGTGGAGGGCGAGCATTGCATGACCCATTGCAGCCATTCGGGCATGCTGTCCAGCGGCGTGCTGCCGCCCGAAAGCAGCAGCATGGGGATGATCACCGGGATCGCCAACAGGCCAAACTGTGGCGTTGAACGGGCCAACGTGGCGAGGAAGATCCCCAGCGCGGTACTGGCAAACAGGTACAGCGCGGTGACCATCAAAAACAACGCCAGCGAACCCGACAGCGGCACGCCCAGCGCCCATTTAACGATGATCTCCAGTGACAGCCAGGTGCACACCACCACCACCAGCATGTTGCTCCAGATCTTGGCGAGCATGATTTCCAGTGCGGTCAGCGGCAACACCAGCAAGTGGTCGAGGGTGCCGTGTTCACGCTCACGCAGCAGCGCGGTCCCGGTTAGCACGATGGCCAAAATGGTGATGTTGTTGACGATTTGAATCACCGCCAAAAACCAGCCGCCTTCCAGGTTCGGGTTGAATAATGGGCGGCTGCTGATCAGTGCCGGGGCTTTCGCACCCGCGTTGGCTTGCCCGGCGTAATCGAGCAGTTCGCGCTGGAAGATCTGCCCGATATACCCCGCGCCCATAAACGCCTGGCTCATGGCGGTGGCATCCACGTTGAGCTGCACAGCAGGCTCGCGGCCGGCCAGTAAATCGGCCTGGAAGTTGGCGGGTACGTTAATCACGAAGGTGTATTCGCCTTTGTCCAATGCCTCATCGAGTTGGTCATAGGGCAGGGCTTGCGGGGTTTTGAATTCCGGGGGCAGCAGCGATTCACTGAGCTTGCGTGACAGAGCGCTGTGGTCTTCGTCGATGATCGCCACGCTGGCGTTGTGCACGCCAATGATGGAGCCCGCCGCCGGCATGTAAATCGCCACCGTAAAGGCGTACAGCAAGAACAACAGCAACACGCTGTCGTGACGCAGGCTGGTGAGTTCTTTGAGGCCAAGGCGCAGGATGTGCGAGAGCTTATGCATCAGACCTCCTGCTTCTTGAGCATGATCAGGCTCAGGCCGGTAAAGGCGACGAAGAACCCGAACAGCGCCAGGCATTGCGGCCATAGTTGGCGAAGGTCCAGCGCTTTGGTGAAGGTGCCTACGGCAATATCAAGGAAGTGCCCGGCGGGGAACAACATGCCCATCAGCGCCGCTGAACCGTCCAGCGAAGAGCGCGGCACGATCAGCCCGGAGAATTGAATGGTCGGCAGGCTGGTGATGATCATGGTGCCCAGGATGGCGGCAATCTGGGTGCGGGTGAACGCCGAAATCAGCAGCCCCATGCTGGTGGTCGACAGCACATACAGCACGCCGCCCAACGCCAGAGTGAGGCCGCTGCCTTTAAACGGGACGCCAAACAGCCAGCGGTTCATGGCCACCAGCAACGCCAGGTTGACCAGGCTGACCGCCAGATACGGCGCCTGTTTGCCCAGCAAAAATTCCAGGCGGGTCAACGGCGTGGCGTAGAAGTTGGTAATGGAGCCCAGCTCCTTTTCACGCACGATCCCCAGCGCAGTGAGCATGGCCGGGATAAACGCGAGGATCAGCGCCATCACGCCGGGGCCGATGGCGTTCACGCTGATAACGTCCTGGTTGTAGCGAAAACGCACTTCGAGTTTGGCCGCAGACTGTTTGTTTTGCGCCAGGCTGCTCAGGGCGCTCAGCTGTTCGAGGTTGCCCTGGTGGACCGCCTGGACGTAGCTGCGGCTGGTTTCTGCACGAAACGGCATGCCGCCATCAATCCAGGCCGCCACCGTGGGTTGACGCCCGGCATACAGGTCGCGGCCAAAGCCCGGCGGTATCTCAAGGGCGATTTTGATCTCGGAGCGTTGCAAGCGTTTGTGCAGTTCTTCGGCGCTCTGAATGGGCTTGTGCTCTTCGAAATAGCGCGAACTGCGGAACGCCTCAAGGTAGGCCCGGCTTTGCGGTGTCTGGTCCTGGTCGTAGACGGCGAACGCGAGGTTTTCCACGTCCAGCGAAATGCCATAGCCAAAGATCACCATCATGAACACGGCGCCCAGCAAGGCGAAGGCCATGCGCACCTTGTCGCGCAACAGCTCTTTGGATTCACGGCTGGCCACGGCAATCAACCGCGTCAGGCTGAACCCGCTCTTGCTCGGCGGGGGCGGCGCATGGGCGGCTGGCGCGGCGATGGCCTCGGTGTCGGGCGGCGGGGCGGTGGCGCCCTGATCGTTTTGCGCCTGCTCAAGGCACGTCACAAACGCGGCTTCCAGGGTTTCACCCTTGAACTGCTGTTGCAGCGCATCGGGCGTATCGCAGGCCAGTACCTTGCCCGCGTGCATCAACGAGATGCGGTCGCAGCGCTGGGCTTCGTTCATAAAGTGGGTCGACAAAAAGATCGTCACCCCCTGGTCCCGCGACAGCTCTATCAACAGCCGCCAGAAGTCATCGCGAGCGGCGGGGTCAACGCCGGAGGTCGGTTCGTCGAGGATCAGCACTTCGGGGCGGTGCAGCACGGCAACGGCCAAAGACAAACGCTGACGCAGGCCCAGCGGCAATTCGCCGGACTGTTGATCAGCGACGTCGCCCAGGTCGAACCGCTCGATCAGCTCTTCGATGCGTGCCTGGCTTTCATCTTTGGGCAGGTCGAATAACTGCGCGTGCAGCACCAGGTTCTGGCGCACGCTCAACTCGCCGTACAGCGAGAAGCTTTGCGACATAAAGCCGACGCGCTTGCGGGTGGCCAGGTCTTTGGCGTTCACCGGGTTGCCCAGCAGTTTGGCGCTGCCTTCGGTGGCCGGCATCAAGCCGGTCAGCACTTTCATGGTGGTGGTTTTGCCGCAACCGTTGGAGCCCAAAAAGCCGAAAATCTCCCCTCGGCCAATGGCAAAGCTGACTTTATTCACGGCGGTGAAATCGCCGAACTTAAGCGTCAGGTCGTGGGCTTCAATGGCGATGTCGCTGTTGTCGCCGACCCGGGGCGGAATCACCAGCGGCTCGTTGCTGTGACCACTGTCGCCCTGGTAGTGGGTAAAGGCTTCATCCAGCTTGCCGTTGGGCGATGCGGCGGCCAGCTCTTTGCTCAAGCCTGCGGCAATCAGCTTGCCCCGGTCGAGCATCAGGCAGTGTTCAAATTGCTCGGCCTCTTCCATGTAAGCCGTGGCTACCAGCAGCGTCAGTTGCGGGCGCTGGCTGCGTACGTCTTCGACCAACTCCCAAAAGCGCCGCCGCGACAGCGGGTCAACGCCGGTGGTGGGTTCATCGAGAATCAGCAAATCAGGCTCGTGGATCAGTGCGCAGCACAGCCCGAGCTTTTGTTTCATGCCGCCCGAGAGCTTGCCCGCCGGGCGATCGGCGAAGCGCTCCAGGTCAGTTGCCTTGAGCAACTGCTCCATGCGTTCTTCGCATTCTTTTTTAGACAGACCGAACAGCGTGCCGAAAAAGCGGATGTTTTCACTGATGGACAATTCGGGGTAGAGGTTGCCGCCCAGCCCTTGGGGCATAAAGGCAATCAGCGGGTACAGCGTGTTGCGGTGATGGCGGTCATCAATCGGGCCGCCCAGTACCTCAAGGGTGCCTTGCTGGAGTTTTTTGACCCCGGCAATCAGCCCGAGCAGGCTCGATTTGCCCGCGCCATCCGGGCCAATCAGGCCGCAACGGGTGCCTTTGGGCAGGCTGAACGCGACGTCGATCAGCGCCTGTTGTTTGCCGTACCAGTGGTTGATGCCACTGGCGTTGAGCGCCAGGTCGCTCATTGCAGATTAGCCGGCCAGTCCACATCGGCGGTTCGCACGTAGCCTGCGCCCGGCATGCCTGGCTTGGCCTGAGGCACGGCTTCAGGATCGGTCAGGCGCAATTTGACGCGGAACACCAGTTTTTGGCGCTCATCGCGGGTTTCAACTTCTTTGGGGGTGAACTGTGATTTGGCCGCGACAAAGGAAATCTTGGCAGGCAACGCCTGATCGGGCAGGGCATCGAGCACGATACGCGCCTCGGCGCCTACGGTCAGTTTGCCGACCACGGCGGCGGGCAGGTACAGGTTCATGTACTGGTCGCTCGGGTCGATCATCATGAACACCCGGCCACCCGAACCCAGCACTTCACCGGGCTCGGCCAGGCGCAACTGGATCACGCCGTTGATAGGCGCGCGCAAGCTGCTGTCTTCGATTTCGCTGGTGAGTTGCGCCACTTGGGCTTCGCTGGACGCGATGGCCGCTTTGGCTGCGGCGACCTGGGCCTGGGCGGCGGTCACAGCGGCATTGCTGGTGTCGAATTGGGCTTGCTGCTGGTCGACTTGCTGGCCGCTGGCAAAGCCGCGTTGCGACAGTTGGCGGGTGCGCTTGAGTTCCTGGCTGGCCAGCAGTTTTTCACTCTGGCGCAATTGCACGTTGGCCTCGTTGGCAGCCATGGCCTGGCGGGCGCGCTGCACTTCGGCCTGGGCCTGGACGCGGCTGGCCTCCAGCGTGCGGGTGTCCATGCGGGCCAGCAATTGGCCCTTGGTGACACGGTCACCTTCATCAACCAGCACTTCGGCCAGGCGGCCGGGGATCTTGGCGGCGATCTGGACTTCTGTGGATTCAAGTCGGCCATTGCCCATGCTGATGCCTTCGGGGAGCCGGTCATGCTGGGATTTCCAGTAACCAAACCCGCCTGCTGCCACCAGCAGAATCGCCAAAGGGATAACGAAATAATGGGAAATGCGGTGATTCTTCGACATGCCGACATCCTGGTCACAGAGCGCTCTAGTTTGACGGTTTCAAGGCGCAGGGCACTTGATGCCAGTCAAAGGAAGATCAGAGCGTAGACGCTAAAGCCGAAAGTTGCCTGTAGTCGCTGCCGAAGGCTGCGAAGAGCTGACAAGGGTTGCGGAGCAACCCGTTTTCTCAACGTCGCTGCGACCCAAATCGCAGCCTGCGGCAGCGACTACAGGTGGAGTTGCAGGTGGGGCTACAGCAACCCCATCACCACCGCCCATTGTTCAGCCGTCACCGGCATCACCGACAAGCGACTGCCTTTATGTACCAGCGGCATTTCAGCCAGTGCACTTTGCTGTTTGAGGTAGTCGAGCTTGATCACCCTGGGGAAGGTGTGCACGTGGGCGACTTGCAGTGCGCTCCACGGGTTTTTCTCGGGGCTGGCCTTGGGGTCGAAATAATGGCTTTCGGGATCGAGGGCGGTCGGATCCGGGTAAGCAGCCTGGGCGATTCGGCCGACTCCAGCAATACCCGGCTCCGGGCAGCTTGAGTGATAAAAGAAAAACTCGTCGCCCACGGCCATGGCACGCATGAAATTGCGCGCCTGATAGTTGCGCACGCCGTCCCAGCGAGCTTCGCCGATCTTCTGCAAGTCCTTGATTGAAAACTCGTCAGGCTCGGATTTCATCAACCAATAGGCCATTCTTTCGACTCCTGAAACATGGCGTAGTTATTTTGCTGGGCAACATTTGGATAAACCGACAATCGGTTGACACCAGCGTTTGCGTGTCTGTTCGTGTTGCCTCAGAATGCCGCCATTTTAAGCTTGACGTTGCTGCACGGCCTATAACAAAAACCGTTGCTGTCATCGTGTTGATGTGCCTGAAGGGGGGCAATCGATGAAACGCAAACCGGATTTACTGTGGGTGCTGGTTATTTTGTTCGGTCTGGGCGTGGTGACAACCGGTTATGCGCAAAGCCTCTGGTCAACTTCAAACGATTCACCGATTGAACTGGCGCAACAGCAAGTACAACCTTTCAAACGCTAACCACTCATGAACGAAGGCATCGCTGCAACGTGATGCCTTGAGGGTCAGTGCGCGACGTACCACTGCGTGTCCGAGACCGTGCCGTGTAACGGTACGTCCCAGCTGGCTTGGGCCAGACTCCCGACTTTTTGACATTCATGGGCCAGGCCCAGCAGCGTCGGTTTGCGCCAGCGTTGGCGGCGCGCCAGGTACGCGAGGCTGCGGTCATAAAATCCGCCGCCCATGCCCAGTCGGCCACCCTTCGCATCAAACCCCACCAACGGCAGCAACACCAGGTCCAGAGCCCAGACTTTGCGTTGGCGCGCGCGATTGATGCGCGGCTCCAGGATCCGGAAGCGATTGGGGATCAGCTTTTCGCCCGGCGCATAACGCTGGAACACCATCTTGGTTCTGGGCCAGGCGCTGAGCACCGGCAGGTAGGTGATCTTGCCCCGGCGCTGTGCTTCACGCAGCAACAAGCGCGGGTCGATTTCACCGTCGGTGGGCAGGTACAGCGAGATGTGTTTGGCGCGGCGAAACAACGGATGCTGCGCCAGCTGCCGATACAGGCCACGGGCTGCCTGACGTTGCTCGCACGGCGACAATTCGCGGCGGGCTTTACGCAGCAGTCGGCGAAGTTGCGGGCGGGAGGGCGTCGCAGGTTCGGTCATGATGGCGTGCTGTTCGAGATCGAGCCCACCGGGCGGTTGGCTCGTAGTCAGCCAATGCCAGCAGCAGGCTGGCATTGCACTTGGAAATCAGGCTCCCCGACGTACCGCTGTCGGCTTGGCCCTTGAACCCGAAAGTTCAAGGTGGAAGTTGCAGTAGACCTTAAGGCTTTCCGTCTAGCGGACATGCACACCGGCCCAACGTGCAAGCTCCAGGGTATTGCGAATCGGCTCAGGGACATCGCTAACTGGCGAATACTCCAGGGAGTGGCGAGAGTATACCCCAAAGAAACGTTTTGAATCAGCTCTGACGTTCGTTCGGATCAGTGGCCAGCACCAGATCGACGCGATCGAGCAGGTCGCGGACGTGTTCACGCGTTGCACTGCTGGTCTGTACTTCAGGTGTTTCCTGCTTGTGCAGCAGGTCGTGGGTGATGTTGAGTGCGGCCATCACGGCGATACGGTCAGCCCCGATGACTTTGCCGCTGCTGCGGATCTCGCGCATCTTGCCGTCCAGGTAACGTGCAGCACTCACCAGATTGGCGCGCTCTTCCTGGGGGCACATGATCGAATACTCTTTATCGAGGATGTGTACGGTGACGCTACTGCTTGTACTCATGAGTCTTGCTCCAGGGCTTTGAGACGCGAAATCATCGATTCCACCTTGTTCCGGGCGATTTCGTTTTTTTCAATGAGGTGCGCGCGTTCTTCGCGCCAAGTCTTTTCCTGAGCTACTAAGAGTCCGTTTTGGCGTTTAAGTTGCTCGACTCGTGTAATCAGCAACTCGAGTCTAGCCATCAGTGCATGCAGGTCGCTGTCTTCCATTGTGTCCTACTGTGTATTTTCTGATGGAGGGGGACTGCCAAGCCAGTTGACGCCTCGATGGTCTAGCCCGTCTGCCGATGCTAGGATACAAGGCCTCCATTCTAGACATAGCGCCGCTTGGCGCCTAGCTGACCATGCCTATTCAGAACTCCCCGTATCACGCCTTTGCCAACCTGCTGTCTACCAGCGGCCACACTGTTTCGCCTGCAGAACTGCACGGCCTGTTGCTGGGTCGCAGCGCGGCTGGCGCCGGCTTCGATCACGACGGCTGGCTGGCTGACGCGACCGAACTGTTCCAAAGCGAAAATGAAATCAGTGACAACGTACGCAATGCCTTGATCGGTTTGCAAGAGATGGTCAAGGGTGAACTGACCGGTGACGACATGACCGTCGTGCTGCTGTTGCCGTCCGATGACGTGCCACTGGCCGAGCGCGCGGCTGCGCTGGGCGAATGGTGCCAGGGTTTCCTGGCCGGTTTTGGCCTGAACTACCGTGACAATGCCTTGAGCGAAGAAGGCAAGGAAGTGCTGCAGGACCTGGCCGCCATTGCTCAGGTGCAAGACGCCCTGGAAGAGTCGGATGACGGCGAAAGCGACTACATGGAAGTCATGGAATACCTGCGCGTCGCGCCGTTGCTGCTGTTCACCGAGACCAAAAAGCCTGCCGAGGCTGCTGCTGCGAAACCTTCGCTGCACTGATTGATCTTCAAGAAGGAACCCGTCTGCCCATGATCCATATCCCGAAATCGGAATACACCCGCCGCCGCAAGGCGCTCATGGCGCAGATGGAGCCCAACAGCATCGCGATCCTGCCCGCTGCCGCAGTGGCTGTGCGCAATCGCGACGTTGAATATGTGTACCGCCAGGACAGCAACTTCCAGTACCTGAGCGGTTTCCCCGAGCCACAGGCGGTGATCGTCCTGATCCCCGGTCGTGCCCACGGCGAGTACGTGCTTTTTTGCCGCGAACGCAATGCCGAACGCGAATTGTGGGACGGTTTGCGCGCCGGGCAAGAGGGCGCCATGCGTGACTATGGCGCGGACGATGCTTTCCCGATCACCGACATTGACGACATTTTGCCGGGGCTGATTGAAGGCCGCGACCGGGTGTATTCGGCGATGGGTAACAACCCCGAGTTCGACCGCCACCTCATGGAGTGGATCAACACCATTCGCTCCAAGGCCAGCCTCGGCGCCCAGCCGCCCAACGAATTCGTTGCGCTGGATCATCTGCTGCATGACATGCGTCTGTATAAATCGGCGGCAGAGATCAAGGTCATGCGCCACGCGGCGCAAATATCGGCCCGCGCGCACATCCGTGCGATGCAGGCCAGCCGCGCCGGGCTGCACGAATATAGCCTGGAGGCCGAGCTGGATTACGAATTTCGTAAAAGTGGCGCGAAAATGCCGGCTTACGGCTCGATCGTCGCATCGGGTGATAACAGCTGCATCCTGCACTACCAGGAAAACGACGCCCTGCTCAAGGACGGCGACCTGGTGCTGATCGATGCGGGCTGCGAGATCGACTGCTATGCCAGTGACATCAGCCGTACGTTCCCGGTCAGCGGTCAGTTTTCCCCCGAGCAAAAAGCCATCTATGAGCTGGTACTGGCCGCGCAAGAAGCCGCGTTCAGCGAAATCGCGCCGAACAAACACTGGAACCAGGCCCACGAAATAACCGTTCAGGTGATCACCGCCGGGCTGGTTGAACTGGGCCTGTTGCAAGGCGACGTTGACGAGCTGATTGTCAGCGAAGCCTACAAAGCGTTTTACATGCACCGGGCTGGCCACTGGCTGGGGCTCGATGTGCATGACGTTGGCGAATACAAAGTGGGCGGTGAGTGGCGCGTGCTGGAACCCGGCATGACCCTGACCGTTGAGCCCGGCATCTACATCAGCCCGAACAACCCGCACGTCGCCAAAAAATGGCGCGGGATTGGCGTGCGCATCGAGGACGACGTGGTGGTCACCAAAAATGGCTGTGAAATCCTGACTGGCGACGTGCCCAAAACCGTTGCCGAGATTGAAGCCTTGATGGCGGCCGCACGGGCGAACGCGGCATGAGTCGCGTGCATCTGGTAATTATTGGCGGTGGCCTGGTCGGTGCCAGTTTGGCTTTGGCGTTGCAGGCCGGCGCCAAGGCGCGCGGCTGGAAAATCGTGCTGATCGAACCTTTCGCCCCCGGCAACACCTACCAGCCGAGCTACGACGCCCGTTCATCGGCGCTGAGCTATGGCGCCCGGCTCATTTATGAGCGCTTGGGCGTGTGGGAATCGATTGTTGAACGGGGCGAGCCGATCAAAGACATTCACGTGTCCGATCGCGGGCGTTTCTCTACCGCGCGCTTGTCGGCCAGCGATGAAGGCGTGCCTGCACTCGGTTACGTGGTCGAAAACGCCTGGCTCGGCCAATGCCTGTGGAAAAGTCTGGACCCGGACGTCATCAGTTGGCGATGCCCGGCTGAAGTTATCCACATGCAGCCGCTTGAGGATGGCTATCGCCTGACTCTCAATGATGAAACCACCCTCGATTGCGACTTGGCGGTGCTGGCCGATGGCGGGCGTTCCGGCCTGCGCGAGCAGTTGGGCATTCATGTGCGCAAGCGGCCTTATGACCAGAGCGCGCTGATCGCCAACATCACCACCAGCCAGCCCCATGACGGCATGGCGTTTGAGCGTTTTACCGACGAAGGGCCGATGGCCTTACTGCCGTTGCCCGACAACCGCTGCGCGCTGGTCTGGACCCGCCTGGGCATGGACGCTCAGCGTCTGGCGGCACTTGATGAGCGCAGTTTCCTCAGCGAGTTGCAGGCTGTATTTGGCTATCGCCTGGGCACTCTTGAACACGTCGGCGCACGCCACTTGTACCCGCTGGTGCTGGTTGAGGCCGAAGAGCAGGTGCGTCCGCACCTGGTGGTGCTGGGCAACGCGGCGCACAGCCTGCACCCGATTGCCGGTCAGGGCTTCAACCTGTCGTTGCGTGACGCCCAGGCGTTGGCCGATGCCTTGCTGGCCAGCGAGCAAAAGCCCGGCGAGCTGGCCACCTTGCTGAGTTATCAACAGCGTCAACAGCTAGACCAGCAGTTGACCATTGGCTTCTCCGATCAAGTGACGCGGCTTTTTGGCAGTGACCAGACGCTGATTTCGTTTGGCCGCAATCTGGGGTTGCTGGGCCTCGATGTACTGCCGCCTGCCAAGCGCTGGTTTGCCCGTCAGGCCATGGGCCTGGGCACGCGCGCAGACAGCTGATAGCGGCCGGGGCGTTTACGGTGCCCCGTGTCGACCCTTTTTAGATGCGGCGCAGGCCGCTAGCGAGACAGGCTTAAAGCATGGAAATGCGCGCAGATGTGCTGATTGTCGGGGCCGGAATGGTCGGAAGCGCTTTGGCGCTGGCGCTCAAAGACAGCGGGCTGAACGTGGTGTTGCTCGACGGCAGCCCGCTCAGCGTCAAACCCTTCACCGCACAAGACACGTTTGAACCCCGGGTCAGCGCCTTGTCGGCCGCCAGCCAGCGCATCCTGCAACGCCTTGGCGCCTGGGACGGTATTCGCGCACGGCGCACCAGCCCGTACTCGCACATGCACGTGTGGGACGGCAGCGGCACCGGGCACATCCACTTTTCGGCGGCCAGTGTGCACGCCGACGTGCTGGGCCATATCGTTGAAAACCGTGTGGTGCAGGACGCGTTGCTGGAGCGCCTGCAAGACTCCGGTATCCAGATGCTGGCCAACGCACGCCTGGAGCAAATGCGCCGTTCGGCTGACGATTGGCTGCTGACCCTGGCTGATGGCCGCACCTTGCGCGCGCCGCTGGTGATCGCCGCCGATGGTGCCAACTCGGCTGTGCGTCGCCTGACCGGCTGTGAGACCCGCGAGTGGGATTACCAGCATCACGCCATCGTCACCAGCGTGCGTTGCGCACAGGCGCATCAGCAGACCGCCTGGCAGCGCTTCACCGACCATGGCCCGCTGGCGTTTTTGCCGCTGGAGCGCGAAGGGCAGCAAGACTGGTGTTCAATCGTCTGGTCGACCACCCCGGAACAAGCGCAGGCGTTGATGGCGCTGGACGACGAGGGGTTTTGCCGCGAACTGGAATTTGCCTTTGAAGGCCGCCTGGGCACGGTGCTCAGTGCCGACCCGCGAGTGTGCGTGCCGCTGCGCCAACGCCATGCCAAACGCTACGTAGCCGAAGGCCTGGCGCTGATCGGTGATGCGGCGCACACCATTCACCCGCTGGCCGGGCAGGGCGTGAATTTGGGCTTTCTGGATGCCGCCGTGCTGGCCGATGTACTGCTGCACGCGGCGGACCGTGGTGAGCGACTGGCCGATGTGCGGGTGCTGAGCCGCTACGAGCGGCGGCGCATGCCCCACAACCTGGCGCTGATGGCGGCCATGGAAGGCTTTGAACGCTTGTTCCAGTCGGACTCGCTGACGGCGCGGCTGGTGCGCAACACCGGCTTGAAATGGGTCAACCAAATGCCCGAAGCCAAAGCCCTGTTCGTGCGCCAGGCGCTGGGCCTCACCGGCGACCTGCCGCCGCTGGCCAAGGCTTTGTAGGAATACATCTAATCGAACGCGGACCCTGTAGGAGCGAGCTTGCTCGCGATCTTTTAAAGACCAAAAGATCGCGAGCAAGCTCGCTCCTACAGGGAGATTTTGGTTGTCTGCAACATCTGGTAACGCCTCGGGGGCGAGTTCGGTTGAGCTGGCAAATGTGATTCACTACCATTTACGCCCGATTCGCATTAGAGAGACCGCCCTCCATGCTGGCACCCAAGCGTCTACTGACTGCCCTGGCCCTTACCGTGTTCGGGAGCAGCGTTTTTGCTGCCGATGAAGTGGTGGTTTATTCCTCGCGCATCGACGAGCTGATCAAGCCGGTATTTGACGCCTACACCGCGAAAACCGGGGTCAAGGTCAAGTTCATTACCGACAAGGAAGCGCCGCTCATGCAGCGCATCAAGGCTGAAGGCCAAAACGCCACGGCTGACCTGTTGCTCACCGTAGACGCCGGGAACCTGTGGCAAGCCGAGCAAATGGGCATCTTGCAGCCGATCAAGTCCGAGATCATCGATAAAAACATTCCGCCTCAATACCGCTCCTCGAGCCACGAGTGGACGGGCTTGAGCCTGCGCGCGCGGACCATTGCTTACGCCTCCGACCGGGTCAAGCCAGAAGAGCTGTCGACCTACGAAGCGCTGGCAGACAAAAAGTGGGAAGGGCGCCTGTGCCTGCGCACCGCGAAGAAGGTCTACAACCAGTCACTGACCGCGACCATGATCGAAGTGAATGGCCCGCAAAAAACTGAAGAGATCCTCAAGGGCTGGGTCAACAACCTGTCCACTGACGTGTTCTCCGATGACATCGCGGTGCTGGAAGCGATCAACGCCGGGCAATGCGACGTCGGCATCGTCAACACCTACTACTACGGCCGCCTGCACAAGCAAAAGCCTGACCTGGCGGTAAAACTGTTCTGGCCGAACCAGGCCGACCGCGGGGTTCACGTCAACCTGTCGGGTATTGGCCTGACCAAGTACGCGCCTCATCCAGAAGCTGCCAAAGCGCTGGTGGAGTGGATGACCACCCCTGAAGCCCAAACGATTTTTGCCGACACCAACCAGGAATTCCCTGCCAACCCGAGCGTTGAGCCATCGGCCGAAGTGGCCAGCTGGGGCAAGTTCAAGGCTGACGAACTGCCGGTTGAAGTCGCGGGCAAGCGCCAGGCTGAGGCGATCCGCATGATGGACCGCGCTGGCTGGAATTAATAAAGCCCACCCTCACCCCAACCCTCTCCCAGAGGGAGAGGGAGCTTAATGGTGGTGTTACACAGACCTGCTTTTGCTCTTAGTCCCCTCTCCCTCCGGGAGAGGGTTAGGGTGAGGGGCTTTTAATCGCCGCGCGCCCTACAATCCTGCGCACCAACCCTTCCGAGAGTTTTTCGTGGCCCATCCTGCCCAACGTCGCTGGTATCCGCTGGTCTTTGCCATTGCCGCTCTGGTGTTGCTGCCGCTGAGCGTTTTGCTGCTGTCCTGGCAAAACATTGACGGCCAGATCTGGAGTCATTTGTGGGACACGCAGATGCCGCGCCTGCTGGGCAACACGCTGACGCTGATTGTTGGCGTGGGCATTGGGGTGACCTTGCTTGGGGTCAGCCTGGCGTGGCTGACCAGCCTCTGCGAGTTCCCCGGCAGGCGCTGGCTGGACTGGGCGCTGATGCTGCCGTTTGCGATTCCGGCCTATGTGCTGGCGTTTGTCTTTGTCGGCCTGCTGGACTTCGCCGGGCCGGTGCAAACCCTGTTACGAGAATGGTTTGGCATGGGCTTGCGGCTGCCTCGGGTACGCTCCACCGGCGGCGTGATCATCGTGTTGATTCTGGTGTTCTACCCCTACGTGTACCTGCTGGCGCGCACCGCCTTTTTGGCCCAGGGCAAAGGCCTGATGGAAGCCGCCCGCATTCTGGGGCAAAGCCCGTGGCAGGCGTTCTGGCGGGTCGCCTTGCCCATGGCGCGCCCGGCCATTGGCGCCGGTGTGGCGTTGGCGCTGATGGAAACTCTGGCCGATTTTGGCGCCGTCTCGGTGTTCAACTTCGACACCTTTACCACCGCGATCTACAAAACCTGGTACGGCTTTTTCAGCCTGTCGACCGCCGCCCAACTGGCCAGCCTGTTGCTGCTGGTAGTGATGGTCGTGCTTTACGGTGAACGCCGGGCGCGGGGTGCCAGCCGGGCCAGCAACGAGCGGCCACGGGTCAAGGCCTTGTATCACTTGCGCGGCCTCAAGGCCTGGCTGGCCAGCGGCTGGTGCCTGCTGGTGTTTGCCTGCGCCTTTGTCATCCCGCTGCTGCAATTGGTGGTGTGGTTCTGGCAGCGCGGGCGTTTTGATCTGGATGAGCGCTACACCGGGCTGATCCTGCACACCCTGTATCTGGGCAGCATGGCCGCGCTGATTACAGTTTGCGTGGCGCTGGTGCTGGCGTTTGCCCGGCGTCAGGCGCCGACCCCGGCGATTCGCGCCGGGGTCAGCCTGGCGAACCTCGGGTATGCCTTGCCGGGCTCGGTGTTGGCGGTGTCGATCATGTTGGCTTTCAGCTACCTGGACCGCGAGCTGGTGGTACCGGTGTCGGGCTGGTTGGGCGGTGCGGGGAAGCCGCTATTGCTGGGCAGTTTGTCGGCGTTGTTGCTGGCGTATCTGGTGCGCTTTATCGCAGTGGCTTATGGCCCGCTGGAAAACAGCCTGGCGCGGATTCGACCGTCTTTGCCCGAGGCGGCCCGTAGCCTGGGTGTGAGTGGCCCGCGACTGTTTTTCAAAGTGTATCTGCCGTTACTCCTGCCGGGCACGCTGAGTGCTGCGCTGCTGGTGTTTGTCGATGTCCTCAAAGAGATGCCTGCCACCTTGCTGATGCGCCCATTCGGCTGGGACACGCTGGCGGTACGGATCTTTGAGATGACCAGTGAGGGCGAGTGGGCGCGGGCGTCCCTGCCAGCATTGACCTTGGTGCTGGTGGGTTTGCTACCGGTGATCGGCCTGATTCGCCGCTCGGCCTATCACAACGGTTAGGTGCCAGTCCTCCTGCATACGGCTACAATGCGCGGCATTCGGTGCGGTCTGTCTGTCAGGCCAGGTCGTTTGTTAAACGCGCAAAGGCCTGTTTCAACAGCCTCAAACGTTCTACAAGCCTGTCCGCACCTTCGCCAAGCCCGGAAGGAGAGACCCATGGGACAGCGTACGCCTCTGTATGACCTGCATCTCGCCCTCGGCGCGAAAATGGTCGATTTTGGCGGTTGGGATATGCCCTTGCATTACGGCTCGCAAGTTGAGGAACACCATGAGGTGCGCCGCGACTGTGGGGTTTTTGATGTCTCGCATATGACCGTGATTGACGTCACCGGGGATCAGGCCAAGGAATGGCTACAGCATTTGTTGGCAAACGATGTCGAACGTCTGAACACACCCGGCCGCGCACTGTATAGCGCCATGCTCAACGAAAACGGTGGGGTGGTGGACGACATGATCGTCTACCTGATGCCGACGGGGTATCGGCTTATCGTTAACGCCGCCACCCGCGATCAGGACCTGGCCTGGATGAACAGCCACCTGGGCGGCTACGCCGTGCAGTTGCACGAGCGTCCCGAGTTGGCGCTGCTGGCCATTCAAGGCCCACAGGCCCGGCACAAAGTGGCCGAGCTGGTGAGCCAGTCTCGTAGCCAGCTTATTCAGCAGCTCAAGCCCTTTGAAGGGCAGGTCAGCGGCGACTGGTTTATCGCCCGCACCGGCTATACCGGTGAAGACGGCCTGGAAATTGTGCTCCCGGCCGATCAAGCGCCCGCGTTCTTTAACGATCTGGTCGGCGCCGGCATTTCTCCAATAGGCTTGGGCGCGCGCGACACCTTGCGTCTTGAGGCTGGCATGAACCTCTATGGGCAGGATATTCACCTGTCTGTTTCGCCCCTTTCAGCCAATATGGCGTGGACTGTCGCCTGGGAGCCCGCCTCGCGCAACTTCATCGGGCGCGAAGCGCTGGAGGCAGAAAAAGCCAGCGGTTCACGGCTCAAACTGGTGGGTTTGGTGCTGGAAGAGCGCGGTGTCCTGCGTGCACATCAGGTCGTTCGCATCGCAGATGTTGGCGAAGGAGAGATCACCAGTGGTAGCTTCTCTCCTACGCTAAGCAAATCGATTGCATTGGCGCGAGTTCCGATGGCAACGGCCGACCGTGCCGAGGTAGAAATTCGTGGCAAGTGGTACCCGGTTCGCGTGGTTAAACCGACTTTTGTTCGTCTTGGCAAAGCCTTGATCTAACGTTTACTGGCAGGCTCGCGTACCGTGTGAGCCGCTGACATTTCTTCTTGAGGACACTGAATATGAGCAATATCCCTGCGGACCTGCGCTTTGCTGAAAGTCACGAGTGGGCACGTCTGGAAGCTGATGGCTCGATCACCGTCGGTATCAGCGATCACGCGCAAGAAGCGCTGGGGGATGTGGTGTTTGTTGAGCTGCCGGAAGTGGGCACAGTGTTCGCCGCAGCTGATACAGCAGGCGTGGTTGAGTCGGTAAAAGCCGCTTCGGACATTTACTCGCCGGTGTCGGGCGAAGTGATTGCCGTCAATGACGGTCTGGCGGATGCCCCTGAAGGGCTGAACGACGATTCGTACGCCAACTGGATCTTCAAGCTCAAGCCATCCAACCCCGCCGAGCTGGAAAAACTGCTGGACGCTGCCGGCTACAAAGCCGCGATCGGCGAGTAAACCAAACCCTGTAGGAGCGAGCTCGCCTCGCGATCTTTTGATCTTTTAAAAGATCGCGAGGCAAGCTCGCTCCTACAGATATGGGCTGTTAAGCGTCTTTGAGTACGGCTTTAACGGCCGCTACTGAACGCTCGACATCAGCCTTGGTCATGGCGGTAAACATCGGCAGGGACACGATTAAACGTCCTACACGTTCGGCCACCGGCAACATCCCTTCCTTGAACCCGCGCTCACGGTACAAGCTCAGCAAGTGAATCGGCGGGTAGTGGTAACCGATGCCGACGCCCAATGCCTGCATTTCTTTCATAAAGGTCGCACGTGCTGGCTGGCCGTCTTTGCGCTCGGGCAAGACCAGTTGGAACAAGTGCCAGTTGGTGTTGGTGAAGTCAGCCACCGGCAGTTGTGCGCCGTACTCGGCTTCAAAATCCGCGCCGAAGCAGTCGAAGTAATGCTTGGCCAGCTCACGGCGATGGGCCGTGATGGCTTCGATGTGAGCAAATTGGCCCAGGCCGATCGCCGCAGCGATGTCGGTCATGTTGAACTTGCCACCCAGCACGTCCACATCCAGGCCGTCAAAACCGGTGCGGGTGACGCCTTGCAGGCGATATTTCTCGGCCAGACGGGCTTCTTCTTCGTTGTTCAGGACCAGGCAACCGCCCTCGGACGAGGTGATGTTCTTGTTGGCCTGGAAGCTGAACGACACGAAATCACCGCGAGCGCCAATGCGCTGCCCCTGCCAGCTCGAACCCAGGGCTTGAGCGGCGTCTTCAACAACGCGCAGGTTGTGTTTTTTGGCCAGCGCATAGAGCGCATCCATGTCGACAGGCAAG
The DNA here is from genome assembly GCF_009600325.1 of Pseudomonas sp. FSL R10-2189. Taxonomy (NCBI): domain Bacteria; kingdom Pseudomonadati; phylum Pseudomonadota; class Gammaproteobacteria; order Pseudomonadales; family Pseudomonadaceae; genus Pseudomonas; species Pseudomonas sp. FSL R10-2189. The sequence continues at coordinate 35,499 of NZ_WIVZ01000002.1, forward strand.
CCCGACAGGTACACCGGAATAATGGCTTTGGTGCGTGGCGTGATGGCCGCTTCAACCTTGGCCAGGTCGATGTTGCGGGTCACCGGGTCGATGTCTGCAAACACCGGGGTGGCGCCGACTTCGATGATCACGTTAGCGGTGGCCACCCACGAAATAGGCGTGGTGATCACTTCGTCGCCCGCACCGATACCGGCGATGCGCAGGGCGATTTCCATGGTGCAGGTGCCGGAGTTGAACGTGCGCACCGGGCGCCCGCCAAAGTACTCGGACAACTGCGCCTCGAACGCCTGAACCTTTGGCCCGCTGGTGATCCAGCCCGAGCGCAACACGTCGCCGACGGCAGCAATAGTGGCTTCATCAATGGTGGGTTTGGAAAACGGCAGGAAAGGCAGGGAACTCATAGAGGCTAGACGTCCGATGTGAATTTGGGTGAGTAAAGCATACCCAGCGCGTTGTTCACAGCCGGTGAAAATTCTGTATGAAAGCTGAATGAAATAACCCGTAGTCGCTGCCGCAGGCTGCGAAGGATTGCGGAGCAATCCGTTTTCTCAAAGCCCGCGCGGTTTTCTAAGCCTGCGCGATCCTCAACGCAGCCTGCGGCAGCGACTGCACATCGGGATTACTCAGCTGTAGCGTTCTTGACCAGAATCGCGTTCGCCAAGTCCATGTCGCTGACCTTCAAGTTCGGGTTGTCAGAGCGCACTTGCTGCATCGCCGACTCCAGATAAGGCCCACGGATTTCGCCGTTGCTGGCCACAAAGCTGCCCGCGTCATCTTGAGCGGCAATCACTTTGCGGTCTTTTTTGAAGGTCAGGTACGTCGAACCGGTCGTCGCCCCAGAAGACAAGACGTCACGCCAAAAGCCGTCGGCCATGGCTGAAACAGGAAGGGACAACAGTGCAGCAGCGGCGACAGCATATTTGAGGCGCATGAGAGGTACTCCAAAGAGGTTAGCTACCTGTTTGATTGTAGTAACCGACAGGGAGTTCCGTTACCTCACGTCACAATTTCAACGCTTAACACGGTTCCATGCTGACCCGTAACGCGTACCGGCGTGCCTACCTCAGCATCCGGCCCGACCGCCATCCACACGCTGTCACCGACCTTGATTTTGCCCCGACCTTCCACAATGGCTTGTTGAACAACAAATGTGCGGCCGATCAATTCGTGGCCGCGACTGTTGAGTTCAGGTTGATCGCTGCTGGCGACGATGTTGCGCTGGCGTTTCCACCAGAACACCGCCGTCAGGATCGCCAGTATGCCAAACAGTGGGAGTTGCAACGCCCAAGACAATGCGGGTATCAGGAAGGTCACCACACCGACAATAATCCCGGCAATGCCCACCCACAGCAGATAACCGCCTGCGCCGAACACTTCCAGAATCAGCAGGACGGTGCCCAGTGCCAACCAGTCCCAATAGCTGAGGTTTTGCATGAACTCCCACATACCTCAGGCCTTTTTGTTGTCGAAAGTGGCTTTGACGATCTCGCCGATGCCGCCTACAGCGCCAATCACCTGGCTCGCTTCCAGTGGCATGAGGATAACTTTACTGTTGTCAGCTGAGGCGAGCTTGCCCAGTGCATCAATATACTTTTGCGCCACAAAGTAATTGATCGCTTGAACGTTGCCGGTGGCAATGGCTTCGGAAACCACTTGTGTAGCGCGGGCTTCTGCTTCGGCCTGACGTTCGCGGGCTTCGGACTCCAGGAACGCAGCCTGACGACCGCCTTCGGCTTCGAGGATCTGCGCCTGTTTTTTACCTTCGGCGGTCAAGATCGCAGAGGCTCGCAGGCCTTCGGCCTCAAGGATCTGTGCACGCTTGATGCGCTCTGCTTTCATCTGGCCTGACATCGCCGCCATCAGGTCCGCGGGCGGGCTGATGTCTTTAATCTCGATCCGGGTGATTTTGATGCCCCAGGGTGCAGTTGCTTCATCGACCGTGCGCAACAGCTTTTCGTTGATTCCGTCACGCTGGCTGAGCATGGCGTCTAGCTCCATCGAGCCAAGCACTGTGCGGATGTTGGTCTGCAGCAGGTTGCGAATGGCGTGTTCAAGGTTGTTAACCTCGTACGCTGCCTGAGCCGTATTGACCACCTGGAAAAAACACACGGCATCAATTTGAACGGTGGCGTTGTCGGCGGTAATGACCTCCTGCGGCGGAATATCCAGCACGCTTTCCATCACGTTGATCTTGCGCCCGATGCGGTCCATCACCGGGATGATGATGTTCAGGCCAGGTTTAAGGGTGTTGGTGTATCGGCCAAAACGCTCCACTGTCCACTGGTAACCCTGCGGGACAACCTTGAAGCCCATGAAGAGCACGGCGATAGCCAGTACGACAAACAACAGAACCACTGTACCTACTTGCATAACCCTTCCTTGTTTGTGATGGATAGACCCATAAAAGCTGAGCCCGAACGCAGGGTAACCTGCTTGCAAACGGCTTAACTGTTTAAATTTTAGTCAAGATAAGTCCATCACGCCGGGGTTACACGCAAGGCTTCTTCCAACGTGGTCATGCCGCTGGTCACTTTTTGTGCAGCCGCGATTCTTAATGGCCGCATTCCTTCAGTGCAGGCGTCGCGACGCAGGGCGTTGATGTCGGTTTGCGGGTTGATCAGCGCGCTCAGGCGGTCGTTCATCAGCATGATTTCGTACACCCCGGAGCGCCCGCAATACCCCGTGTCCCGGCACGCCATGCAGCCATTGGCCTTGTAGGTACGAGCGGGAGGCGGGTGGCGCCAGCCGGGGGCGAAGTGCTGCCAGTCGTGCGCCTGCACGGGCTGCTCGGTCTTGCACTCGGGGCACAGGGTGCGCACCAGCCGTTGGGCCATCACCCCCAGCAGCGTGGCTTTGATCAAGTAAGGCGCAACCCCCAGTTCTTGCAGGCGGCTGATGGCGCTGGGCGCGTCGTTGGTGTGCAGGGTGGACAGCACCAAGTGGCCGGTCAGCGCCGCCTGGATGGCCACTTCGGCGGTTTCGAGGTCGCGTATTTCCCCGAGCATGATGATGTCCGGGTCTTGGCGCATCAGGGCGCGCACACCGTTGGCGAAGGTCAGGTCGATATTGGCTTGCACCTGCATCTGATTGAACGCGGGCTCGATCATTTCGATCGGGTCTTCGAGAGTGCACAGGTTGATTTGCGGGGTGGCCAGTTGCTTGAGCGTGGCATACAGGGTGCTGGTTTTACCTGAGCCGGTGGGGCCGGTGATCAAGATGATGCCGTTGGGCTGGCGGATCATGTGCTCCCAGCGCTGCAGGTCTTCGCCGTCAAAGCCCAGTTGGTCGAAGCTTTTGAGCAAGACCTGCGGGTCGAAAATACGCATGACCATTTTTTCGCCAAAAGCTGTCGGCAAGGTGGCGAGACGCAGCTAGACTTCAGCCCCGGCCGGGGTTTTGGTTTTGAGGCGACCGTCCTGGGGTTTGCGTTTTTCGGCAACGTTCATCCGGCCCAGACTTTTGAGGCGGCTGACAATGGCCATGGTGACGTGCGGCGGGAATTGGTAAACGGTGTGCAGCACGCCGTCGATGCGAAAGCGCACGCCACCCTGTTCGCGGCGCGGTTCGATATGGATATCGCTGGCCCGTTGCTCAAAGGCGTACTGAAACAACCAGTCGACGATATTCACAATGTGCGCGTCGTTGGCGTCGGGCTCCTGGCTGGCGCTGCCCAGAGTTAACAGTTGCTCAAGGTTGGCCGGGTTGCTGGTTTTTTGATCATTCAGCACCGCCCCCGTCACCGATTTGGCCACGTTGAAAAACTCCACACTCAGGCGCTGGATCTCTTGAGGGTTGGCAATCACCCGCCGGATGGGGCGCTTGAGCACCTGTTTGAGGTCGGCCTCCCAACTGCTGACCCAAGGCTGGGCGCTGGCAATGGTGATGGTGTGTTCATCGGCGGCCACGGCGAGGATTTGATGGCGCTGGGCGAAGGCAAATGACATCAGCCCAGTGACCGTCGCCACATCGATTTTGAGCGGGTCGAGGCGCAGGTACGGTTGGCCGAATTCTTCAGCGAGCCACGCGGTCAGGGTTTCGAGGTCCAGGTGTTTGCCGGGGCGGGTGGGGTCTGCAGGCTGTTGATTGGCCAGAAACACCAGCGGATGCAACGGGGCATTGAGTGGCTCGCGGCTGCTGATCAAGGCGTGTTCGGCACAGCTTTGCCTCAGGCGACCTTGGGCAAGCAGTACGGGCAGCAGTTGTTTGAGGGTAAGCCATTGGTCATGAGGCGGGGCATTGCGCATAGACAGCTCCTGGGGCGACTTCAAACACTGCGCAGACGGTTCCTTGTCTGCGTGTTTGAAGCCTAGCCACCTGGTGCTTATGAAGGCTTGCGCAATGGTTGCTAGCTATTACCCGGTCAATGCCGACCTGGCAGGCTGGTCGAGTTCGAGCGTCATGTCGAAGACACTGACCAGATTGCGCAATTTTTCGCCAATCACTTGGGCGCGGTGCCAGCTTTGCTCGTCACTGACGATGTTGATGCTGAAACTGTCGTCATCGCGCAGCACTTCAACGTGCCGGGGCACGAGTTGCTGCAAGGCGAACAGGTTCAGTACCCGGCACAACACGTCCGCCTCGGCCTCGGCCTGAATACAAAACCGCACCGCACACGGCGCTGCATGGCTGGCCCAGACATCGGGGCGGGTTGAGGGGGGGACGGCTTCCAGCGGCGGCATGGGATGACTCCTGACTAGGCTGGAGAAATATTTACACGTCGGGCGCGGTTTTTTTTATCTAAGATGCAGCGATTACGCGAAAGAAAGACTTATTCAGGTCTTCAATAACTTATCCACAGGTATTTTTATGCAAGGCGAACTCGACGCTTACGACCGGCGCATCCTCGCGCTGCTGCAAGAAGACGCTTCGCTGTCCAGCGCACAGATCGCCGAACAGGTGGGGTTGTCGCAATCACCGTGCTGGCGGCGCATTCAGCGGATGAAAGACGAGGGCATTATTCGCGGGCAAGTGACCTTGCTGGACCGCAAGAAAATCGGCCTCAACACGCAGATCTTTGCCGAGATCAAACTCAACGCGCACGGGCGCTCCAACTTCACCGAATTCACTGACGCCATTCGCGGGTTTCCTGAGGTGCTGGAGTGTTATGTGCTGATGGGGGCGGTGGACTTTTTGCTGCGTATCGTCACGGCCGACATTGAAGCCTATGAGCGCTTCTTCTTCGAAAAGCTGTCGATGGTACCGGGTATCCAGGAGGTGAACTCAATCGTTGCGCTGTCTGAGATCAAATCCACCACGTGCCTGCCGGTTTAAATCAAACCAAAAAAATGGCCTTCGCGAGGAAGGCCATTGTTCAGGCTGTCAGTGAACAAACAGCGCAATCAGGATGATGATCGGGATTGGGATGCCGAGAAAAAACAACAGAATCGAGCGCATTTTTATTCTCCAGAATTAACGATCAGTGGGGGTGAGGTAGGTCACGGCATCACGACGGCGACCACCAAAGGTTGCACACAGGCTGGCAAAGAACGCGCCGAGCAGCAGTGTGATGAAGGCCCACAGAGTGCTCCAGGCAGCCGCTTTGGCAGCCAGGTCAGCGGCTTCTTTGGCTTTGACCTTGGCGTCTTCAATGGCCTGATGGGCTTTGGCGTAGACCTGGTCAACCCGTTGCTCGGCCTCTGGCTGAGTCAGATTAGTACGCTGGGCAACGATCTGCGCCAGGTAGCTGCGGTCCTCGGCGTTCAGTTCGCCGTCGTGCAGGCCGCGCACCAGAATGCGGCTTACGACGCTGCGCACATCTTGCTCGCTGAGGGCTGTGCCCTGGTCATTGCGAAACAGGCTGTCGATGAAATATTCCGGGCCTTTATCACCGCCGCCTTTGCGCATGTGCTCACCGGCTGCACTGGTGACAGCTGATGCCGCACCGGAAGCCACGTTAGCGGTTGCTTGAACGCCGCTGCCGATCACGCTGCTCAGGGAGCTGGCGATCAGTACCGCAGACACCAGCGTGGCCACGGCCCACGACAAGAAGCCGTGCGCGGTGTCGCGAAAGTACACTTCATCGCCGTGCATGCTGGACCATTTGACCCGCAGGCGACCGGCCAGGTAACCGCCCATGCCTGAGGCAATGATTTGCGTCACGGCCAGCCAGATAATCGCAGTAAAGCCCAGCGCCTTGGCGCCAACGCCTTCATCTGCCCATGGTGAAACGGCCGAAAAACCCAATCCGGCACCCAGCAAAATCAGCAGCAAAGAAAGTGAAGCCGCGGCCGCAGCGCCCGCAAAAATAGCGGCCCAGGACACGCCTGACTGGTTGGAGGAATCCTGCGGGGCAGGTGGATAGTGCTCTGTCGTCCCGATCATTATTGTTGTGCTCCTGAAATGAAATGAGGTGCAGCCTTCATTCAGGGAATTGCAGGGGCCATGCCAAGCCGGGTTTTGTCGATAACTCCATGTTTATCAACAAGATAGGTTTTTGAGTAAAACGGACAATCATGCAGCCTGCATGATTCGGGCAAATAAAGACGGGCGTAATGCATTGAAACAATTAGCCGGGGTACGCGGTGAGCCAAACAAAACGGGAGGCCTTGGCCTCCCGTTTGTGGGGTATCAGTGATGACGGTGCTTTCTTTTTTGGTGATGACCATAGGCATGGCCCCGGCCCCGGTGGTCGTCACGATAGTAGCGGCGGTCGTCGCGGTCACGGGCGCGGCGATCATCGGCATCGCTTTTATTGCCCATGTAATTGCCCAGTGCGCCGCCAGCACCGCCGCCTGCGGCAGAACCGACCAGAGCGCCCGTGCTGCCGCCCACTCCACGGCCCAACACGTTACCGCCGGCTGCGCCCAGAGCACCGCCAATGGCTGCTTCGCCACGGCTGCGCTTGTCGGCCCCCACCGCGCTGCCTGCTGCGCCGCCTACACCAGCACCAATGGTTGAACCGGTAGAGCCGCCCAGTTGCTGGCCGACCACGGCGCCCAACACCCCGCCCAATGCGCCGCCTACACCGGCTTCGGTGGTGCCACCGGCCGAGGCTACGCCACTGACCAGGCCAAGGGACAACAAGAGAATGGAGGTGAGCTTCATGGGTGAGCCTCAAAAGAATGACGGGGCGATCCTGAGGCTCAAAAGGGTTGGTTACAATCGGAATCCGACCAGTAACACGAGTTGTACACAATTACCTAAGTTATTGTTTTTGATGGGGAACTTAATAACTTTTCGAGAGTCTATCTCTCGTTCAGACAGGCTGCTTTTAACCAAAGCAGCCTTTTTTTGTGTCTGAAGAAATAGTTTGAAACCCCTGTCGGGGGTTAGCTCGCCTTCGCCATGATCAATCTCGACGGGCTGGCTGCTTCCAGGCAGATCGCGACGAATTTAGACGTTGGCGTGTGGCTGCCATCACCGGTGCTTTCCAGCGGCACCAGCGGGTTGACCTCCGGGTAATAAGCCGCAGCTTGCCCGGCCGGAATATCAAACGCCAGCAAGGTGAAGTTCTTCACCCGACGTTCATGCTGGTCATCCCAAATCGAAACAATGTCGACCTTCTGCCCCGGCTTGAAGCCCAGGCGGATGATGTCGGCTTCATTGACGAACAGCACGTCGCGCTGGCCCTTGACCCCACGATAACGGTCATCGAGGCCGTAGATGGTGGTGTTGTACTGATCGTGGGAGCGCATGGATTGCAGGATCAGGTCCGGCAGCTTACCCGTGGCGCGGGTGCGGGCGTCGATCAGGTCTTGCGGCAACGCATTGATGCGGAAGTTGGCGCGCTGGGTCGGAGTGTTCCACTGGCGCGCCCCGGCCGAGTTGCCGAGGTAGAAACCGCCAGGGTTCTGGATGCGCGTGTTGAAGTCTTTGAACCCCGGAATAGTGTCGGCAATCAGCTCGCGAATGCGGCCGTAGTCGGCCACGATCCAGTTCCAGTCGATGGGGTGCGTGCCCAAGGTGGCAGCGGCAATCCCGGCGATGATGGCAGGCTCCGAACGCATTTGATTCGACAACGCCTTGAGCTGGCCATTGGAGGCGTGGACCATGCTGAACGAGTCTTCAACAGTGACCGCTTGCGGGCCTTCGGCCTGATGGTCGATGTCGGTACGGCCCAGGCACGGCAAAATCAGCGCCTCTTTGCCATGCATTAAATGGCTGCGGTTGAGCTTGGTGCTGATCTGCACCGTGAGGTCGCAATTGCGCAGCGCTTCGGCCGTGCGCGGGCTGTCGGGCGTGGCTTGGGCAAAGTTGCCACCCAGGCCGATAAACACCTTGGCCCGGCCTTCGAGCATGGCGTGAATGGCTTCGACCACGTTGTGGCCGTTTTCACGCGGCACCTTGAAATTGAAGCGGCGTTCCAGCGCATCAAGGAAGGCCACCGGTGGGCGTTCGTTGATGCCCATGGTGCGGTCGCCCTGCACGTTACTGTGGCCACGCACCGGGCACAGGCCCGCGCCAGGGCGGCCGATGTTGCCGCGCAGGAGCATCAGGTTGGCGATTTCCTGAATGGTCTGGACCGAATTGCGGTGCTGAGTGATGCCCATCGCCCAGCACATGATCACGTTCTTGCCCTTGAGGTACATGCGCGCGGCGCGCTCGATGTCCACCAAAGTGAGGCCCGACTGCTCGACGATGTGCTCCCAGGACGTGTCGTCCAGGCTGGAGATGTAATCGAGAATGCCCGCTGTGTGTTCATTCAAAAACGCGTGGTCGAACACCGCCGGTTCGCCTGCCGCCTGTGCATCGCGCTCCCATTGCAGCAGGAACTTGGCCATGCCGCGCAGCAACGCCATGTCGCCGCCCAGCGCCGGGCGCAAGTAGGCGGTGTTGGTCGGGCGGTCGCCGTTGGTGAGCATTTCCAGTGGGTGTTGCGGATGCTGGAAGCGTTCCAGGCCGCGCTCTTTCAGCGGGTTGACACACACCACTTGAGCGCCGCGTTTAACCGCCTCACGCAGCGGTTCAAGCATGCGCGGGTGGTTGGTGCCGGGGTTCTGCCCCAGCACGAATATCGCGTCGGCGTGTTCAAAGTCGTCGAACGTGACGGTGCCTTTGCCGACCCCAATGCTTTGCGCCAACGCCACACCGCTGGCCTCGTGGCACATGTTGGAGCAGTCCGGAAAGTTGTTGGTGCCAAACGCCCGCACAAACAGCTGATACAAATAAGCGGCTTCGTTGCTGGCGCGGCCCGAGGTGTAGAACTCGGCCTCGTTGGGGCTCGACAGGTTCAGCAGATGACGGGCGATCACGCTGTTGGCCGCGTCCCAACTGATGGGCTCGTAATGATCGGTTTCGGCGTTGTAGCGCATTGGCTCGGTCAGGCGGCCCTGATATTCCAGCCAGTAATCACTTTGCTCCAGCAAGGCGCTGACGCTGTATTTAGCGAAAAAGGCTGCGTCCACCCGGCGCTTGGTCGCTTCCCAGTTCACCGCCTTGGCGCCGTTCTCACAGAACTTGACCATGCCGCTTTCCGGCGAGTCGCCCCAGGCGCAGCCCGGGCAGTCGAAACCGCCGTTCTGGTTGGTCTTGAGCATCATGCGCAGGTTTTTCAGTGCGTTGTCGCTGGTCAACCAGGCCTGCGCCACACTGATCAGTGCGCCCCAGCCGCCGGCCGGGCCTTTGTAAGGCTTATAGCGCGGAGTCGGGGTTTGGTCGGCTTGATGATGAAGGCTCACGATTGAATCTCCTGCGCAGGGCTGTACACCCGTGGCGCGCTTTTTTGTGGCAGATGAATAAGGTTGAGGTTGTGACGCCGGGCCCATTGCAGCGCCAGGCCCGTGGGCGAGGACAGGCTGATGAGGGTTTGAATCCCGGCGCGCAACACTTTTTGAATCAGCTCAAGGCTGCAGCGGCTGGTGACAATCGCTGCGCCACCGTTCAGGTCGATGTGTTGGCGCACCAGCGCACCGATCAGTTTGTCCAGGGCGTTGTGCCGGCCGATGTCTTCGCGGCCCATCAGCAGTTCGCCCTTGGCATCCATATAGACCGCCGCATGCACCGCGCCGCAGTGTTGGCCCAAGGGCTGGAATTCGCTGATGCGCTGGCGCAAACCGTCCAGCCATTGGGCGGGCGGTAGCGGCGCGCCGGGCAGCACCTTGAGGTCCGGCAGCGCTTGCTCCACCGCTTCGACGCCACACAACCCGCAGCCGCTGGTACCGGCCAGTTGGCGACGTTGCTGCTTGAGGTTCCAGAACGCCCGGCTGGCGATCTCGACCTGCGCGTACTGCGCCGAGCCTGAGCCGCTGAGCTTGAGGTCGTAGATTTCACTGGCGTCATGGATGATGCCGCTGCCCAGGCTGAAGCCGACGATAAAGTCTTCAAGGTCGGTCGGCGTCACCAGCATCACGGCCTGGCTGATGCCGTTGTAGGCAATCGCCAGGGCCACTTCTTCAGCCAGCGCCGTTTCTGCGCCACTGTCGTGGTCGAGCGTGACGTACTGATAAGTCTGGCTGGCAGCAGGCGCGGGCGTACTGAGAGCGGGCGCCGCGCACAAAGGGCGCTTGGCGTTCATAGGGCTTTACCAACGTGGTCTATGACCCTAAGCGTAGGCGCGACACTAAGTCGCGTCTAATCGCTAGCGTTGATCTGCTGATAGATGGCGTCGATCAAGACGGGCTGAGTGATTTCTGAAACAGTGCAAAACAGGCTTCTGCTAATGCCGAACGCGGCGCCTCCCGGCGCATGATCAACCCCAGTTGGGCCAGGGTTTGGGCGTCTTCAATGGGGTGCAGGCGCAAGGTGTCTGTCAGCGCTTCAAGCCCGCCTTCCAGCGGCATGACCGCGCAGCAGAGCCCTGCGTGGACCGCTTGCAGCAACTGATGCACGGCATCAGTTTGTAACAAAGGGCGGGGCGTGAGGCCACGGCTGTGGAAGTTGTGATCGATGGATTGGCGAAAGTGCATGCCGCCGCTGAGCAGCCCCAGTGGTAACTCAATCAGCGCCTCCCAGCTCAGGGGCTGTTCGCCAAAGTTGAAATGCCGTTGGTCGTAAAGTAAGCCCATTCGGGTGATGCCCAGGGCCAGAGAGTCAAAGCGCTCGTGGTCGAGGCGGTCCAGATACGACACACCAATGTCGAGCTGGTTGCTGGCCAGTTGCTCAAGAATATGTTCCGAACTCAGGGCCGACAGTTCAAAGCGCAGCTCCGGGTGTTGCTGGTGCAGGCGCTGCAATAAAGGCAGCGGGTCGAAGCTCGACAGCGGCACCACGCCCAGGCGCAACGTACCGATCAAGTTGCCGCGACAGGCCGCAGCCTCGGCCTGCAAGCCGTCGTAGGCCGCCAGCACCGTACGCGCCCAGGCGAGCACGCGTTCACCCGGTGCGGTAAAGCTTTCGAAGCGCTGGCCGCGGTTGACCAGTTGCAGGTCAAGCTCTTGCTCAAGGCTGCGCAGGCGCATCGACAGTGTGGGCTGGGTGATGTGGCAACGGGCAGCGGCCTGACCGAAATGCCGGGTTTCATCCAGGGCAATGAGGAATTTGAGCTGTTTGATGTCCATCGTTGCTCCCGCAATGATGGTCTACGCTTAGGTCTCTGGATATTTCAACCTTTAGGAGCGTGACCGATGAGCCTTTTAAGCTTTGTGAAAGAAGCAGGTGAAAAGCTAGCCCACCTGTTTACACCGGGTAATGCCAATGCCTCGGACGAACTCAAAAAGCACGTAGCGGACGTGGGCTTGGGCAATCCTAATATCAAAGCTGAGGTTGAGGGCGACAAGATAACCCTCACCGGCGAAGCCGCGTCGCAAGAAGAGAAAGAAAAAATCGTCTTGGCCGCTGGCAACATTGAAGGCGTGGCCAGTGTTGACGACCAGATCACCGTGACCGGCCCGGCTGTTGTGGCTTCGCGTTTTGTCGTGGTGCAAAAAGGCGACACCCTGAGCGCGATTTCGCTGCGGGTGTATGGCAACGCCAACCAGTACAACAAAATCTTTGAAGCTAACAAGCCGCTGCTCAAAGACGTGAACAAAATCTACCCGGGCCAGACACTGCGTATTCCTGAGTAACCTAACACCCTCTTGTGGGAGCGGGCTTGCTCGCGATGTAGGCGATGCGGTTTGTCAGAATAACCGCGTCGATGCTATCGCGAGCAAGCCCGCTCCCACGATTGGTGGTGACCGTGTGTTCAAAGCCCTTCCAGCAACTCGCGATAATCCCCCAGTGCTGCGAATTCTTCGGTGTCTTTCGGGCCTTTTTTGCTGTCCGGCTGTTTGACCGCCAGCAAGTGGCCGATGCCGAATGCACGGGCGCTGCGCAAAATCGGCAAGGTGTCGTCGATAAACAGGCTGCGGCTCGGCTCAAAGCCGATATCGGCTTGCAGGGCATCCCAAAACGCCGGGCTTTCCTTGGGGAAGCCGTAATCGTGGGAGCTGATCAGGCGCTCGAAATACGGCGCCAGTTCGATGCGTTCCAGTTTCAATGACAACGAATCGCGGTGCGCGTTGGTGATCAGAATCACCCGCTTGCCAGCCTGTTTGATCGCCGCTAAAAAGGTGTCTGCATCCGGGCGCAGGGCAATCAGGTGCGCGGTTTCGAGCTTGAGTTCGCGAACCGGGAGCTTCAGCTCGCGACTCCAGAAATCCAGGCAGTACCACTTCAACTGGCCTGCGTTGTTTTCAAACAGCGGCGTGAGCTCAAGGTCGGCCATGGCGCGGCTGATGCCATGCAGCTCGGCATAGCGCTGCGGCAGGTGTTCGAGCCAAAAGTGGTTGTCGTAGTGCAGGTCGAGCAGTGTGCCGTCCATGTCCAGCAGAACGGTATCAATGTCGCGCCAAGGTAACGCTGTCATGCAAAACTTCTCCCACAGTAGAAAAACATCCGACACAGACAATCGGAAAAGCCGGGGTATAGTAACCCGTTCATATTGAGGAGCCGCTATGCGCCAAAAACCCACCGTACTTGCCCGTGAAATTGTTGCCAGTAGCCGATTGTTTCGGGTCGAAGAAGTGCAACTGCGCTTTTCCAATGGCGTTGAGCGCACTTACGAGCGGCTGGTGGGGCGCGGTAACGGCTATGGCGCGGTCATGATCGTGGCAATGATCGATGCCGAACACGCCATCCTGGTCGAAGAATATTGTGGCGGCACCGACGAATATGAAGTCTCGTTGCCCAAAGGCTTGATCGAGCCGGGCGAAGACGTGCTGGCGGCCGCTGAGCGTGAATTGAAAGAAGAAGCAGGCTTTGGCGCCCGCCAGCTTGAGCATTTGACTGAGCTGTCGTTGTCGCCGGGGTACATGAGCCAGAAAATCCAGGTGGTGTTGGCTTCTGATCTGTATGAAGCCCACCTCGAAGGCGACGAGCCGGAGCCGATGCGGGTTGACCGGGTCAACTTGCGAGAGCTGTCGACGCTGGTGCAAAACCCGCAGTTCAGCGAAGGCCGTGCCTTGGCCGCGCTGTACCTGGCGCGTGATCTGTTGACCCAGCGCGGAGTGTTCAAACCGTGAGCCTGGCGCATCCCTTGTTGGCCCCGGTGATTGAACTCGCGCACCGTGCGGGCGAGGCCATTTTGCCGTTTTGGCGTGCGGATGTTGCCGTCACCGCCAAAGACGATAACTCTCCGGTCACCGCAGCTGACCTTGCGGCGCACCACATTTTGCTCGATGGCCTGACGGCGTTGGACCCGAGCATCCCGGTGCTGTCGGAAGAAGACGCCAACATCGCGCAGAGCGTGCGTGCTGGCTGGACACGCTGGTGGCTGGTTGACCCGTTGGACGGCACCAAGGAGTTCATCTCCGGCAGCGAAGAATTCACCGTCAACATTGCCCTGATCGAGGACGGTCGCGTGGTGTTCGGTGTGGTTTCAATGCCCACCAGTGGCCGTTGCTACTACGGTGGCGCGGGGCTGGGCGCCTGGCGGGCGGATGCGGATGTGATCGTACCGATCAGTGTGCGCGACGTGCCGCCCGCCGGTGAACCGCTGATCGTGGTCGCCAGCCGTCGGCATTCAAGCCCCGAGCAAGAGCGCTTGCTGGCCGGGCTGGAGACGGCCGTCGGGAAGTTGGAAACCGCCAACATTGGCAGTTCATTGAAGTTCTGTTTGCTGGCCGAAGGTGCGGCAGATTGTTACCCGCGTTTGGCGCCGACTTCGCAGTGGGACACTGCTGCCGCACAAGGCGTGCTTGAAGGGGCGGGCGGGGTGGTGTTGCAGCTCGATGGTCAGCCGTTCACGTATCCGCCGCGCGAATCGCTGCTCAATGGCTATTTTTTGGCGTTGCCCGCGAAGGCGCCGTGGCGTGAGCAGTTGTTGGCGTTGGCGCAGGGTTAAAAGCTACCCCTCTGTAGGAGCGAGCTCGCCTCGCGATCTTTTGATCTTTAAAAGATCGCGAGACAAGCTCGCTCCTACAAGGTGTTGGCGAACAGCAGACTACCGATGCAACACATACTGCCCGCTAAACCGCACCGCATCGTCCCCGCCGTCGGCGTTGATCATCCGCGTTTCAAGGGTTAAACGAGCGCGGCCGTGGCGTTTGTACATGGCCAGAAACTTGTTCCACGCAGCCTCTGTTGGCGCATCGCACAGCGCGATGGCGTCTTGGGTCACCGGCAGCGGGTAGCTGATGTGGCCTTCTTGAATCACGATGTGCCCGTCTTCGATCCCGGCCTCGCGCAGGCTCAAATGCAACCAGCCCCAACCGGCCAGCACCGCGCCGCAGTACAGGCTGCCGCCAAACATGGTGCTTTTGTGGTTGATGTTGGCGTCCAGCGGCAGGTGCAAACGCAATTGCCGATCCTGCCAGCCAACCACTTTGAGGCCCATTTCACGGGTCAGCGGAATGTCGTGATGAAGGATGGATTCCAGATAACGACTGTCGCGGTTCATGCGCGGATCCTGTTCAGGTCAATCAAGTTCATCGGTGTGAGGGTGGCTGCCGCTCTCGAAGTGCAGCCCGTGCTTGCGCAATTTGTCGTGCAGGGTTTTGCGCGGCACGCCCAGCGCTTCGGCGAGGCTGCGCATCGAGCTGTGTGAGCGCTCAAGCTCGGCAGCAATCAGGCTCTTTTCGAAGTGTTCGACCTGCTCGCTCAAGCTGCCAGACACCTCAAGGTCTGACGCCGTTGTGCCGTCGCTGGAGCCTTCATCCAGGGCCAGTTCCAGACCCAGGGCGAAGCGCTCTGCGACGTTTTGCAGTTCACGCACATTGCCCGGCCAGGTGTGGCGCAATAACTGCGCCCGCTGGCCCGGTTGCAACACGTTGAGCGCCAGACCGTGGCGGGCGCTGGCCTCGTCGGCAAAATGCTGGAACAGCACCAGCACGTCTTCACCGCGCTCGCGCAATGGCGAAATACGCAGCGGCGCGACGTTGAGCCGGTAGTACAAGTCGGCGCGAAAACGCCCTTGGTCGGCGGCCTGACGCAGGTCTTCCTTGGTGGCGGCGATCACCCGGATATCCAGCGGGATCAGCTGGTTGCCGCCCAAACGCTCAACCACGCGCTCTTGCAACAAACGCAGGAGCTTGACCTGTACATCCAGGCTCATGCTTTCGATTTCGTCGAGGAACAATGTCCCGCCATTGGCGAACTCGAATTTGCCGATACGGCGTTTTTGCGCGCCGGTAAAGGCGCCGGGTTCATGGCCGAACAATTCGCTTTCGACCACCGACTCGGCCAGCGCCCCGGCGTTGATCGCAACGAACGGGCCGTTGCGGCGGCTCGACAGGTCGTGCAGCGCCCGTGCGACGACTTCTTTACCAGAGCCGGTTTCGCCCAGAATCAACACGTCTGCCTTGGTCCCGGCAAGGGCGCCGATTTGTTCGCGCAGGCGCAGCATGGCCGAAGATTGCCCCACCAGTCGTGCGCTCAGTTGCTGGCGATCGCTGAGCGCCAGGCGCAGGCTGCGGTTGTCCAGCACCAGTGCGCGCAGGGCCAGGGCACGGCGCACGCTGTCGAGCAGGGCGTCGCTGGCAAAGGGTTTTTCCAGAAAGTCGTAAGCGCCCGTGCGCATGGCCTGCACCGCCAAGGGCACATCACCATGGCCGGTAATCAACAGCACCGGCAGCTCGGGGTCTTGCGCGTGCAGGTGCGTCAACAGCTCCAGCCCGTCCATGCCCGGCATGCGGATGTCACTGACCACCACGCCCGCCCAGTCTCGCGAGATGCGTTCAGCCAGGCCATTGGCTTCGGCCAGCGGCAGCACTTTAAGCCCGGCCAGGTCCAGGGTTTGGCAGAGCGCCTGGCGCAGGTGCGGATCATCATCGATCAAGATGACCTGTACGCGCGGATCAATGGGTTGGCTCATGACCTGGAGTCCTCTGAAGCTTGCAAGCTCACGCCCGGTGCACCGGCGCGCAGTCGTAGGGTAATTAAGGCGCCGCCTTCCTTGTGGTTGGCGAACAACAATTCGCCGCCAAACGCACGGATTAATGTGTCGCAGATGGCCAGTCCCAGACCCAACCCTTGGGTGCGGGTTTTGGTGGTGTAGAACGGCTCACCGGCGCGGCCCAACGCTTCCATGCAAAAGCCCGGGCCGTTGTCGCGAATGTACACAGTGACGCCCTCGGGCGTGGATTGGGCACTTAGCCACAACCGCCGGGGCGGGCCTTTTTCGGTGAGCGCATCAAGGGCGTTGGCCAGCAGGTTGCCCAGCACCTGGCGCAAACGGGTTTCACCGGCTTCGACCCACAGGGTGGCGGCGGGCAGGTCGCGGATCAGTTCGACTTCCATGCTGCGCCGACGTTTGGCCAACAAAGCCAGGGCATCATCCAGCGCCGGTTGCAGCGCCACGCTTTCGGGCGCATGGCGATCGCGCCGGGCGAACGCACGCAGGTGCGCAATGATCGAAGACATGCGCCCGGTCAGCTCATTGATCAATTTGAGGTTGCTGCGCGCATCGTCGATGCGCTGATGATCGAGCAACACTTCGGCGTTTTCGGCATAGCTGCGGATGGCCGCCAACGGCTGGTTGAGTTCGTGGCTGATGCTGGCCGACATGGTGCCCAGCGCGGACAGCTTGCCCGCCTGTACCAGGTCATCCTGGGCGCGCACCAGTTCTTGCTGGGCATGCTCGCGCTCCAGCACTTCTTTGCGCAGGCGCTGGTTGAGGCCTTCAAGGTCGCTGGTTCGTTCGGCCACCCGGCCTTCGAGTTCACGCCGGGCCTTGGCTTCGAAGGCGATGCGTTCCAAATAATGACGGCGGCGTTGCATCATCAAGCTGATCAGCAGCATGACTACCAACAAGGTGGCCGCGCCAATGGCCAGCACGGTCCGCACCGGGCGATCGATCAAGGTACGCGGCGCAAGAATATTTACGCTCCAGCCGGTCTCGTCGATTTTTTGCGTTTGTACTACCCACGAATCGGGGTTGATGTTCAGCGGCTGCAGGTTGCGCGTCGGGTAGGGCAGGATGGCGAAAATGTCCTGCTGCTCTTGCGGCGACAGTTTGCGCGTGGCCTTGAAACGCCAATCCGGGCGGGACGTGAGAATCACCACGCCGTTGTCGTCGGTCGTCAGCAATTGCTCCGGGGTGTTGCCCCACAAGCGCTCGGTGTGATCCAGGTTTACCTTGACCACCAGTACGCCGAGCTTTTTATCGCCTTCGGTCACCGGGGCGGCAAAGTAATAGCCGCGCTTGCCGGACGTAGTGCCCAAGCCGAAAAAGCGCCCCAACTTGCCGTCCATTGCTTCGCTGAAGTACGGACGAAAAGCAAAGTTGCGTCGGATAAAGCTGTCGGGCTTGTCCCAGTTCGACGTCGCCACTGTGTTGCCATCGGCATCAATCAGGTACATGACCTCGGCGCCGGTTTGGCTGTTGATCTCCGCGAGCAACTTATTGGCCGTGCTCAGGGTGTGCGGGTCTTCCGGGTCGGCCAGCGAATTACGCAGCGCGGGCAGTTCGCCCAGAATTTGTGGCAGCACCTCATAACGGTGCAGCGTGCCCAGCAAGTTGGCCACGTACAGGTCGAGGGTCTGGCGGTTCTGCCCGGCCAGTTCGCTGCGGTAATAGCGCTCGGCCAAGTGCTGCAGCGGCCACAACAAAGGCGCCAGGCACAGCGCCAGTAAGGCCAGGCTGCGCCAGCGGGGGCGGCGAGGAGTTGTAGGATTCGAGTTCATAGGGCGCAGTATACCTACGCTTAAACCGCGTAGGAGCGAGGCTACCAGCGCTATTTTTAATATCGATTTATATCTGTATTGAAAATGCTTTTGTCAGGGTTAAATCCGATAAATGGTTTTTATTGTGGATATTTATCGGCTATAAAGAGGGCCTTTCTTGACGAAATGCAGGCGGGCGTCCACTGTTTCCGGCCAGCCTGATTGATGCGCCCATCCCCCTTTTTTTGGTTCCCTGGAGTCCTGACGGTTATGACTACTTTGCACAGCACGCCCCGCGCTGACGGCTTTCACATGCCGGCCGAATGGGCTCCTCAAACTCAAGTCTGGATGATCTGGCCTGAGCGCCCGGACAACTGGCGTTTGGGCGGCAAGCCTGCGCAAGCCGCGCACGCTGCTGTGGCCAAGGCCATTGCCCGCTTCGAGCCGGTGACCGTCGGGGTGTCGGCCGCACAGTACGAAAACGCTCGCGCTCAGCTCGATGTGCCGAACATCCGCGTGGTCGAGCTTTCCAACGATGACGCCTGGGTGCGCGACAGCGGGCCGACGTTCGTGATCAACGACACCGGCGAAGTGCGCGGCGTGAACTGGGACTTCAACGCCTGGGGCGGGTTTGACGGCGGGCTGTACTTCCCGTGGAACCGCGATCAGCAAGTGGGCAGCAAGATCCTCGAAATCGAGCGCTCGGCGCGCTACTACACCGAAGGTTTTGTGCTGGAAGGCGGTTCGATCCACGTTGATGGTGAAGGCACATTGATCACCACCGGCGAATGCCTGCTGAACCGCAACCGTAACCCGCACCTGTCCCGTGAAGAGATTGAAAGCGTGCTGCGCGCGCAACTGGCTGTGGATAAGATCATCTGGCTGCCCGATGGCCTGTACAACGATGAAACCGACGGTCATGTGGATAACTTCTGCTGCTACGTGGCGCCGGGTGAAGTGCTGCTGGCCTGGACTGACGACGAGCGCGACCCCAACTACGTGCGTTGCCACGAAGCAATGAAAGTGCTGGCCACCAGCACCGATGCCCAGGGCCGTTCGTTTGTTGTGCACAAAATGCCGATTCCGGGGCCGATGTACGCCACCCAGGAAGAGTGCGACGGTGTGGATAAAGTCGCTGGCAGCCAGGACCGCAATCCGTCGGAGCGTTTGGCCGGGTCTTACGTGAACTTCCTGATCGTCAACGGCGGCATCATCGCCCCAAGCTTTGACGACCCGATGGACGCAGAGGCCAAAGACATCCTGCAAAACCTGTTTCCGCAGCACGAAGTGGTCATGGTCCCGGGGCGTGAACTGCTGCTGGGCGGTGGCAACATCCACTGCCTGACCCAGCAACAACCCGCCCCACGCAAAGCCTGACCCCACCCAAAACTGTAGGAGCGAGCTCGCCTCGCGATCTTTTGATCTTCTAAAAAGCTCGCAGCCTGCGCCAGCTCCTACAAGTCCTTTATTTGCCCGGTTCACGCAACACACTAAAAGCGCTGGCAGCGTTTTTCTGTTCTTGCCTTACCGCTAGTCTGACGCTCTGATTGATTGAACCTTCGGAGCGCTCCATGACCACCCCCGTTCTGCATTACATCTATGACCCGCTGTGCGGTTGGTGCTATGGCGCCAAGCCGCTGATTGACGCTGCCCGCGGCATTGTGCCGGTGGTGGCCCATGGCGGCGGCATGATGACCGGTGCCCAGCGCCGCCCTGTGTCTGCGCAACTGCGTGACTACGTCATGCCCCATGACCAGCGGATCGCCGAATACACCGGCCAGCCGTTTGGCGAGGCTTACTTTGAAGGGCTGCTGCGCGACACCACAGCGGTCTTTGATTCGGCCCCGCCGATCACTGCCGTGTTGGCCGCCGAACAACTGGCCGGGCGTGGCCTTGAACTGCTGGGGCGTTTACAGACGGCGCACTATGTCGAAGGGCGGCGGATTAGCGACAAGGATGTGCTGGTGGAGCTGGCCACTGAAATCGGTCTGTCCACCGAGGCCTTTGTTGAGGCCTTCGAGGCGGTCCGTGGCGAACCGACCCACACTCACATCAAAGACAGCCGCAAACTGCTCGGGCAGGTGGGTGGCCAAGGCTTTCCTACCCTGGTTCTGGAACTCGACGGGCGCTACCAAGTGGTCGATTTTGGGGCGTTTATCGGTAAGCCAGATGCCTTTGCGCGATGGTTGCGAGCACCCGCCCAAAGCTCAAACGATTCAGCGCCCGCCTGCGGCCTGAATGGCTGCGACGAGTAAAAGGTTAAGTGGCGATCAACGGTCTTTGAATATCTGGCAATTAACAATTTTTTCACGAAATTGACACTTTGCCTTAACGGCGGATAGGATCCCTGCCTACGCCTGTGGCGATAAGCCATGCACCAACTTTCTAAATGACCCGCGCGGTGTCTCGTGTGGGTCTTTTTTGTTATGTGAAGCAACCACCACTCAATGTTTCAGCTTGAAACCCACAGCGCGCCTCTATTCTGAAATAAGGAAAATAAAATGTTAAAAACACGGATAGGTCTACTCGCTCTGGGCGTACTCGGTGCTACCCAGGCCATGGCTAACGATCAAGCTGACGCAAAAGGTTTTGTAGAAGACAGCCACCTGAACGTATTGGCGCGCAACGCCTACATCAGCCGCGACTACAAACACCACCAACAAGACAAAGCTGAATGGGGCCAAGGCTTCCTCGGCACATTCACCTCCGGCTTCACCCAAGGCACCGTGGGCGTGGGTGTGGATGCTTTCGGCATCTACGCACTGCGTCTGGACGGCGGCAAGGGCAGCAGCGGCGCAGGCGGCATCGACTTCTTCAAGCAAGACCATAACGGCAAAGCCGCTCACGACATCGCCAAGGCTGGCGCTGCAGTGAAGTTCCGCATTTCCAACACCGTGCTGAAATACGGTGATCAAATGCCAGCTCTGCCGGTACTGATGTACGACAACTCCCGTCTGATGCCAGAAAGCTTCACCGGTACCCTGTTGACCTCCAAAGAGATCGACGGCCTGGAACTGAACGTGGGTCGTTTCACCGAAGAGTCGCGTAAAAGTGCTGAAGCGCGTAACAGCGGCGGCCTGAAGAGCATCAACGTGTTCGGCGGTAGCTACAAGTTCACCGAGCGCTTCTCGGCCTCGTTGTACGGCTCCGAGATGAAAGACGAGCTGCGCAAGCAATACCTGGGCATGACCTACGCCCTGCCACTGGATGACAAACAGTCCCTGACGTTTGACTTCAACGGCTACCGCACCCACGTAGACTCTGGCTACGCGCGTGACGTGCTGAAGGTTGACGGCACCGACAACAAGATCTGGAGCCTGGCAACCACCTACGCGTTCGGCGCGCACTCGCTGGTTCTGGCTTACCAGAGCAGCACCGGTGAAATCGGCTACCCATACGGCGGCTACCGCAATGCGGGCGGCGTGGGCGACGGCGGCAACACCATCTTGCTGGCCAACTCCTACTGGTCTGACTTCAACGCCAAAGACGAGCGTTCGTGGCAGCTGGGCTACGGCTTCGACTTCGGCGCGGTTGGCATTCCAGGCCTGACCTACAACATCGCCTACGTACGCGGCACCAACATCGACGACGGTTCAGGCCGTGGTCGTGGTACCGAGCGCGAAATCTACAACCAGGCCAAGTACGTTGTACAAAGCGGTCCGGTTAAAGACCTGAGCGTGCGTCTGCGCGGTTCGTGGTTGCGCGTTTCCAACAACGCCAGCGACTACAACGTCGGCGGTAACGAAGTCCGTGTATTTGTTGATTACCCAATCAGCATTTTCTGATGCCGCGGGCCTGCCAGTCAGGTCTGACATCTGAATAAAAAACGCCCCGAACCGTTTGGTTCGGGGCGTTTTTTTTGTACGGACTTTTGTGGGGCCCTACCGCCTTAAAAATCCCAGCGAGTGGTCACCATCACGTTGCGCGGGTCGCCGTAGTAGGCGGAGTCATAAAAGCCGATGTTGGTGAAGTACGCCTTGTCGAACAGGTTGTTGACGTTGACGGTGGCCGACAGGTTGTCGGTGAACTGGTAGCGCGCCATCAAGTCCACCAGCCAGTACGGGTCTTGGGTGAATTTTTCGTAGCGTCCCGCGCGGTTGTCGTAGCCCCAGTTGTACACCGTCTGCCAGCCAGCACCTTGCCAGCGTGCGCCGCCACCGAGGGTGAGTTTGTCCAGATTACCCTTGAGTTTGTAGCTGCTGTAAAAGCTGACCTGGTCCTGCGGCTCCCAGGTCGCGACTTTTATGTGGTCGTCGTCGCGGCTGATTTTGTGCGTGTAACCCGCCTGCAACTGCCAGCCGGGGCTGAGCTCTCCGGAAATTTCTGCCTCGTACCCTTTGGTCGTGGTCTTGGTGCCGATGTAGGAGTATTCCGCACCGGGGGTGGAGTTAAACAGCAGGTCTGCGACGGGCCGGTTGGTTTCATGCACTTCAAAGTAGGCAAGGCTGCTGTTCAGGCGGCCGCCGAAAAACTCGCTCTTAAGCCCCAGTTCATAGTTTTTGCCTTCGTCGGGGGCAAGCATCTTGCGCGTGCGGTCACGGTACTGCGTCTGCGGCTGGAAAATTTCGGTGTAGCTGGCGTAGGCCGAGACATTGTCATTGAGGTCATACACCACACCGGCATAGGGCACGACCTTGCCGCTGGCCTTGGTTTTGCTGGTGCCGGTGACTTGGTAGTTGGCAACCCGGGTGCCGAGCATCACGTGCAGGTCATCCATCAGGCTAAAGCGCCCGGCGATGTAAGTCCCGCTTTGGCGAGTGGTCTCATCGTTTATTTTGGTGGGCTGATTCCACAGCGGCTCAATGGCTTGGCCGTGCCATTGATAGAAATCGTAGCTGTTGTCGAAGTAGGTGGCGTTTGAGTAGTCCTTGCCTTTCCAGTCAGAGATGGACAGGGACTGGCCCACGACTAATTGGTGTTCGCGGCCAAACAGCTCGAAAGGTCCCGAGGCATAGACATCGAGGCTGTCACGGGTGGTTTCGCCGGTATATTTGCGCGCATAAATCGAACTGGCGGTTGCGGAGTCCTGTGAGATGTAACCCAGCGGCGCGTCGTAGCCATTGATCTGATGGTTGTATTGGCCTTTGGTCACCCAGCCATTGTCAAAGTTGTGCTCAAGGGTGGCGAACACGGTTCGGCTGTACTGCTCCCAACTGCTCCATTTGGGGCCGTTGTTGAATGAGCGCGGCAGATCCAGCTTATTGCCCGTCGCATCGAAAATGGTACGCGTGCCGGTCCAGCTGGAGCCTTTGGGGTTGCTGTCCTGATAGTCGGCGCCCAGGGTGAGCAGCGTGTCTTCATCCAGATCGACCTCAAGAATGCCGTAGTACACGCCGGTTTTGCGCGAGTAGTGGTCCAGGAATGACTTTTTGTCCTGATACGCCGCGACGGCTCGACCGCGCACGTTGCCGGTCTCGGTCAGCGGGCCGCTCACGTCGATTTGTGTGCGGTAGTTGTCCCAGGAGCCGGCGCCCACCTCGATGCTGCTCATGAATTGCGAGGTGGGTTTTTTACGAATCAGGTTGATGGTGCCGCCAGGGCCGCCAGCCCCGGTGAGCAGGCCGGTCGCGCCCTTGAGCACTTCAACCCGGTCATACAGGGCCATGTCGGTCAGGGTCTGCCCGGCCGAGTATTGCGCGTCCCGTAGAGTCGGTATGCCATCGTATTGAAAGTTGACGATGGAAAAACCGCGCGAGTAGTAATTGGTGCGCTCAGTGTCATACGTCGACACCGTGATGCCTGGCGTGTGGCGCATCACGTCATCAATGGCGTTGAGTCCGAAATCGTCCATGACCTGGCGGGTCACCACCGAAATCGACTGCGGCGTTTCTCGCGGGGTCAACACCAGGCGCGTGGCTGTGGCGATGGTGCCCGGCGTGTAGGACCCCGTGCCCTCGGTAACAGACCCCAACTGGTTGGTAGTGACCTGAGTGGCGCCCAGCTCCAGCGCCGATTGCGCGTTGCGTGCGACCAGTACATAGCCCCCATTGCTCTGGCGCTCGGCTTGCAAGCCGCTGTTGGCGAGCAAGCGCTCCAGGCCTTCTTCAACACTGTATGAGCCTTCCAGCCCGCTGGTGTGGAGGTGGCGAGCCTGTTCCGTGTCGAACGAAATAGTCACCCCCGCCTGCACGCCAAACTGGGTCAGGGCGTTGCCCAACGGGCCTGGGGCAATCTCGTACACCGTCTGGCTTTGCGCGCACGCCTGGGTGGGCATCAGCGCCAGGGCGGGCAGGCTGGCCAGCGACGCGCCGAACACCGCCATGCGCACAGCGCGCGTTATCTGGGTACTGGCATTGAGGGGGAGCGGGGGCATTCGGTGATCCTTCCGTTAGTCTGGCAGATAGCCGCTGTGATCGCGGTTTGTGTCAAAGACGGATGAGAATCAAAATCAGCAAGGCCGCGCGCCGGGATTTTCTAAATAAACTCAGACCGGCTCGATGTTGGCCCAATAACGCGTCACATAACGCACCTTGACCGGTAAGGTCTTGCTCAGGTTTTCCAGAACGGTGTCGGTGTCATCGATGCGAAACGCCCCCGAAATGCTCAACCCTTGAACCGCCGGGTCGCACCGCAGTACGCCGGGGCGATAACGGCCCAACTCTTCGATAAAGTCCCCCAGGGGCCAGTCATTGACGCTCAACATGCCCTGCACCCAGGCGGCCGATTCAGCCGGTAAAAGCCCAATCGCGCTCACCGCATCGCGGTCGAACGTGACTTGCTGCCCGGCCTCCAGCCGCAGCGGCTGGTCGGCATGCTGAAGCGGGCGGACTTCAACCGCAGCCTGTAGCACGCCGACGCGGGTGTAGGCGGGCAGTTGGCGAACACTGAAGCGGGTGCCGAGCGCCCGCACGTTGCCGTCAACCGTTTGCACGACCAAGGGCCGCGGGTCGGCGGGCTTGGCGGTTTGCAGCAGGATTTCGCCGCGATACAACTGGATCTGTCGCTGCGTTGCATCGAAGTGAACATCCAGCGCGGTGCCGGCGTTCATCTCCAATTGCGAGCCGTCCTCCAGCCGCAGCGAGCGGCGCTCACGGCTGCCGGTGCTCAGTTCTGCCAGCATCGAGCGATAGGGCACCTGCTCAACGGCCAGCCACGAACACCCGCCCACGGCCACCAGCATGCTGAGGATTTTCAGCACATCACGGCGCTGGGCCTTGGCTGCCCCCAAACTGGACAAAGCCGCTTGCCGGGGCATTTTGGACCACTGCTGCTGGAGGATTTCGACCCGTGTCCAAGCCGCCGCATGCTGCGGGCTGGCGTGCAGCCAGGTGTGCCAGGCCCGCTGTCGCGCCTCATTGACCGTGCCGTCATTGAGTTGCACATACCAGGTGGCGGCGGCTTCGAGGGTTTTGATGTCCATATCAGGTAGCCTCACGCGTCAACCAGCAACAGGCAGCGGGTCATGGCGCGAATCAGATGGTTTTTAACCGTGGTCACCGACACCCCGAACCGTTCTGCTGCGGCCACGTAGGTCAGCCCTTCCAGCTGGACGGCGAGGAAAATCTCCCGGGTTCTGGGGCCCAGTTCGTCGAGCAGGGTATCGATTGAGATCAGCATCTCGATGATCGACAACCGCACCTCCGGCGACACCTCCACCGGCTCTGGCCGTTGCGCCAATGCAAACAGATACGCCTGCTCAATGGTGCGCCGACGGGACTTGTCGATCAGCAGCGAGCGGGCAATGGCACTGAGATAGCCCCGAGGCTCGCGGATGGGCACGTCATGGCGGGCTGTCATCACCCGCACAAACGTGTCCTGAGCCAAATCCGAAGCATCGGCCGCATTACCGAGCCGCACGCGCAACCAGCCTTTCAGCCAACTGTTGTGTTCGCTGTACAGCTGATGAAGCGCTGAATGATCGAGCGACGACATGAGAGAGTCACCAAAAGCGTAAATGGTAATCGCTCTCATTGTCGTGATGGCACGTCAGTAATGCAAGGGGGGAGGGGCAACTACCTTGCGGGCTGCAAACGCCTAAAACCGTCCGCTAATCCCCAACAACGGGCCTTTTTGCACGATGTCGTACACAAACCCGTCGTTGCGATAGTTCACGCCCATGGCCCGGTAGCCGGCCACCGCCGAAAATCCGGGGGTGAATTCCCAGCCTGCCAGGGCTGCCAGGTCCCAGTCTTCACGGGATTGCCCGGCACCCACCATGCCCCAGGAGGACAACCAGAACCGCTCATTGACCGCATAGCGCCCCCGCAGCCCGACCATGGCGTCTGCCCACGTGGCGTTGTCAGAGCCGGAATGCCCCGAAGCCTGCCCACCATGCAGGGTCAGGGTGGTGCTGCTGTACCAGACGCGCACGCCGCCCGCGACGTCGACCCGATAATCGTCATCGCCCAGAACGGTATAGCCGCCGCCCAAAAAGCCTGACGCCGTCTTGCCTTCAACTTCCAGCTTGGACCCGGTAGGCAGGCGGTTGCGGGTGTCGGTGTCGATGTACATCAGGTCGGCAAGCACGCTGTATGGCCCGCGCCGCGCCTCGCCCATGAACATCAACGACATGTCGACGGTACGTGCGATGTTTGAGAAATCGGACTTCACAGAGGCCGTCCCGGTGCTTTTGTGGCCGACGTGCCCACGAATACCGGCGCCCCACAGGTATGGCCCACCGTTGAACTGCCATTCATCATTGTCTGCCGCGTTGGCAGCCGTCGGCAGGCCGCCTGCAGCGCTCGCCAAGGCCCCGAACAACAGGGCCAGATGCACGTGTTTACGCCGCAACGAAGTGTGACTGAGCCTCATGGCGCATCCCCGTTCAGTGCTGCGTCAACGAGAGCGCGACGCCCTCGGCGGCGCAGTTTTCTGTCGGCGTGTTGCCTGCTTTTTGCGCCGCCTGGATTTCTTCCTTCGCCGCTGCCAGATCCTTCAGGAACGCCGGATTGCTGTGCAGGCTGGCCACGGTGGCGGCGCCCATGATGCGCCCGGCATCCACGTCGCTCTGCCAGTGGGCGTTGCAGATGACGCGGCTTTGGCCGTACGCCAGGCCGCGAGTCATCAGTTCAGTGGCGCGTGCCGGGTTCACTTCTGCGAGGATCAAGCCCCAGGCCCAGCCTGCCGCCGAGTGTCCGGAAGGCCAGGAACCGTCGGTGCGTAGCAGCGGTTCCATGTCTTTGCGGCAAGTACCTTCGTCATGCACCACAAACGGACGGGTGCGGTTGTAGGCGTTTTTCCCGGCATACGTGGAGCCACCGGCATCCGTCAGGGTGCGCTGCATCAAGGTGTACAGATGCGGAGTGGTCTTCTCGCTGATCTGTGTCCCCATCGCGCACGAGAACGTGTTCGCGGGGCCCGGGAACGACAACTCTGCATCCGTTGCGGCGAGTGCCTCCCGGGCCGTTCCCCGTAGTGCCAGCGCCGCCCGCCGAGCTTCTTCATCCCGCGCCAGCGCCGCGGAGTCGGGCTTGGGCGGCGCGCCGAGCAATGCCAGGCGCAGCGGCAGGTCGGCCGGGTTGAGGTAACCCGGAGCCAGCTTGAAATGAGGGTCCGTGATCTTGGTGGCCGCCTCTTCGGCAAGCACCAGCCCCGACCACAGCAGGCCAGTCAGGGACACGGTCAGCCCCAACTGCTTATGTCGTTGTTTCATCGCGTGTTCCCTTGTTGGTCCTGTGGCGGATGGCAGCGGTGTGAGCGGTTAATCAAAACGAGTACAGCGCGTTCAGATAAGCGCCAGCGCCGACCTTTTCACCCGTGAGCGGGCTGTTGCGGGCATCGGAGACCAGTGCGTAGGTTTTGACCCCGCCTTCAAGGGCGATCTGTGGCTGCCATTGCCAGGTGAGGCCCAGCTTCAAGGTCACGTCACGCATCCCGCCGCCCGGGTGATATTCCTCGAACTGGGTGCGGGCCGCTTGCTGAGCCGTGACACCGAAGCGCGCCATCATGTCGTTCTCATTGCTCCAGGTGCCGTACAGCGTCGAGTCCAGGGTCAATGTTGAAGACAGCGCGTAAGCCGTGGCAAAACCGGCTTCAAGGTAGGCGGTTTTGCCCAGGCGCTCGCCGCCGTAATTGCGGTTGTCGCTCGAGCGCAGGCCGCGCACAAACAGGCGACCGGCCGGCAGCGTCCAGTACGCTTCAGCCCCGACCAGCGCGGTGCTGTCCAGGTTGCCCATGCCCCGCAGATAGTCATCGCGGCCGTCCAGGGTGTGGATTCGTTCTTTGCGGCCCTGGTCATAACCAATCAACAGCGCAAAGCCGAAAGGCGACAAGCCCGGCAAGTCCCAACGCAGGCCCTCAGGGAACGCCGCGCTGAACGTGCCCCACTCTTGGGTCGGCAACACGGCCTTCAATTTCAGCGACGGGAAAGCTGCGTAGTGCGACGAACCTTCGTACAACGGGCCGACACCAAGGCCGCCACCCACGGTCACGGATGGCTCATTTGTGTTGTCTGCGTGTGCCGGCAGCGCCATCGCCAATGCGAGCGTCGCACCTGCTATGAGGGCCACGGGATGCTTGAGAAAGTTTGAACCGCCGATGGTTGTCATTGCTTGTTTCCTTGGTTGTAAAACCAAACGTGTGAGCGTGTGTGCCGGGTTATAGAAGTCGGCTGTTATCAATTAGCGGGCGACAAGCTCTGGCTTGGGGAAGCTCCATTGGCCATTGAGTAGTTGTTCGCTCGGCTGATAAAGCCTGACCGTGTAGTTCCAGCCGGGAGTGGTAGGCAGGCAATTGGCGATCGTCGCGTCGCAACCGCCGAACTGAATGGCAATCGAGCCATCCTCACTTTTCTTGGCGGTGAGGTTGTTCAACGAATAAGCGTCTTGGGGGTTCTTCTGGAAGTAACCGTCGGCGTTATAAACACTGACCGACCAAAATCCATTGACCGGGACTTCACCTACTTTCAGGCGGTAAACGGCGTGCCCGTCGTTCTGCGGCATCACGCCGCCCAGGTAGATGGCGTCCTTGGCCGGGTTGCCGCCCCATCCCGTGGCAGTGCCGATCAAGTGATGGATGGGGTTGACCGCGCCCTTGGGGCCAAAGGACTGGTTGTAGTCAGGGATCGTCGAGCCCAACACCTCCAACGCCGCACGCACTTTGGCCTGGCTGGCCGGGTCCCACTTAGGCACCACAAACTCGCCAACCTTGGCCTGGCTGACTGTCATTGCATCCTGCAGTGCATGGACCTTCTCGAGGTCTTTGCGATCAGCGGGATCGAAGAAGGTGCGCACCGCCACAAAGACATAGCGGGTGCCGACGGACTCTTTGCTCAGTGTCTGACGACCGGCGCCGTAAGTGACGAGGGGCACGTAGTGATCTTCATTGATCACCGCCATCGACATGAAACGCCCATCGGCTTCAGGCAAGGTGATGGTGACGGGGCCTGCATCGAGATCGAACACCGCTGACGAATAGAGCGTGTCCCGGTTCATGCGCACCACATTCTGGGCGTCGATGGGCACGGCCTCGCGGCTATGAACAAAGCGGCCCAAACTGCCCGTCGCTACCATCTTGCCCAAGTAAAGATCGGACTCAGCACGGACAAAGTTATCCACACCCACCGGTATCGCCGCCTCTGGGGAGGATTGAGCGTTCGCACTTCCAACAACTGCCAGCGCCATGGCAAGGATGCAGATCGCATGTAAAGGGGGCATTTAAACCTCTGGGTTTATTGATTGGCGTTAGTTTTTTGACTGTATAAGAACGCCTTGGCGCAAACTTGCCATTTGGTGCCAAAAGCAATGTGAGCGCGCACGCGAAGGCCGCCCCGTAAAGGGGGCGCGCGCAGTGGAGGAGGGTTAGGCGGGGGTATTAACGGTCTTGTTTCAAGAGGCTGCGATAGTGCGACGGCGGGCTGCCGGTCCAGCGCTTGAAGGCGCGAGTAAAGTGCGCGGGGTCGCTGTAGCCGACCATGTAGGCAATTTCGGTGGCGCTGTATCTGGCGCTGGCAATCAACTGCATGGCTTCACTGCGACGAGTCTCGTCACGCAATGCATCGAAGTCGATACCGCAATGTTCCAGGCGCCGTTGGAGCGTACGGGCAGACAGCCCGATCTTTCGTGAAACAGTCACAAGTTTGGACAACTCCTGATCCGCGATCTGCTGCACGAGCGCGTCCGCGGCGTCGGAGGTCGACTTCAAGGCCAAGGTGGTTTTCCAGGCACTGTCCCGAACAGGCTGCAGAGGCGTTTCGAGCAAGTCACGATCAAACTCGATCATGTTGTGCTCAGCATTCATCACCAGATTCGGCCCCAGATACTCCTCAAGCGCCTCATCGCCGCGCTCTCGCGGGTTTTTCAGATGCACACGAATGGCGCCGGGCTCGCCGGACATCAGCGGGATCTTTCTCAACAGCGCCAGCGTGCCCAAAATCACCTGCTTGGGGTCGGCCCCGTGGTGCCCGTTGAAGTGCTGAACCAGCTTAGTCATCCGGCCTTCGGTGATGATCTTCACGTCACTGCCTTGATGCAGCAAATCCGTGTGCACTGCCGCCAGTGCACACGCCTGAGCCAGATTGGTCGAGCCCAGCACCCATTCGCCCCACACACCGAGCGAACGCACCTCAATCAAATGCCCCACCGACGCCCCGGCAAACGGGTCCTGAGCGACCGCCGCCATCTCATTGGCAATATGAAAACACGCCGCCCGTGGAATCCACGCCTCAGGGTTCTGAAACACCTGCGGAGAAATCCCATAACGCCGAAAAAACTCCAGCGGCGATACCCCGCGCATCCCCAGATAAGGAGCAATTTGCCGAAGCGTACTGAGCTTTATCGAGGGCGCAGCATTCGTCATCGCGTTCATACCTGATCAAAAGGCAAAAAATCGGCAGGGAGCAGCGGGAATAGGGTGTTTGCGCCTGTAAGCGCGGGTGATGGCACAGTTAACACGATGTTTGTTTCAGGGACAAGGCGGTGGGGTGAGGGGTGTTCAGGTTGATGTCGCGAAGCTCTGCAAGGGATTTATCTGTTTGACAGATATCTGTTTGGCAGATAAAGTTCGCCACATGCAAGCACGCCGGAGACCAATAACATGCGAGTGGTAACAAAGACGGCGGTTGCACAAGCCATTGAAAAGTACAGCCAGTGGAAAGAAGCACTCAACCTTTGGCTAACCATCTTTGACAGACCGCCCCTTCGGTTTGAGTCTTTTGAGCAAATTCGCGACGTTTGGGTCGCAGCATCAGGGTGGAACGTTGATCGCATTCCGCACTCAAAGCTGAGGAACACGAGTAAAAAAGGGCCTCTTGATATCTATATTTTTGATATCAAGAAAAATGAGTGTCGAATCATCGCGTGGATCAATACGCGAACCGGCACCTTTTACCTGAAGGAGATTCTGCCCCACGCCGGATATGATAAGTGGTGCAGAAGTGATGTTAAGTAGCTGATCAGGAAGATTGGCTCTATTTAATTACTGTAATTATAGGTGACAAGATGAAGCGTGATAAGGTCGAATCCACTGGACTAGATTCCTTCATAGCTAATATTTCACCAATGCTTGATGGCCTGAGTGATCAGATAGCCACAATGTCCAAGTTGTTGTCTGCATGTCATGATCCTATTAAAGATGATGAAGACTTGCAGGGGCGGATGGCGCTAATTGATGAACTCTACTCTCATGCTGATAGTGAAGAGCACGCAGCAGCGCGTTTTGCGGAGCTGGTTGCTGATCGAGTGTATGAGTACGAAACTGAAACGGTGTTGATACCTCTATCTTCCCAGTCTGAAGCGCTCGCGTTTCTGATTTCGGACAGGGGAGTTAAGCAAAAAGATTTGTCTGATATAGCAACGCAAAGTGCTGTTTCTGAAATTTTAAATAATAAAAGAAAAATGACGGTTTCCCAGATAAGAGGATTTGCAGATTTCTTTAAGGTTCCAGTAGAGTTTTTTATGCGCGGTGCGGTCTAAAAAATGGTTGGTTTTTTTTGTGCATAAAACAATGAAGCTATTGGGTGGGTACAACAATAACTTAGTATTAAATATGCAAAGCAGTGTATCTGAAGCCCCTCCACCCTTAAGGTGATGTGGGGCTTTTTAATGGCCGAATGAAGTTTATTGTGTAGCGTGAGAGATATAAGTCGTAAGCGTTCCGTGAACGGCACCGCCGTCCACCAAGACTTAAACCAGAAACAAAAAAGGCCCACCTTGCGGTGAGCCTTTTTCGGTATTGCGTATGGTGCCGGCACCAGACGAACGGTATGTTTCGGCGAGGCTAGGTTTTCCGGGCGTCTGGAGCTCGCTGGAAAATTCGGCGTACCCCAACTAGTAACTATAAATAAATCAGCTAGTTATGGCGCTCGGTGGAATCGAATTCGGGATTTTTTAGATGTGAGCACATTGTCGGTCTGTAAGTAATTCAGAGCCGCATACGAATGGTGAACCCTCCTGAATTTGAACGTTGTCAATCATCTTTTTCGTAGAGAATAGGCAGAAATCCGCCAAAAGCTGCCGTGGAGACAGGCAGCAGACGGCCATAAGCAGTCATTCTAAGGTTCCTATGAATCCGGGACCATTCACTGCAATCCATGCCACAGAGTGCGAACTCCTCGGCCCAGCATGCAGCACATCTATGAATAGAGAAAGGCTGGCGTGTAACGCGACCGGAATGTGAATGGCAAGCAATTGGCGATCTGCTACTGTCGAGTTTTGCGATTCGCTTGCCAAGGACTGCATGTATGCACCTCTCTAAGGTTTCCCTCGTCAACTACCGGAATTTTGAATTCGCAAAATTCGTCCTCAAACCGGGCGTTAACACTATCATCGGGGAAAATGGTTCTGGAAAGAGCAATCTGTTCAGAGCCATCAGACTGCTCCTTGACTCCAATATTTACAGGGCAGCACACGAACTCTCCGAGGGCGATTTTTTCAGGAGAAAGACCTCATGGAAGGGGCACTGGATCATCATCAGCCTGGAATTTGATGACATCAGCACGGATGAAGCAATTCAGTCGTTATTTGTCCATCATGGCGCAATTATTTCCGGCAGCGCTGTCAACAAGGCCACATACAACCTGATTTTTCGCCCAAACTCGCACATTAGGACCAAACTTGCAGCGCTCTCAGCGGGTGACAAAGCGGGACTAGCCACTTTGCAGGAATCAGTGACCATTGACGACTATGAAGTGTGGTTTACAGGGCGGAGCGACGTCGATTTCACCGATCCCGCGTGTTATCAGGAAGTTGTCGGCGACTTCGACGCAGTCTTGTTTCCCCCTCTAGACTCCAAGCTGATAGGCAGCAAGATCCCTCACCAACTCTCAGTTGCCAAAGAGGTGTCATTCACCTTCGTCAAGGCGTTGAGGGATGTGGTGTCCGACTTTAATGGTAACCGGCAAAACCCACTACTCAACCTGCTCACACGCAAAAGCCAAGAAATTGATAAATCCAAATATGAGACCATCACCAACACGGTCAAATCGTTGAATTCAGATATCGAGGCCCTCCAAGATGTGCAGGATGTCAGGACCGATATTAGGACGACGATAAGCGAAACGGCCGGTGATGCTTATGCACCGGCTAGCCTTCATATCAGATCAGATTTGCCAAGTGATGCGGAGAAATTGCTTCAGTCACTGAAGCTTTTTGTTGGCGAAACGGATGAGGAGTACGCCGGGGATATTTCAGAGCTGAGCCTAGGCGGCGCCAATCTAATCTACCTGACCTTAAAGCTTCTAGAGTTTAAATATCAGAAGCAACGTGAAACTGCAGCCAACTTTTTACTGGTTGAAGAGCCGGAAGCCCATATTCATACACATATTCAGAAAACTTTGTTTGACAACATAAACTACAACAACACCCAGATCATCTACTCGACTCATTCCACTCAGATATCCGAAGTCAGCAATATCGAAAGTGTGAATATTTTGGCTCGTAAAGGCGTTCGCTGCGAATCCTACCAGCCATCAGTTGCCCTCACTCGTACAGAAATTATCCATCTGCAGCGCTACCTTGACGCCACTCGCAGCAGCCTTCTGTTTGCCAGGGGAGTGATATTGATTGAAGGCGATGCTGAGGAATTTATCATTCCGGCACTCGTGAAGACAGTCATCGGTGTAAGCCTTGATGAGCTTGGCATCAGCTTGATTAATATCCGAAGTACCGGCTTTGAAAACATTGCCTGCGTGTTCCACCCCTCTCGAATTCGTCGCAGTTGCAGCATCGTTACCGATCTGGACAAGGCTATTACTGGCACGGACGTCCTTGAGACAGACAGTGAAACCATT
Source organism: Pseudomonas sp. FSL R10-2189 (assembly GCF_009600325.1). Classification (NCBI taxonomy): domain Bacteria; kingdom Pseudomonadati; phylum Pseudomonadota; class Gammaproteobacteria; order Pseudomonadales; family Pseudomonadaceae; genus Pseudomonas; species Pseudomonas sp. FSL R10-2189. The sequence continues at coordinate 69,622 of NZ_WIVZ01000002.1, forward strand.
AGGGCGTACAAATCAAAAATCGCGGGCTCGGCAGAATCAGGCCGCGCGCGAATGACGCGCCTGGAAAACTACAGCCGGAACAACCCCTTCCTCCACTCGTACTACGCGCAACATACCTTCGAAGTCGACTTCTTAATGGCTGACAACACGCATGAAGTTATCAGCGTTGTCGATAGCGTCTATACCGACATACCCACTCGTCGTGCAGCGAAAGCAGAACTCAAGGATGCCGACATTGGTGTGGCGGGTAAAAGAATTCTGACGATGGCCAATTACCTTGGCAAAGGTTGGTTCGCCATATTGTTAGCCGACAATATCAGCCGGGTGACGAACATTCCTGAGTACATCCTCGAAGCAGTCTTAGGAGCTTGTGAAGAATTACCGCGCAAGACAAAGCTCAAGATTTTGAAGCACCGACTCGTCACTTTGACCACCGAAGGTTACTACGAAGAATTTTATGACCAGGCCATTCAAGCTCAGAGTCTGCTAGCCGAGTACGAGGACCGCGACCTACCATTTTCCACGTTGATCGCCGCACTGAGCGATCTGCTGAATGAAGATCCGATTCTGGCAACTTTCTTGGGTATTTAACATGGTGGATCTTGCAAGCGCTGGCCTTGATAGCAAACAGATTGCGGCCATCAAACTCCCTGGCAGCGTGTTTCTAACGGCATGCCCGGGAAGCGGAAAGACGAAGACACTTACCTATAAGATCGCTACTGAACTGTTAAAAATTACTGATCACCGCAAATTCGTCGTGGCCATCACATACACACACCGTGCTGCAGACGAGATTCTGGAGCGTGTTGAGAGGTTGGGCCTGCCGACTGCGCAGCTCTGGATTGGGACGATACACTCGTTTTGCCTAGAGTGGATCATTCGGCCTTACGCGATCTATGAACCTCGCTTGGAAAGCGGATTCACAATCATCAATCAACCCGATACGGAGGCACTACTGGAGGAGTTGTGTAAGTCTACGAACTACCCAAAGATCAATCCGTATGATTGCGGTTATCACTTTGTTAACGGAAAAATAGCGTTCCTATGCTCTGACACAAAAAAACATACAAATGTACGCGACGTACTAAAACGCTACTTTGCAATTTTGAAGCAAGATAGGAAAATTGATTTCGAACTAATTCTGTTTTTTTCACACAAACTAATTTCTAAGCTCCCGGAGATCGCCAAACACTTAAGCAACTTATTCAACATCATATTGCTCGATGAGTATCAGGATACTAAAGAAATACAGTATCTGATTTTATTCTGCATATTTTCTTCGCGTCCTGATCAGACCCAGGCGTTTATCGTGGGCGATCGAGATCAGGCTATTTTTAATAGTCTCGGCGGATACGCCGTCGCTTTTGATGAATTCAAGTCAAAATCGAATCTCTCAATTGAGTCCCTCTCACTCGACCACAATTACCGCTCATCGACAAAAATCGTTGAGTATTTTTCCCACTACAGATTGCACCCTGGCCCGATAACTGCCCATTCCGAGCATAAGCATTATCACAGCATCATCAGCTACGACCATAAGACCCCAGCTAATAGTCTGGAAGACGAAGTCGAACGCTTAATCCGCTATAGCCTGTACGTGCAAGGGATTCGCCCTGAGGAAATCTGCATCGTCGGTCCTCAATGGCCTTCATTGGCTGCCATCACCCGACGTTTGATGAGCAGGCTTCCGGAATGCAGCTTCGATGGCCCTGGCATGATTCCGTTCGGAAGGGAACTTGACAATTTTTGGTACAAACTTAGCCGTTTATGTTTGTCAGACCCTGCACCGGATATGTATTTGAGAAGAGTTCGCTGGGCAGCTGAGGTGATAAGTGCCCTGGACGACGGTGGGATCAAGTGTGGCCATACCCCAAAAACCCTTTTAAAGGAGCTGAATACCATTCAGTTGACGGAGCAGAATGGCATGCAATACCTCGAGTTGTACTTCAGTAAATTTCTTCAACTGATACGAATACCTTCACTTGATAGCCATCCAAGCCTGCATATTCATTATCTGTCTTTTTTTGAGACCGCCCGTAAAAAGATAGCGCGTGCCAAAAGCGATGGCTTAAATCTGATCGAGGGAATAGATAACTTCAAACGTGCTTTCCGACCAAGATCAGGTATTACAATTTCGACAATCCACGGCATCAAAGGCGCGGAGTTTGACAATGTGATCGCCTTTTCCCTGCTCCAAGGCATGGTTCCACACTGGGCAGATCCCAAGCAATTCGACAGCGCAAAAAAGCTACTCTATGTAATATGTTCGAGGGCACGGAAGAATTTATTTTTGATATCCGAGACCGGTCGGGGGAAAACGGCCACGAGCGAACTGGAAAACACTAATTACTCATATGACACCGTGCCTGAACGTTGATTTAATCGACTTGGCTAAACCTTTCATCTCCATTGTCGTCTGAATCACTGAGTCCGTGTCCGCTCAGCGCCAACAGCTCGCGACGGTAACGGCAGAGAGCGGCCAAGAGCCTCCGTTCGCTTGGTCAATTTCGCTTAAGCTTGTAGAAAGACACGCTTGCACAAATAGGAACTCAGTGGACGGAAGGATCGACAGTTGAGCGAGTTGTCTCTCATACTACGGATATATACGGCCACGTTGAACTTCAAACCTTTCCGTATAACAATGCATCATGAGATCTCTATGAGCTTGATAGGGTTCGCCAGCATTTTTATTAACCAAGGCAATCTCCTTAAATGATGTTTTATTTAAAAAACCAACATCTAGGCGTGATGCGAAATTCATAAATTTCGAGATGTACCGATTTTCATATATATTTTGTATTTCTGCCTTTGCAAGGCACTCAATATGCACTCCGCACCTATTTAGGAATTCTTCTTTCTCAGCGTCAGTGAACTCGGGAAACATATCAAAATCTACTTTCCAGTCACCATATATCCTGATCTGCTGCCAGGAGTGATGCTCCATGCTGTCTGCAATTAGAAAAAATTTAAATGGATTCGTAAATACCGAGGCCGGAAGAACTAAATAGTCAAGACCCGCATGAATTGTTAGGTGAACAAATTCGTGATATTCGTTATCTGGTACAACTATAAAGGCAACGTGGTGCGACTCAAAAGTAACGTTTTTGTTGATGCGCCATTCTTTTTCCCAGCGCATATCATAATTTCGACCGTAAGCCTCTAATGCAAAAGGCTCATTGAAAACTAGCCGGCGAATTGATTCTTCATCTTCCTCATTAACATACCTTACAGGTATCATTCCCAAAGATTGAAGAAAGTCATGATAGAAGATGATTCCATACTCTGAGTTTCGAGCCTCAAAGTGCTGAGCTACTTCTTCCTGCGTACAATGCGCAAAACTAACGGACTTAATTTCCTGAGGGAGCCCTTCCCCCTTTTTGAACTTATTGGCATAAAAACCTTTTGGGTTTGCGGTTAGTTCTCTGTTGTTCAATACCCTCAAGAACCTTTCTTTAGCTGAGAGCCCAGCTATATCCTTCACTACTCGCGCTGCCCCCACACCTTTCTCATATCTACAAGATGGATCGCTGACCACATGCAAAAACAATTCAACGTGATAGTCGCTGTAACGCTCTATTATTCCTTCGAATTTTTCTATTTCAGGATCAAAAAGATGTTTCTCTACAAAAGAGATTCTGCCATTGTTAATGGTTATCATAATATTTCCATTAGAGTGAAACGCCTCTAGCTTCGCAGATACGTCCGAACGGCTACTTTTGGCCGCTCTCTACCGTTCAAGACAGGTAGGCGTCGGCCAGAAGCCACTCACCAGAGGCAACTATTGGCTGACCGTGGATTATTTTGCGCTGTCTGTCAGGCCGGTGCAAAGAAGTCTTAACACCGAGTAAAGAATTGGTGGGGACTGGCTTCTTCGTGAGTGTCGATGCCATGGCGTAGAAATACCTTTTTTATCTGTTCTACTGATTTCTATTAACCCGTTCTGACCAATACTACCGCACGTGGAGTTGATGTATCACCTTTCCAAGAGGATTTCAACTCGTCGGCTTCGCGCGCCAGTTCCAGCCCCTCCAGCAGTTCGTTCGGTAGCTCAGAATCAGGATGCATTTTACGGAGTGATGACAGCACACTTGCCAACCAATATCGCATTTCAGTGGCTCCAGATGAACCGTATAAAGTCTGTTGAAGAGGCGTACCTATCAAGCCCAATTCAAGAGCTCGTCCAAAGCCATACATACAGCAAGTCGTTGTGGCCTCATCATAATGGCCAACTTTGCGGACCTGGCGTAGTGGAGTTCCCCACTGAAGTGTACCCGATCGTTTGGCGCTGTTTTTCAAAGGTCGAAGACCGTCTGCGACAAAGTAAGCAAAATCGAAACCCGAACCTTGCGGATAAAAAACACCGAATGTACCTACAGATGGTAGGAGAGCACTAGAAAGCAGGTCGTAGGGGAGATGAACTTTTGCTGTCGTAGCGCTTATTGATGGCCGGTTTGAGAGCAAGTCCCACTGTTCCAAGTTCGCACGAAAATTGTATGGAACAGACGCTGTGGTATGACATACAAGCGAGTTGGTAGTGACCTTTGCTTGATTAAAAGTAACACGTGCACCGCTAGGATTACCCGCAGGGTAATGAATGATCATTACGTCACATAATTCACAGCGAGGGACTGATCGGCCAACACCTCGAGTAGCGCTAAATCTCACTTGGTAACGATTACCATGATATTCCTGTGCCAATGCGTTGGGCCCGAGTGCATTGAACGCGCGGATAAATGCACGAAAAAGCGCAATTTCACCACGAGCGCCCAGTGACTCTGTGCGAAAGGCATTCCGAAGGGCTGATCCAATCATTAGGTTTATAGCTTCCTTAATTTCTAAAACCCTTGAGGGAGGTGACAATCTGCCAATTTAGCAACGATTCATCCCACCGGGGGCCTTTTGCTCAACGACCATACTTTCTGTGTTTAAGACTGGATATTTGAAGCGCGACCGAGCATGGCGATCGTAGCCATTGATATTGATATCGTCTATTGCAGGATTGAAGTCGTCGCGCGGGATCGCCAAGCGCGTACACACGAAGCCCGGCTGAGCGACTGCTTCTGGCCGATTCTGTTGAAAAAGTCGGTTTTCCTAAAACGCTCGAATATTGATGGATGAAAACACCTCCGTTGCACGCGGCTACGTGAAATCCGAGTCCTGAACCTTCTGCCCAAAATTCAGATTTCAATCTCAGGCGCGTACTTTTCTGCCGTGGAATTCGAAGCCGACTTTTTCAACAGAATCGGCCGTTTTCTGACCTTCATCTAGCGGTTGAACTGCCAGGGTTTTCCTAAGCGATGAGTGAGTAATTGCATGGTCAGCAAATAGTAATAGCGCGTCGATTCAGTGTGCTGGTTTAGGTGGTGATTCAAAAACCACGCAAGGTGTTTTCTCTGCCAAGTCCATGGAATGTCCCGTTGCCAGCGATCAGTGATTGCTGCTTGGATGGCCTTCGCCTGACGCAGGTGGCGTTGGCGCGTGGTGTGCGATCCGGTCAGGACGCCCGTCAGGAACAGATCCATATCGAATACCGTGCTCATGCGCGACCACCAATGTAAGCGGCCACCACGAAGATACGGTTGTGCCCCAGCTCATAGCTGATTTGTACTCGGGCTTCCTGATCGAGACGTCGGTCGAGTTGATAGCAATGGCCACCGTTGATGGGGGCGGGATGGTGGGTGATTTGCTCATAGCGTTCGCACGCATAGGCTGCCCGCAATTCGTGGAAGCCTTTGAGGTTGTACTGATGGAGGATGTCCCGTGCAGGACGGACGATTCCTCGTTGGAAATCGAGGTAGGTTTCGTTCGGTGCAAGTAGGTTGCGGCTACCGTCGGGTGAGACCTGTTCGGCGAATCTCAGCGCCTCGCGAATATGATCATCCGCCCTGATCCAGCGAGGTGCCGAGGCACCTGAGCGGCCCCCCTTGGTGCCATCCTGGATGTTGATCTTGCCGTTTTGTTCGGCCTCACGTTTTAAGCGCGGAAGGTCTGCCAAAATGGCCTCACGTAAGCGCATGCCGGTGGTTCGCGCTAATTGAGCGATGGCCGCGGCACGCGGCTGCTTGTGTGCGCAAAGCACCTCTACGACCCTCTTCACATGTTCGCGGTCTTGGCCTTGCGGGACCGAGCGACGGACACTGTTGCGGTGCATTCCCAGCGCCTTGCTCGGACTCGGTACTTTCACATTCTGATCACCGCGAAGCGCGGCCATGGTTCGATTCACACTGGACAACCGGTTTTGCGCAGTGGCGATGGCGAGCTCACCTTGTTCAACTTTTTGGCGCAAATTTCCGGCGTAGTCCAGCAAGGTCTGCCGATCAATTTGTCGCGCATCGTTAAACCCTGGTCCATCCTCCGACCGACACCAGCGCACAAATGCCTGCCAGCGATCACTGTGCGCTTTGACTGTGCCGTAATGCCCCCCGCCAAATAGATCTTTCAGCGCTTGCGGCCCGGCATAGCTCAATTGCCGACCATAGCCAAAATTGCGCCCATCCCGTTTACCCACCAGTGCCATGATCGAACTCCTCTCGAAGCCAAAACGTTGAAGTTTTTCCCCACGTCATCCCGCCACGAATGTTGAGTGTTATCAGGGAGCAAGGCCCCTGCGACCTGTGAGGGTTGTCCACTAACGCGGGACTGGCGGCTCTTTACGACCGGGAGCTTGGGCATCTCATGATCTGGCCTCCTGAACACTTCCGAAGAAGTGGGCGGGTGGAGGCTGCTCTGGCTGACGAAACCGACGCCGCGAGATCCTGAGTCGGGTGAAGGCAGCTATGCGATGACCGGGGCATGCCTGACTGTCAGTCAGGTGCAGTCCATTCCCTGGACTGCGGCACCATCATCTGCATCGCTGTTGCTGTGACTTCGGTGTTTGTCACGCCGATTGTCACGAGGGGGAATGCCGCAATGCCTTGTACGAGGCGGGCTGCAGCAGCGGTAGGAGCGCCCGTCTCTTTCCGGAAGAAAGAGACGGGCGCAGGGTTGGCGCAATGAAATGGCCAAAAGGATAGATTGCTGCAGGGCAGCTATAAAGGGGTATGAGTTGCCGCATTGGGCACTCTGGTAGAAGTAGGCATCCATCACATTGCTGTGACCGTACGAGCCGCCGGACGCTAATCGCACTTTGGGAGAACCACCACGGTGTGGCGTAACCTTAAAGGTCCTGGCTACCTGGGTTGCTGTCAACGACAGCGCTTGCCCGATCTTTTCTACGCCTGTGGATAATTTGGGTCAAGGCTCGGATTTTCGGGAATTCTGCGGCTGTGGATGAAATTATCCACCGGTGGAAATCTATGGTTTTCCACAGACAATTAGCGTGGGCTTTAGATTTTTTAAGTGAGGTCCATCCAAGCAGGGCGGCTTTGCAGCCCCGCTTGGATGGACCCGCGTGGAAGGGCGGACAACGGTGATCTCACAGGCTTACCCACGTTTGGATGCGCCACGGCTATTTTGTAGGGCCGTGATGTTGTCGCCGACTGGGTGAGCGAATTCGTGGGGTGTCACATGCCCATGGCGGTTGGCGTCGATGTAGTTGCTCCACCACGCCATGATTAGCCTGCGTTGTTCGAGGAATTCAGCCTTGTGGATATACGCGGCGCGCACGCGGTTGCGTTCCTTATGGCTCATTTGTCTTTCGATGGCTGCGTCGGTCCATAACCCGGACTCCAGCAGGGCGCTACAGGCCATGGTCCTGAAGCCGTGGCCGCACACGTCCTTGCTGGTGTCATAGCCGACGTTGCGGAGCATGGTGTTCACCGTGTTCTCGGACATGGGCTTCCAGTACTTGTGGTCGCCCGGTAGCACTAACTCTGAAAAGCGACTGAGGCTGCGCACGCGCTCCAGTATTTCGATGACCTGCGGCGACAGCGGCACCATTTGAATATCGCCATTCATCTTGGTCCCACGTGTGGAGTTGCGTACCCCTTCAATCGGAGCGCGTGTATCGGGGATTTCCCACATGGCGCGTTGGAGGTCGAACTCACTCCATCGAGCGAAGCGCAGCTCGCTGGAGCGGACGAACACATGCAGAGTCAGCAGCACGGCGAGGCGCGTCAGCTCGCGGCCGTTGTAGTTGTCGATACGGTGTAGCAGTTCGGGTAGGCGGTTGAGGGAGAGGGCCGGGCGATGGACTGTGCGCGGCGCGTGAATCGAGCCTGCCAGATCCAGTGTAGGATTCATGGTGATCTGCCGAGCCCTTTTGGCCCCGCGCATGATGGTGGATAAGTAGTTCTGTACCCTTAACGCCACATCCATGGTGCCGCGTTCCTTGATGCGCTGGGTGATCTCTAGCAGGTCATGGGTATCGAGTTCAGCGATGGGTCGTTGGCCGATCAGCGGGAAGACGTGGGTACGCAGTCGGCTCATCACGGTTTTTGCGTGTCCTTCGGTCCAGCGACGGGACATGTCGGCGTGCCACTCCAGAGCAACGGTTTCGAAAAGCAATGCCGCCCGCTGGGCTACGATCTTGGCCTTCTTTTTTTCTTCCATTGGGTCGAGGTTGTCTAGCAGCAACGCCTTGGCTTCGTCTCGCTTACGCCGTGCGACGGAAAGGGTAACGATGGGGTAATTGCCGATGATGAGCGTACCTTCCTTGCCGCTGGGCTTGGTGTACTTCAAGCGCCAGGTCTTCACGCCATTGGGCTTGACGAAAAGGTACATGCCGCCGCCGTCGAACAGTTTGTAGGCGCGTTCGCGGGTTTTGGCCGTGCGGCATTGCAGGTCGCTGAGGGGGATCGCTAGACGTGGCATAGGGGTACGCGCTCCTGACCGGGAAATCGCAGTACCCCTAACATACCCTCGGGGAAGGGGGATTTTGTTGGATCCCGACAGAGGGTCCTGGAACGAAAAAACCCGCCAAAGGGCGGGTTTTCGGGGCTTCCAGAGCATTCGGTGGAATGCAATGGAGCCTAATGTGGTGCGGCACCAGGAGTCGAACCGGAAGGTTAATACATGTTTTTAAAAAGTTTTTTATATATGGAAATTGCGTGCTATCCCTTCGAGTACCTTTTTCCATGGCAGGAATGGTTCGGTCTTTTTAAATAAGATTTATATGCGAGATGAAAATAGCAGGGGATGCACCGTTGCGGTTATGGAGTTCAGAACAGCTTGTGAGATTTTGATGAACATGTCGGTAGAGCCTAAGCATGCCTAATGCATGATTTTTTGGCGGCTTAGCTTATAGCAGCAAAAAGAGGCGATAAAGACTCGGAAGCTAATACGTCGCTGCGAACGCCATTGAGTACTGAAACTTTCTTTCCCCAAGTCATTGAGGTATAGACCGATCTCTCAATGCTTTCGCAAGTTTGGTAGTCAAATCGCTCGTAGGATGATTTGTAGGAAATAAATTCAGCAGGGTAAATCTTTGATAAATCGAAGTGCGGAAGCTGTTTTAATGTCTCAACTTGAATGAATTTTGCACCTGCACCCTTTAGAAGTATTGATTTCCCATCATCATTTGCTAGCAATACTCTTAGATAGAATAGTACCTTGAGTGCGAGTTCAGGAAGCGGCTGGATGAAAACTATGCAATCAGTGCTGGTAGGAATAGCGCTAGTTGGATAAAGACCAAAGGAAAGATGAGCATTCCTAGATACGCGCTTTACCCCCACGCAAAGTAACTCATGAGAACTTTTGTGATAGCTGCGCCATCCCCCCCCTTCGAAGGAGTCAGAATGGTTGTAGCCGAATTTCTTGTAATCTTGCCTGATGGGGCCTCGACTAATTTTGCAAAATGTCGAAAGGGGTAGCGTACTCGAGGTCAAAAGTCTTTCGAATTGGAAGTTGCCCTGATAAAATGAATGGTCTAAACGATATCCATTGCGTATGAAGTCCTGATTTGTAATTTTCACTTCTGGGTTGCCATCGGTGCTTCTTAATGTTAAGTCTTTTTGTTTGATTCCTTTCTTGAATACCAAAAGATAAAATGCGCCTTCGATGTTAGAGAAGGATCTAGCTGGTAATTGATAGGCATAAATAAAAGCCCCGCGTGAAACAAACCATTCGCGATCTTTTTGTAGTCTAGTAGAATTAACTAGCGTATCTGGAACTATAGCTAGTAGAGTGCCGCCTTTTTGAAGTAGGTCGACACACTTCTTGAAAAATATTAGTTCTATAGGCCATTTCCTACCCTCATGATTAATCCATTTTTCGGCTCTGGCAGAAAAGGGAGGGTTGGTTATAATTAGATCGAAACTATCATCAGGCCTATCTTTAGACCAAGAAACAAAGTCTGCATTAATTAGGGATAGATTATTATAAACTGCTCGTATAGCCTCTAATCGTTTTGCATCAATATCTACCAATGTCAAGCTCTCATTGAGTTGAGAACTATAAAGTGCGTCCAAAAGTGCACCTTCACCTACAGCAGGGTCCAGTATTTTCTTTGCGGAGCTTGGAACGTGCTTTTTTAAAAGCTTTACGACCGCATATGGAGTTTTATGAAAATGCAATTTACGGAACCATGTAGTGATAGTAGTGACGGCGTCCGATACCCCGACTGCGTTCACTGCGCTTTTCCGGCTGATCATACAGCAGACGCGTAGAGTTCGGATTTTCGAGCATTAGTAATATTGCTGCTAGAGAGTTTGGCTTTGTTCCCAGAGGCACTATGTAATTGATTGTTTCGGAGTCGTTAGCTTTTACCTTGTAAAGGGATCGCAATGCATCTGTACAACTACTGGCACTGCAGTATCCAATTCTGCTGCTAAAAGATTGATCATTGAGTGCCTGTAGGTTTCTACGTATAGATTTGACCTCCCACCCTGGTCTAAAGGCTGGTAAGCCAAAGTAAATACGCGCCTCATCACTAGATACATCGTATGTCTCGATAGCATTTTGGAGTCTACCACCTTCAAAGCCTACGAAAAAAATAAATCTTCGAGCAAGCTCACTGTCTACCGGCATGGAGATGGTTGGTATTCCGGTACCCTCAAAACCAGATATTTCGTCGGATAACGAAAACTCCTCATGTTCAAGGGTGTTTTTTGCGCCCGCTGAGTACTCAGCAGGTTCAACATACAAGATTACAACTTTCAGCCCTTTTAAGTGATGTAGCGATTTTAAAATTAGCGCTAACTCAGGAATGTCTAAGCTGGTAGAGTCAATCATGACCGAGTTTAGAGGTATTGAGTCAAAGTATGAAGCCAAGTCGTGGCACTCAACTGCCTCCTCGCCTACTTTCAAGTCAAGAGAATCTTTCCGGTATTCAATGGTTAGACTTTTCTCGCACTCTTTTTTAAATAACTCAATTGAATACCTTGAACGATCATCAATGCCAATGCCTGCGATTCCAAGTGAAAATTCATTCGGAAAAGAGTATTCTTCTTCGCTATAAGCAGACCGTATGTCTATCATAATAAGGTTGCTTGTTTTGGTTGGCTTAAAGAGTCATCAACATTCGACAGGCGCAATTTTTTTCTGAGATCGGGAGTCACAGCAGCCTCACCAATCAGATACATTTGGCGAAGTGTTGATGCCTCAATCTCAATTTTTCTACCTTTGCGATAACTAATAAGGAAAAAAGGTGAGTATACGGGGTTCAATACATAGTCATAAACAGCAGCGGACGCGCTAGATTTATTTTTTGTGGATTCTATTGCTTGAAGAACTCCCCACTTTTCCGCCTCTTTAAAAAATTTGTCGTCTTCTTCAGTTAATGCGCTGTCATCCTCTTTAATTCCAAAGTGGGTGACTTCTGTCTCGCTTTGTGTTTCCTTGTCTTGGCAAAGCTGAAAAACCCTGCCTAAAGCTTTCACGAAGTTACTTAGCTGAGAGCCTAGAGGAGTAAATCTGGTAATCTCTTTGACCAATTCCTCACTGGTACTTTTAGCGGCTAAATGTTGAAGTCCTCTGTCGATTATAAAGCTTTCGGTTAAGGTCGAGTCGTCCAGCAAACTAAATGCACTTTTGCAAAGCTCCAGAAAATGACGGACATTTTTTCCGGAAAGCGCGGAGTAAACGTCGAAGCCTGAGTAAAAAGTGCTGCCCGCTTTATGAGAGCGAATTATTCTTAAGTAGCAGCCGATAAAGTTGTTGTGCTCCCAAGCGGTTTTGTTAGTAAATTTATTGTCTTTGTTTTGCTCCAGCTTTTCTAATTCGAACCTGATCTGAGCTGGGTCTAGATTTTTTCTGTACAACAGTGATGAACATACAATAGAAGCTTTTCGATTAGTGTTTGAAAGGAAATCTTCAACGCTTAGAGGTGAGTGTCGCTGTATTAGAGCGCGCTCTATTTCGGCATATAATTTTTTGTAATACCTTGAGGTTTCAAAAATCTCATCTGCGAGATCCTGATGCGTTCGACCAGGGAATATACCCTCGACAATCTCCCGGCAATGCTTCTTATATTCGGCAGTGAATCTATACGGCAAGCCGTCAGGGTTTGAACAAGCGTTTAAGTCTATTTTTAACTCTTTCGCTAAAGTCGGTGAGGCTTCGCTTAATTTCTTTAAGAAAATCTCGGAGACGAAATCGTCGAAACCACTTCGTTCAATTTCCGAGTCTAGATTTACAATAGTGTAATCCGCTCTGTTTTCTAATCTTTCTTCGCTTAATGTCGCTGTCTCTGACATTCCGTTAAGTTTTATGGCGATGTTGAATATTAGAGGTGGCTCGGAATGCTTAATTCTGGTGTTTATAATTTTTTGTTGATAGCCCAATAAATTTTCGTATTCGTCAATGTATACAAAAAAAACTGTAGCTTCAAGACCTGGAATTTTTTCTTTTGCGGCTTCTACTAAGTAGTGTAGGAATGATACGGGTAGCTTTTCAAGCTCGCTTATCCCGCTTACATTTTGGATAATGCTGTCGGTTTTTCGAATTCTACTTTGGATTTCGCGCAGAACGCTATTGAAGTCTGATTTTTCAAATCCAAAATCTAATACGCCTTCGAAGTCTACGCTGTCAGTGTCACTTTTATGGACCTGCTCATAGGCGCTTTCAGCAATTAGTTTTATACTTGATAGAACTTCAAGTCCTAATCGGAGATTTAAGTAGTGGTCGAAGACAGGTGACCAGTCATCATCCGTCATCCCACGTTTTTGCATAATCCTAAGGAACTGTGTATCTGCCTTCCAATAGAGGCCAACACTTTCTGCCGCGTTCTCTGGTAGTTGAGTTCTGTTGGGAGAGAATTGACTATGGTAGGATAGATAGCGCAGTAGCATAGTTTTGCCACTGCCGCGACCACCCTCTAGTCTTATTGGCATGGTGGATATGAGCTGAACTCGATTGAAAAATCTTGGAATGACAAAGTCACTCCAAACATCTTTACCCAAATGCTCTGACCTGTTTTTTGTCAGTGAGTGTTTGACTTGCGATATTTCAGATGTAGAGTCTTGCATGGTTAGCGCCTCACCAATGGGTAAAAAGAGTCACTTTCATACCAATATAGCGGTAGGCTAGCATTGGGAGTCGCATGGTGATAAGAAAATGTTAAGGCTAGAGAGTTGTAGCCAGTTGCCATTTTACTAAATAGTCTTTTGTTAATGTATTTTTTTGCTACTTTAAGGTATAGCGTTTCTAGATCTTGTATCTTGGAGAAGCGTTCACTATTAAAAAGACTGCTCTCATTGCCAATCTTTTCGACAGGGCTAACATTGATGTGTGGGTGTTCTTCTTTTATTCTTTTCAGGCCATCTTCGTGTGCAAGTAACGGAATGTAAGAAAAATGGATGTCGGGATATTTGTGCAGCTCATAAAGCGTAAAAAACTCGGATGCTTGCTGGCCGCTTGCAAGCACATCATCGATAAATACAAAGGACGTAATTCCTTTATCTACATGATCTTTTATCAACCATGGCCATATCATATAGTTTTCATTGATTCCTAGTTGTCGCTTATACATTCTGGCAATCGAAGGGCCACTTTTAGTTGGCGGGTCGAGGTCTCGAATGACTGGGACTATTCGAATTGGTTCGATGATGTTCTTTGAAGTTAGGACTTTTAGATAATCAATCCCTTCGAAAATTTCCAAAGGGTTATTATATTTTGCGTTTGGTAATGAACATTGTAGGGCGCTAGTCAAGATGGATGCTGTTTGCGCCTCTGAGCGAGAAATCAGACTTTCTAAAAGTATCGCAGCTAATAGTTTTTCTTCAGGCTCTGTGAAATTGCCCAGCCAATTATCTAAGTCGTTGCTGCTTATAGAGTCCCAAATTCTTTGGTCAATTTGGAGTTTGGCATACTGCTTGACCTTCAAAGCATATTCGGGCGCCTCGTCTAGCAGATCCTTGTATGAAGTCATACTTATTCCTTTAGGCTCGGTACTAGACAGGTTAGGGGTGACCCAAGTTTGGTTTTTCTATGAGATCTTGGAGGTCCATTCCCATTGCGACTCAAGGGGAAGACAGCGCATTAGCGCTTTAGCCTAGCAAAATGCCATCCACGAATCCACCGCCTAGGTTCTCTCTATAGATGGGGCGAAGGAAATCTAAATCGCCACGATTTTCCTAGTCGAATAACAATCAGCTCCACGGAGAGAATGTAGGAGTAATGCGTCGGCACGGCATGCATTTTTCTGCTTTCCTCCAGAAACCAAGCAAGGTGCTTTCGCTGCCAGGTCCATGGATTGTTTCGTTGCCAGCGCTTTGCAATCGCTACTTGGATAACCTTTGCTTGACGGGTGTGGCGTTGGCGCGTGGCATGCGACCCGGTCAGTACGCCCGCTAGGAAAAGCTCTATATCGAATGGCTGGCTCATGGCCGGCCACCGATGTATGCCGTTACCACGTCGGTACGACCGTGCCCCAGCTCATAGCTGATTTGTGCTCGAGCCTCCTGATCAAGGTTTCGGTCGAGTTGATAGCAACGACCTCCCTTGATGGGCGCTAGATGATCGGTTATTTGCTCATAGCGTTCGCATGCATAGGCCGCCCGCAACTCGTGGAAGCCCTTAAGGTTATTCTTATGGAGGATGTCTCGCGCAGGTCGGACGATTTCTTGTTGAAAGTCCAAGTAGCTTTCGTTGGGCGCGAGCAGGTTGCGGCTACCGTCGGGCGAGAGCTGTTCGGCAAACCTCAGTGCGTCGCGAATATGATCATCTACCCTGATCCAGCGAGGTGCCAATGCACCTGAGCGGCCACCTTTAGTGCCATCCTGGATGTTGATCTTGCCGAATTGTTCGGCCTCACGTTTTAGACGCGGAAGATCGGCCAAAATGGCCTCGCGCAAGCGCATTCCGGTGGCTCGTGCCAAGTGCGCTATCGCTGCGGCACGTGGGTACCGCTCGCAAAGCGTGTCGACGATCTGCATTACTTGTTCACGATCTTGACCTTGCGGGGCTGTTGTACGGACGGTAGTGCGCTGCATCCCCAAAGCCTTACTCGGACTCACCACCTTCACATACTGATCACCGCGAAGCGCCGCCAGGGTCCGGTTCACACTGGACAACCGATTTTGCGCAGTGGCGATGACGAGCTCACCTTGTTCAACTTGGTGACGCAGATGCCCGGCGTAGTCCAGCAACGTCTGCTGATCAATCTGTCGCGCATCATTAAACCCTGGCCCATTCTCCGAGCCACACCAGCGTACAAACGCCTGCCACCGATCACTGTGCGCCTTGACCGTCGCGTAATGCCCGCCGCCAAATAGATCTTTCAGCGCCCGCGGCCCGGCATAACTCAGTTGCCGGCCATAGCCAAAATTGCGCCCATCTCGCCTGCCCACCAATGCCATGATCAAACTCCTTCGAAGCCAGCTCTTAAAACCTTCCCCACGTCATCCCGCCACGAATGTTGAGTGTTATCAGGGATCAAGGCCCCTGCGACCTGTGAGGGTTGTCCACTAACGCGGGACTGGCGGCTCTTTACGACCGGGAGCTTGGGCATCTCATGATCTGACCTCCTGAACACTTCCAAAGAAGTGGGCGGGTGGAGGCTGCACTGGCTGACGAGACCGGCGCCGCGAGATCTTGAGTCGGGTGAAGTCAGTGACGAGATGACCGATGCATGCCTGACTGTCAGTCAGGTGCAGTCCATTCCGTGGGCTGCGGCACCATCATTTGCATCGCTGTTGCTGGTGACTTCGGTGTTTGTCACGCCGATTGTCACGAGGGGGAATGCCGCAAAGCCTTGTACGAGTTGGGCTGCAGCAGCGGTAGGAGCGCCCGTCTCTTTCCGGAAGAAAGAGACGGGCGTAGGTTGGCGCAATGAAATGGCCAAGCGGATAGGTTGCTGCAGGGCAGCTATGAAGGGGGATGAGTTGCCGCAGTGGCACTCTGGTAGAAGTAGGCATCCATCACATCGCTGTGACCGTGCGAGCCGCCGGACGCTAATCACACTTTGGGAGAACCACCATGGTGTGGCGTAGCCTTAAAGGTTCTGGCTACCTGGGTTGCTGTCAACGACAGCGCTTTGCCCGATCTTTTCTACGCCTATGGATAATTCGGGTCAAGGCTCGAATTTTCGGGAGCTCTGCGGCTGTGGATGAAATTATCCACCGGTGGAAATCAGTGGTTTTCCACAGACAGTTACGTGGGCTTTAGATTTTTTAAGTGAGGTCCATCCAAGCAGGGCGGCTTTGCAGCCCTGTTTGGATGGACCCGCGTGGACAAGCGGATCACTGAGATACAAAGACCGAGCGCTTACTCAGTTGCGCCACGTTTTGCCTTTAAGCGGGTGACGTTCGGTCCAGTCTGGTTCGCGAATTCGTGGGGGGTGACATGCTCCTGTCGATTCGTCTCAAGGTACCGGCTCCACCAGTTCATGATCAATCTGCGCTCTTCAATGAATTCGGCCTTGTGGATGTAAGCGGCGCGGACGTTGTTGCGTTCTTTGTGGCTCATCTGCCTTTCAATGGCGGTCTCGGACCACAGTCCTGACTCAATCAGTGCGCTGCAGGCCATCGAGCGGAAGCCATGGCCACAGATTTCGGTTTTGGTGTCGTAACCCATATTTCGAAGCGCGCTGTTCACCGTGTTTTCAGACATCGGTTTCGACGGGTTGGCATCGCCTGCAAATACCAGGTCGAATTCGCTGGTGAGGGTGCGGATCTGTTCAAGAAGGGTCACGGCTTGCGGCGATAAGGGTACAAGGTGGATGTCCCCGGCCATCTTCGTACCTCTTGTTGAAAAGGGTACTCCATCCAGCGCGGGTCGAGTGTCCGGTATCTCCCAGGTGCCGCGCTTGAGGTCAAACTCGCTCCAGCGGGCGAAGCGCAGTTCGCTGGAGCGGACAAACACATGTAACGAGAGCATGACTGTCAGCCGAGTCAGCGTTCGTCCTTTGTAGGTGTCGATGCGCTCCTGCAATTCAGGGAGACGCGATAAGGGTAAAGCTGGGCGGTGAACTACCCTCGGGGCTTTGATCAAACCTTCAAGGTCGGAGGCAGGGTTTGCCGCGATCTGTCGAGCACGTTTTGCCTCGCGCATGATGCTTTGCAGGTAGTTTTGTACCCTTAAAGCGACGTCAATCGTGCCGCGTTTCTGGATCGCTTCCAGAGGTTGCATCAGGTCATGGGTGTCCAGATCGACAATAGAGCGAGCGCCGATCAGCGGGAAGACATGGGTTTTGAGACGGCTCAGGACGGTCTTGGCATGGCCCGGAGCCCATTTGGCAGACATCGCTTTGTGCCAGTCCAGTGCGGCGCTTTCAAAGGTTCGGCCTTTAATTGCGGCCTGCGTCTTGGCTTGGTGTTTGGTCTCTATGGGGTCGACGCCTTCCGCCAGCATGCGCTTGACCTCCAGGCGCTTCTTGCGCGCATCGGCGAGGCCAACCACGGGGTAGTTGCCAAATGAGGTCAGTCCTTCACGACCATCAGGTTTTACATACCTGAAACGCCAGCCTTTGCGGCCATTGGGTTGGACTAAAAGGTAGAGGCCGTCGCCGTCGAAAAGCTTGTAGGCGCGGTCGGTGGGCTTGGCTGAACGGCAAGCCGAATCGGAGAGTGGAGCAGTGGTGCGCGACATAAGGGTACTCCTCCCTTTATCGAATGACCTTACCCCTATCTTTATCCTTAAAACGGCTGGTATCCATAAGATTTTGGCGGAATCCGACGGAACGCCAAAACGAAAAAACCCGCCAGAAGGCGGGTTTTTCGGGGGTTTCAGAGATTTTGAAAGCCTTCTCTGGAACCTTGGATGGTGCCGGCACCAAGAGTCGAACTCGGGACCTACTGATTACAAGTCAGTTGCTCTACCAACTGAGCTATACCGGCGTTATGGGCGAGGAGTATACGCGGATGGCGTGGCTTGTAAACCCCTGATTACAGACTATTTTCACGATTCTTTTTGCCGCTGGGGTGTGGCGGGGTGGCGTTCGCTGAAGTACTGGCGCAGAAACTCAACGGTGACGCGGATTTTGGCGGAGTTGGCGAGGGGCGCGGTGTAGACGGCCCAGATGTTGGCTTGCTGTCGGTAGTCCTGAAGGATGTGGACCAATTTGCCGCTTTCGAGGCTCTCGCGCACGTCCCAGTGGGAGCGCAGCAGGATGCCTCGCCCATCTATCGCCCATTGGTGGACGACTTCGCCGTGGTTGGCGGAGAGGGCGCCGGTGACTTTGACGCTTTCTTCGCCTTCCGGGCCTTGCAGGCGCCACAGGCCGAACGGGTGGTCGCGCTCTTTGATCACCAAACATTCATGGCCCGCCAGTTCGGCCAGGGTGCGCGGTTCGCCGTGGCGTTGCAGGTACTCGGGGCTGGCACAGAGCACGCGGGCGTTGTTGGCCAGCAGTTTGGCGATGAGGTTGGGGGCGATGTTGTCGCCAATGCGGATGTCGAGGTCGAAGCCTTCTTCGATCAGGTCCACCAGGCGGTCGAACATGTCGAAGCGGATGTCCAGGGCCGGGTAGCGCTGGGACAGCTCAGAGAGCGCGGGGCCGACGTGGCGACGGCCCAGGCCAAAGCTGCTGATGATTTGCAACTGGCCGCGCGGTTCTTGATGCAGGGCCGAGACTTCGTCGCTCATCTGTTCGACGGCATCAAAT
This sequence comes from Pseudomonas sp. FSL R10-2189, assembly GCF_009600325.1. Taxonomy (NCBI): domain Bacteria; kingdom Pseudomonadati; phylum Pseudomonadota; class Gammaproteobacteria; order Pseudomonadales; family Pseudomonadaceae; genus Pseudomonas; species Pseudomonas sp. FSL R10-2189. The sequence continues at coordinate 88,541 of NZ_WIVZ01000002.1, forward strand.
ATATGCAGCGCCCAACGATAGACGCGCTCGCCGTCATCGGTCACGGCCACGCGCCGGGTGGTGCGGTGCAGCAGGCGCACGCCGATGTTGTGCTCCAGCAGCTGGATGCGCTTGCTGACATACGCCGGGGACACGCCCAGTTCGCTGGCGGCGGCGGCAAAGCTGGAGCGGCGGGCCACGATCACGAACACGCGCAGGTCTTCGAGGTTGGGCAGATTATTCACGAACCGTGTCTTATCCATCTTCACTTCGCCTGATTATCTTTCTTTTGGCGCTTTATACCATGGGCCCACTGTCCATTTTCAAGAGTGCCCCCCATGAGCAAGACATTCAAAATTGCCGCCATCGCCGGTGACGGTATTGGTAACGAAGTACTGCCAGAAGGCCTGCGCGTTGTGGAGGCGGCGGCTAAAAAGTGGAACCTTGATCTGTCGATCGAGATCATCGAGTGGGCCAGCTGCGACTACTACGAGCGCCACGGGCAGATGATGCCGGACGACTGGTTTGAGACGCTCAAGGGCTTTGATGCGATCTATTTCGGCGCTGTGGGCTGGCCGGACAAGGTGCCGGATCACATCTCGCTGTGGGGTTCGCTGCTCAAGTTCCGTCGCGACTTTGACCAGTACGTGAACATCCGCCCTGTGCGTCTGTTCCCGGGTGTGCCGTGCCCGTTGGCAGGCCGTGAGCCGGGCGATATCGACTTTGTGGTGATCCGCGAAAACACCGAGGGCGAATATTCCTCGGTAGGCGGGCGCATGTTTGAAGGCACCGAAAACGAATTTGTCCTGCAAGAGTCGGTATTCACCCGACGCGGTGTGGACCGCATTCTGAAGTACGCCTTCGAGGTGGCCAAAGAGCGTCCGCGCAAACACGTGACCTCGGCGACCAAGTCCAACGGTATCTCCATCAGCATGCCGTACTGGGACGAGCGCACCGAAGCCATGGCGGCCAACTACCCGCAGGTAACGTGGGACAAGCAGCACATCGACATTCTGTGTGCGCGTTTTGTGCTGCAACCCAACCGCTTTGACGTGGTGGTGGCGTCCAACCTGTTTGGCGACATTCTGTCCGACCTCGGTCCTGCCTGCGCCGGCACCATCGGCATCGCGCCGTCGGCCAACCTCAACCCCGAGCGTAATTTCCCGTCGCTGTTCGAACCCGTTCACGGCTCGGCGCCGGATATTTACGGGCAAAACATTTCCAACCCGATTGCGATGATCTGGTCGGGCGCGCTGATGCTGGAGTTTTTGGGCAAAGGCGATGAGCGTTATCAGGCGGCACACGATGGCATTTTGCGCGCCATCGAGGACGTGATTGCCAGTGGTCCGAAAACCCCGGATCTGGGTGGCAAGGCCTCGACTCAAGAAGTCGGTGCAGCCATCGCCGCCGCCCTGGCGTGAGTTGACCAAACGGCGCTGATCAGCGCCGCGAAATAGACGCTTCACAAGCCTGCGAAATGCCCGGAAAACGGGGACTTTCGCGGGCTCTTTGGCGTGTTGAAACAGCCGTTTTAGACGTGTGAAATTTCAACAATTCCAGTTGCAAAAGCTTAAATCTCGGGGCATATTGTTAACCGAAAGGTATGCGTTAACCAATGGTTAACGATCAGGGTTCAACGATATGGAAGGAGTCCCTAACAGCTGTAAACGCTGATCTAGAGCCACGCAGTAAGAGAAAAACTCTCTATCTGGAGACTTAAATGTCCAATAACAATAAAAAAGATGTCTTTTTGATATCAACTAGCCTGATTGCTGTACTGATTACCGTTGTAGGTCTTGCCGTTTATCCGCAACAAGCCGAAGTCACCGCCAATATGCTGTTTGAGCTGTCGTCTCGGACGTTTGGCACCTCGGTGCAAGTGTTTGTGTTCTGCTGCGCCCTGGTGGTGCTGTACATCGCGTTTAGCAAGTACGGCAACATTCGCCTGGGCAATGGTAAAGCTGAATACCCGACCGTGACGTGGGTGTTCATGTTCATCTGCGCCGGTATGGGCTCGTCGACGCTTTACTGGGGAGTGATGGAGTGGGCGTATTACTACCAGACGCCTGGTCTGAACATTGCCGCAGGCTCGCGTGAAGCGCTGGATTACAGCGTTAGCTACTCGTTCTTCCATTGGGGTATCAGTGCCTGGTCGCTGTATGCCTTGTCGTCGTTGGCGATGGCTTATCACTTCCACGTGCGTAAGAAGAGCGGCCTGAGCCTGTCTTCGATCGTCGAGGCAGTGACCGGCTTCAAAGCGCACGGCCCAGTGGGTCGGCTCGTCGACTTGGTGTTCCTGCTGACCATGTTCGGCGCCTTGACCGTATCGCTGGTGCTCACTGCGTCCACCTTGACTCGTGGCCTGTCGGCACTCACCGGCATGCCGGACACCTTCGTCACGCAGTTGTCAGTCATTGGTGTGGTGGCGGTGGTGTTCTCGCTCAGCTCCTACATCGGTATTGCCAGTGGCATGCAGCGTCTGTCGAAGATGGTGTGCATTGGTGCGCTGGTGTTTGCGGCCGTGGTACTGGTCGTGGGCCCAACGCAGTTCATCATCAACAACACGGCCAACTCCATTGGCCTGATGATGCAGAACTACGTGCACATGAGCCTGTTTACCGACCCGCAAGGTGACGGTGCCTTCACCCGCAACTGGACGGTTTTCTACTGGTTGTGGTGGGTGTCCTACGCGCCGGGTGTCGCGATGTTTGTGACCCGTGTGTCCAAGGGCCGCAAGATGAAAGAAGTGGTTGCAGCGATGTTGATGGGCGGCAGTTTTGGCTGCTGGTTCTTCTTCGGCACGCTCGAAAGCTACAGCATGCATCAGTTCATCACCGGCGCTATCGACGTACCGCGCATCCTCACGGAGCAGGGCGGTGAAACAGCCGTCGAGATGTTACTGAACGCCTTGCCGTTCGGTCAGATCTTCCTCGGGGTTTACCTGTTCATCATGGCGGTGTTCTGTGCCTCGCACATGGACGCAGCGGCCTACGCCGTGGCGGCCACCAGCACCCGCAACATGCAGGAAGGCCAGGACCCATCGCCGACGCACCGTTTGTTCTGGTGCATCGCCTTGACCCTGATCCCCCTGGCGATGTTGTTTGCCAAGGTGTCGCTGTCGACCATGAAAACCGCGGTGGTGCTGACGGCGATTCCGTTCCTGGTGATCCTGATGACCAAGATCTACGGCTTCCTTACCTGGATGTTCAAGGACTACGGCGCGATGCCGGCTTACTTGATCGAGGAAGAGTCGGTGGAGCGCGAGCAGAACCTGGATTACGTCGCCCCGTTTGAACAGGTGACGCCTACACCGGGTGTTGTTCCCAAAGCCAAGGCGGTACCCGCAGCCCTGAGTTAAGTATTGCTGGCTGAACCACGCGCAGGCTCCGGCACCACGGTGCCGGGTCCTGAGCGATTTTTTTTGCGTGTCGTGTTAACCGTGGGTTTCTTGTTATTCATGGGTTACACAAAAACAACCCGAAACAGGGTGTCGAGCACAACCCTCTTAAGCGCTTGAGAGAGAAAAAGAATGAACACAATCGTGAAATTGCCTGCTGACTTCTGCACCAATGCTGACGTAGCACACACCATTCCGGCGTCGTACTACACCAACCAGGACGTGTTCGAGGTCGAAAAAGAGAAGATTTTCGCCAACACCTGGATCTGTGTCGGTCACCGCAGCGAAGTGGCCAACAGCAACGACTACATCACCCGTGAAGTCATCGGCGAAAGCATCATCGTCGTTCGCGGTCGTGACAACGTGCTGCGTGCGTTCTACAACGTATGCCCGCACCGTGGTCACCAATTGCTCAGCGGCAGCGGCAAAGCCAAAAACGTGATCACCTGCCCGTACCACGCCTGGACCTTCAAGCTCGACGGCGAACTGGCACACGCGCGCAACTGCGACAACGTGGTCAACTTCGACAAAGAAAACTCCAGCCTGGTGTCGCTGCGCGTCGAGGAATACGCCGGTTTCATCTACATCAACATGAACAACGAAGCGGGCACCGTTGAAGAACAACTGCCGGGCCTTGAAGCGCGCCTGCGCGAAGCCTGCCCGGTGGTCGATGACCTGCACCTGGCGGCGCGTTTTGTCAGCGACACCCCGGCCAACTGGAAGTCCATCGTCGACAACTACCTGGAGTGCTACCACTGCGCCCCGGCTCACCCGGGCTTCGCCGATTCAGTGAGCGTGGACGAGTACTGGCACACCTTGCACGGCAACTGGTCGTTGCAGTTTGGCCACGCCAAGTCGTCAGAGAAGTCCTTCAAGTTCGACGAGTCGATCAAAGACCCGTCCTTCAGCGGCTTCTGGGCCTGGCCGTGCACCATGTTCAACGCGCCACCCGGTGGCAACTTCATGACCGTGATCTACGAGTTCCCGGTCAGTGCGGGCGTGACCATGCAGCACTACGACATCTACTTCCTCAACAAAGAGATCACCCCTGAGCAGCAATCGCTTATCGAGTGGTACCGCGACGTGTTCCGCCCAGAAGACCTGCGTCTGGTCGAAAGCGTACAACGCGGCCTGCAATCGCGCGGCTATCGCGGCCAAGGCCGGATCATGGCTGACCGTCAGCGTAGCGGCATGAGCGAACACGGCATCGCGCACTTCCACAACCTGATCGCCGTGGCCCACCTGGACGACTGATCTGCCGGGCGCCGCAGCCATGCTGCGGCGCCCTGGCCCTATTTAGAGGAGTGTCCTGCGTGCAGCTCAAAGACCCCCAATTGTTTCGTCAACAGGCGTTTATTGATGGCGCCTGGGCAGATGCTGACAGCCGTCAAACGGTCGACGTGACCAACCCGGCCCAAGGCCAACTGCTGGGCACTGTGCCGTTGATGGGCGGCGCCGAAGCGATCCGCGCCATCCAGGCCGCCGACGCAGCGCTGCCGGCCTGGCGTGAACGCACGGCCAAAGACCGCGCGCAGATCCTGCGTCGCTGGTTTGAACTGATCCTGCAACACGAAGATGATCTGGCCCGGATCATGACCCTGGAACAGGGCAAGCCACTGCACGAAGCGGTGGGTGAAATCCGTTACGCAGCCTCGTTTATCGAGTGGTTTGCCGAGGAAGGCAAACGCGTTTATGGCGACGTGATCCCTTCGCCGTCCAGCGACAAACGCCTGATTGTGGTCAAGCAAGGCATCGGCGTGTGCGCGGCGATCACGCCGTGGAACTTCCCCGCTGCGATGATCACCCGCAAGGTCGCGCCTGCGCTGGCGGCCGGGTGCACTATCGTGGTCAAACCGGCCAACGAAACGCCGTTTTCGGCGCTGGCCCTGGCGGAACTGGCGCAGCGTGCAGGCATCCCGGCAGGCGTGTTGAACATCGTCACCGGCGACGCCCCGGCCATTGGCGCGCAACTCACCGGCCACCCGCTGGTGCGCAAATTCAGCTTCACCGGCTCGACCCCGATCGGCCGTTTGCTGATGAGCCAGTGCGCCGAAACCATCAAAAAAGTCTCGCTGGAACTGGGCGGCAACGCGCCGTTTATTGTGTTTGCCGACGCCGACATTGATGCCGCCGTCGAAGGTGCCATCGCGGCCAAATACCGCAACGCGGGCCAGACCTGTGTCTGCGTTAACCGCTTCTACGTGCACGACGCGGTGTATGACCAGTTCGCCAGTAAGTTCGCCGCCAAAGTGGCCGAACTGAAGGTCGGTCATGGCAACGCGGCAGACACCCAGATCGGCCCGCTGATCACCGTTAAAGCGGTGGACAAAGTCCGTGCCCTGATCGACGACGCCGTCAGCAAAGGCGCGACCTTGCTGCTGGGCGGCCAAGTGCATGCGCTGGGTGAGCAGTTCTTCGAACCGACCGTGCTGGGTGACATCAAGAAAGGCATGTTGCTGCTGGACGAAGAAATCTTCGGCCCGGTTGCGCCGCTGGTGCGCTTCCACTCCGACGCCGAAGTGCTGGCCCTGGCCAACGACACGCTGTACGGCCTTGCGGCGTACTTCTACAGCCGCGACATCGGCCACGTGTGGCACATCGCTGAGCAACTGGAATACGGCATGGTCGGCATCAACACCGGGCTGATCTCCAACGAAGTGGCGCCGTTTGGCGGGGTCAAGCAATCCGGCCTGGGGCGCGAAGGTTCCAAGTACGGGATCGACGATTACCTGCAACTGAAATACCTGTGCCTGGCGGTCTGAGCCGTCAGCACCGGGTTTTAAATCAGGCGGCACGCGCGTGCCGCCCTTTACCGCAGTAGAGGTTTTGCGATGGCCAACTCTTATCAAATGCTTGCCGCCCGTGTGATCGGTGTCGAGCAGGTAACGCCGCTGATCAAACGTTTTACCCTGGTACGCCAGGACGGCCAGCCGCTGCCCGACTTCACCGGCGGTAGCCACATCATCGTGCAAATGAAAGACGCCGACGGCCGTCAGCACAGCAACGCCTATTCGTTGATGAGCGATCCGCGCCAGACCGCCAGCTACCAGATTGGTGTGCGCCTTGAAGAGCAATCCAAAGGCGGCTCGGCGTTTATGCACCAACAGGTCGAGGTCGGCACCGAGCTGATGATTTCGACCCCCAACAACCTGTTCGCCATCGACCCGAAGGCGGGCAAACACATCCTCATCGCGGGCGGGATCGGCATCACCCCGTTCCTCTCGCAAGTGCACGAACTGCGTGACGCGGGCGCCGATTACCAACTGCACTACGCCTTCCGTAGCCCGGAGCACGGCGCGTTTCACGACGAGCTCAGCGCGGGCCCGCATGCCGAGCGCACGCGCACCTACGCCGACAGCCTGGGCCAATCGCTGAATCTGGCCGAGCTGATGGGCGACCTGGACAGCGACGCGCACGTGTATGTGTGCGGCCCTAAACCGCTGATCGACGCCGTGATCGCCACCGGCAAAAAACTGGGCCTGGCTGACGAGCGCGTGCATTGGGAACAGTTCGCCGCCGCGCCGATCACCGGCGGTGCGTTCACCCTGGTGCTGGCCAAATCCGGTCAGGAACTGCGCGTCGAAGAAGGCATGAGCATCCTCAAAGCCATCGAAAAAGCCAATGTCGACGTCGAATGCCTGTGCCGCGAAGGCGTGTGCGGCACCTGCGAGACGCGCATCCTTGAGGGGCAGGCCGAGCACAACGACCAATACCTGAGCGACGACGAAAAAGCCGCCCAGCAAACCATGATGATTTGCGTGTCGCGAGCCCGTGGCGAACGCCTGGTACTGGACTTATAAGCCTCCCTTCCGTGATCGGGTCGAGGCCCGCAGGCGTGTGTGTATAATCGCAGCGCCCTGCGCCTCACGTGATCACGGATATGTCATGACCGAAGATAGCTTTGCCTTTCGTCTGAAGGAGCTGCTCGAACACCACAAAATGACCCTGCAAGCGGTCGGTACGGCCTTGGGCATTTCCCGCACGGCGGTGCACAAGTGGACCCGTGGTGGCGAAATCGACTACAGCAATTTGCGCAAACTGGCGGACCTGCTCAAGGTCAACTGGGTGTGGCTGCGCTATGGCGAACAGGCGGTGCAAGACCTTCAGGGCACCACGTCGGTCGAGCTGCCGATGACCGATGTGCGGCGCAAGTACATCGCCGACATCATGGAAAGCGAAGCGCGCATGACCCTGGCCCAGGAAAACGCCGGGATCGTGACCTGGGAATGGAACCTCATCACCGACGAGGTGTTCTATTCGGCCAACGTCGAGCGGGTCTATGGCTGGCAGGTCAACCGCAACGAAGACTTCTGGCCGCACGTACTGCCCGAAGACGAAGTGGTGATGAACGAGCTGTACCGTGAATGCTTCGCCAACAACACCCCTTACGAATACGACTTCCGCATTTTCCGCCCGGATGGCGAGATGCGCTGGATCTCATCGCGGGCCATGCCGCTGAACGACAGCGCCGGGCGTCCGGTAAAAATGATCGGTATCAGCATGGACAACACCGCCCGCAAAACTGCCGAGCAATCGCTGCGCAAAAGCGAAGAAGCCTTTCGGGCGTTGTTTGAACTGGCGTGCGGCGCCATGGCTTACGTCGACCTCGATGGCCGCTGGCGGCGGGTTAACGACAGCTTGTGCCAACTGTTGGGTTACAGCGAACAAGAGCTGCGGGCGCTGACCTTTCAGGCCATCACCCACCCCGACGACCTGCAAATCAACCTTGAGCAGTTGCAGCGCCTGCTGGATGGCGAAATCAGCAACTACGACCTGGAAAAACGCCTGCTGTGCAAAGACGGCCATTACATCTGGGCGCATGTGCGCACCTCATTGCAGCGCAACTCCCAGGACGACAGCCCCGAGCACTTGATCAGCGTGATCGACGACATCACCCAGGAACGCGCCGAACGCCAAGCGCTGCTGGACCGCATTGCTGAGCTTGAAAACAATACATAACCCGTGGGAGCGGGCTTGCTCGCGATTGGACCGACAAGGTTTTACTGATAGACCGAGTCGCCGGTATCGCGAGCAAGCCCGCTCCCACAAGGTGTGGTTTTGGTCATGTGCCGAGCAAACCCCAGCTCAAACAGCGTTCCGCTGTCGTCGCTTTGCACCCGCACTTCACCGCCATGCAGTTGCATGATCGACCACACAATTGCCAGGCCCAGCCCGCCTGAGTCCCCAGGCTGCGAGCGCGAAGGGTCGACCCGGTAAAAACGATCGAACACTTTGCCCATATGTTGCGGCTCGATGGCGGGGCCGATGTTGTGCACGCCGATCCAGCAATACTCGGCGTCTTCACGCTGCACCAGCCTGATCACTGAGTCCGGCTCGGCATGCCGCACGGCATTGGCCAGCAGGTTGCTCAGGGCCCGCTGCAACAGATGCAGGTCTGCGGTCAGCGTGCCGCTGAGCGAATTGCCCAAACGCACGCCACGGTCTTCAGCCAGCGCGTCAAAGTAATCACACAGCTCGTCGCCCACCGCGCGCAGGTCCACGTTTTGCAGGTGCACAGGCCGTTGCCCGTGCTCGGCGCGGGCCAGGAACATCAGGTTCTCGGCCATGCGGTTCAGGCGTTCGTATTCTTCGATGTTGGACGCCAGCACGTCCTGATACTCCGCCGGGCTGCGCGTCTGATTCAGGGCCAGGCTGTTGCTGCCCAGCAGGTTGTGCAGCGGCGTGCGGATCTCATGGGCCAGATCTGCCGAGAACTGCGACAGCCGCGCAAAGTTGTCCTCAAGGCGCGCGAGCATGGCGTTGAGCGCCAGCACCGGCTCTTTCAATTCTGTGGGTACATGGTCGACCGGCATGCGTTGGTCAAGGCTGCGCGGGTTAATGCCGCGCATGGCCTCGGCCAGTTCGCGCAGCGGTTTCAGGCCACGGCGCAACAGCAGCAAGCCCAGGCCAAACGCGAGCAGAGCGCCCAGCCCGACCGCCATGTACAGGCGCAGCCGGTAACTGGCGAGCATCTGCTCACGCTCTTGCAGATGCATGCCCACGGTCACGTTCAAGCGCTCGTCCGCCGGGCCGTCGGCCACGCCGCTCAGCAAGTCGAGGTTGCCCACCGTCTGGATGTCGCTGCGCTGTGGCATGCGGTCCTGAGGGAGGGGCTGCACAGGCGGCAGCGCTTGCTGGTGCGGGTTGATAGTGATCACCGGGCGACCGTCGTTGTGGGTCACCAGCAACAGGCTGTCACGGTTGCCCAGCATGTTTTGATACAGCCGGGGGCGCTCTTGCAGGGCTTCGAGGCTGTCGCTGTCGTGCAGCAGGGCGCGCATGCGCTCAAGGCGACCGAGCAGCGCCATGTCATCGCGAAAGCTCAGCTCCGAGGCCAGTGAGCGGTACAGGAACACGCCGATTACGCTGAGCACCAGCGCGCACGTCAGCGCAATGGCCAAGGCCAGCCGCCAGGCGATGGATCTATTCATCAGGCGCTTCCAGCTGATAGCCGACGCCGCGCACGGTGTGGATAAGTTTTGGCATGTACGGATCGTCGACCTTGGCGCGCAACCGGCGCACGGCGACCTCGACCATGTTGGTGTCGCTGTCGAAATTCAGGTTCCACACCTGCGAGGCAATCAAGGTGCGCGACAACACTTCGCCCTGACGGCTGGCCAGCAACTGCAGCAGCGCGAACTCTTTGTTGGTCAGGTTGATGCGCTGACCGCCTCGGCTGACGCGGCGGCGCAGCACGTCGATCTCAAGGTCGGCAATGCTGTACGACTCGGCCTCACGCATCGGGCCACGGCGCAGCAGCGTGCGCACCCGGGCCAGCAGTTCGGCAAAGGCAAACGGCTTGAGCAGGTAGTCATCCGCGCCCAGTTCAAGGCCGCGCACGCGGTCTTCGATGGCGTCTTTGGCGGTTAAAAACAGCACCGGCGTGGCGCCGCGCTGGCGAATCAACTGCAGCAGTTGCCAGCCATTAAGCCCCGGCAGCATCACGTCCAGAATGACCAGGTCGTATTCCTGCTGCTCAATCAGGTAGCGCCCGTCCAGCCCGTTCAAGGCCACATCCACGACAAAACCTGATTCCTTAAGGCCCTTGGCCAGGAACTCAGCTGTCTTGGCTTCGTCTTCCACCACTAACAAGCGCATCGCACACCTCGATCAATCGTCTGAATAGGCTAGGCGTGTTCGCCGGTATTGCCTATTACAAACTTGTAATCCAACTGACGGAGTTCTGACGGGGGGCGCTGGTTAAGGTGGCGCCATTCGAACAGGAGCTTGTCGATGAAGCTGAAAAATGTGCTGTTGTGGGCTGCCTTGGGCACCGCTGGCGCCGCCCAGGCCGCGCCGGATTTGCCGCGCCATGCCGACCTCGATCTGGCCACGGCCCAGCAACTGGCCGCTGCTGCGCTCAAACACTGCAACGGGGCGCTGAACGTGCTGGACCGCGGTGGCAACGTGTTGCTGGCGCTGCGCCCCGAGAACGTCGGGCCGCACAACCTGCTGGCCAGCCAGCGTAAGGCCTACACCGCGCTGTCGAGCAAAACGCCGACCCGGTTGTTTGCCGAACGTGCACGCAACAACCCGGAGGCCGCAAACCTTAACTCCATCCCTGAGCTGCTGCTGTTAGGCGGTGGCGTGCCGCTGTTTGCCGGCACTGAACTGGTCGGCGCCATGGGCGTGGCCGGGGCGGGTGGAGCCGAGCAGGACGAAGCCTGCGCGGTGAGCGCTGCCCAACAGATCGGCTTGACCACACAACGCAATTAACCCGGAGGATCACACATGAAACGGTTGAAAATCACTTTGGCGGCCTTGGGCCTGAGCGCTGTTTCGAGCGTCGCATGGGCGGCGGGCAACCCGCTGAGCGTGCACGTACTGAACCTGGAGAACGGTTTACCGTCACCGGGCGTTCACGTCACCCTGGAGCAGCAGGTGGGTCAGAACTGGCAGATGCTGAGCCAAGGTGTGACTAACGAACAAGGTCGCATTGGCGAGTTGTTCCCGGCCCAGCAGACGCTTAAAGCGGGCGAATACCGCGTAGTGTTCAAAACCGGCGAATACTTCAAAAAGGCCGGGCGTGACACCTTCTTTCCGGAGATCCCGGTGATCTTCGAAGTCAAAAACGCCGACCAGCATTACCACATCCCGCTGCTGCTCAGCCCTTACGGCTTCTCGACGTATCGCGGGTCGTAGGCCACTGACTAACCCCTGTAGGAGCGAGCTTGTCTCGCGATCTTTTGATCTTTTTAAAAGATCGCGAGGCAAGCTCGCTCCTACAGAGGCTGTGTGCGCTGCGCAATCACCATCACATTGCGCGGCGTCAGGCTGCTGTCGCAAAACTCGCCCACGTGCACGTCATAGCCGTGCTCTTGCAGGTACAACGCCCGGTCCAGCACCAGCCACAACTCCAGCGGGCGACGGAACAGGCCGCGTACCAGCTCCAGATTGCGCACGTGCGCTAACCGCTCCCAGCCCGCCGCTTCAAGCGCAGTCCAATCTTCTGTCCCGGTTGTGGATAAGTTCTTCAACGCCGCCAAGTCTTCGCAGTACTGGGCAAACGGCTTGTTCAACCAGGCGCTGGGCAGCGAGGGTGTGGATAAGTATTCATCGCACTGGCGCAATTGGCGTTGCAGCCCATCAAACCCCAAACGCCGTGCCATCGATTCATCGCGCTGGCGCCGCACGCGGCTGCCGGCGGTCACGGTTTCGCTCATCGGCAAGCTCAGGTCTTCCAGCGACAAGTGCAAAGCCGAGGCCTTGGCGGCTGTGGATAACGCCGTGTAGTGCGGCGCACTGATGCGGTTGTAGCAGCACGGCGAAAGGGCAAGTTGTGCACAGCCCGCCGCGCTGGCCAGTTGCAGCAGGCGCACGTGCAAATCGCCGCAGGCATGCAGGGCCACGGGGGTCATGCCGGGTTGTAACTCCAGCGCTGCCATCACGTCCTGTTGCACATGCCGGGCATTGAGCTGATGCCGCTGGCTGAGCGCCAACCCGGCCTCGACCAGCGCCGGGTCGTATTCCAGGCACGTCAGTTGCTGTTCGGCGGTTATCAAGCGGCGGCCCAAATGACCTTTGCCAGAGCACCAGTCCAGCCAGTGCGTGGGGATCCGCTTAAAGGTCAGGCTTTGCGCGAAGGCTTCGATTTGCTGCCATTTGCGCCCCGGTACATCCACCTGCAAGCGCGGCGCGGCTGGCGCCAGGGCCTGAACGGGTAAACGCTCAAGGCTGCTTAATGCAAGGGCGGTGGCTGCCAGTGCCGCAAACGGTGCGGGAGCGTTGAGTTGATGAGGCTGGTTATGGCTGGCTTCAGCGTCGTGCAACGAGCGCTGGCGCAACCACTGGGACAGTTCAGGATGATGGGCTTCCCACGGCATATTCAACTGCGTGAATGGCCGTGGGCGCCACAGCGACTGGTGCTCACGTAAAAACGCGTCCAGTGCCTCAAAGCGGGCGAGCAGTCGCTCGCCCTCAAGGTTAACGGCCTTGGCAGGCATCGACGCGCAACCAGCGCTCCAGCAGTTTGAAGCCCTGGATCAGCACGAACGACATGACCAGGTAGATCACCCCGGCGATCAGGAACATGTCCACCGTCTGGTAGTTGCGGGCGATGATGGTGCGGGTCATGCCGGTCAGTTCCAGCAAGGTCACGGTACTCGCCAGCGAACTGGCCTTGAGCATCAGGATCACCTCGTTGCTGTACGCCGGCAGGCCGATGCGTGCAGCACGCGGCAGCACGATGTGCAGCAGGGTTTTGCCGCGTGACATGCCCAGCGCACGGGCCGCTTCGATTTCACCCGGCGGAATGGCCTGAATAGCGCCCCGCAAAATTTCTGCGATATAAGCGGCCGTGTGCAGGGTCATGGTCAGTACCGCACACCAGAACGGGTCGCGCAGGTAAGGCCACAGCACGCTTTCACGCACCACCTCAAATTGCCCCAGCCCGTAATACACCAGAAACAGCTGGATCAGCAGCGGCGTGCCGCGAAAGAAAAAGATATAGCCGTACGGCAGCGAGCGCACGTACCACAGCTTGGAGGAGCGGGCGATGCCCAGCGGAATGGCCACGATCAAACCGGCGATGACCGACAGTGCCGTCAGCTCCAGCGTCAGGGTCGCGCCTTGAATCAGCTTGGGCAGCCACTTGATGAAGAGTTCCCACACCAGCATTACGTTCTCCTCACGAAGCCGCGTGCGGCGCGTTTCTCAAGCACGTGCAGGGTGCCCATGGCCAATATGGTCAGGCCCAGGTACATCACGGCAGCCACCATGTAGAAGGTGAAGGGGTGTTTGGCGAAGGTCACCGCGTTTTGCGCCTGACGCATGATTTCTTCCAGGCCGATGACCGAGACCAGCGCGGTGTCTTTCATCAGGATCATGAACAGGTTGCCCAAACCGGGCAGGGCGATACGCCACATTTGTGGCAGCACCAGCTTGGTGAAAATGCGCGGTTTGCTCAGGCCCAGAGCCAGGCCCGCTTCGCGATGGCCTTTAGGAATCGCCAAAATGGCGCCACGAAACACTTCGGTCGCATACGCGCCAAAGCACAGACCCAGCGCGATAACACCGGCCGCAAAGGCGCTGAGGGTGAGGTCGGGCATGCCGATCAGTTCGCCGAGGCCGCGCACTGCGTTCACGCTGCCGAAGTAAATCAGCAACACCCAGAGCAGTTCCGGCACGCCGCGAACCAGCGTTGAATAAGTGCCACCGAGCCATTTAAGCGGCTTGTACGGCGAAGTTTTGGCCAATGCACCGAGCAGGCCGAGCACCAGGCCCAGACACAGCGCAGTGAGTGCCAGTTTGACGGTCATCAGTGCGCCAGCGGCAAGCGCCGGGCCGAATCCGTATAAATCGATAGTCATGGGTTAGGCAGGCTTTGCTAGGGACCGGCGCTGCGCAAGGCAGCACCGGTCAGGCAGGTCAGTAGATGCTGAACGGGAAGTACTTGTCGTTGATCTTCTTGTAGGTGCCGTCTTCAACGATTTCCTTGAGGGCGAGGTTCAGCTTGGCGCGCAGTTCGTTGTCGCCTTTGCGCAGGGCAATGCCAACCTTGTCGTCATCGTTGACCGGTTCACCCTTGAACTCATAAGCCTGGCCAGCTGGGCTTTTGAGCCAGTCGTAGTTGGCGTACTTGTCTGCCAGCAACGCATCGACACGGCCCGAAGTCAGGTCGAGGTAGGCGTTTTCCTGGGTGTCATACAACGAGATGTCGTCGCTTACGTTGTCTTGAAGCCAGGTGGCGGCTTGAGTTGAGCGTTGGGTGCCGAGCTTTTTGGTTTTGAGTGAAGCGATGTCGGTTTTGAAATCGACATTTTTTGGAGCAATGAACTGTTGTTTATTGGAGTAGTACGGGTCGGTGAAATCGACCGCTTGCTTGCGCTCGTCAGTGATCGACAGTGACGACACGATGAAATCGTACTTTTTGGCATTCAGCGCCGGGATGATGCCATCCCAATCGGACGTGACGATCTCGCACTCGGCTTTCATTTTTGCGCACAGGGCCATGGCGATGTCCGGGTCGAAACCGACCACCTCGCCACTGGCGTTCTTGTTATTGAACGGAGGGTAAGCGCCCTCAATACCGACTTTGTACTTATCAACAGCCAAGGCATTAGCACTGAACACCAACGTGGCGGCAGCAGCCAGGAGAAGTTTTTTATAGTTCTGCATTCGTATTGCTCCGTTAGCGATTGCTGGACATGAATTGTTTGCAGCGCGCTGAGACCGGGTTATCAAACACCTGGTCAGGCGATCCTTGCTCTTCGATCAGGCCTTGGTGCAAAAACACGACTTCGCTGGACACCTGACGGGCAAAGCCCATTTCGTGGGTGACCATGAGCATAGTGCGACCTTCCTCGGCGAGCGCGCGGATCACACTAAGTACTTCCTGGACCATTTCCGGGTCAAGTGCTGATGTGGGCTCATCGAACAGGATCACTTTAGGTTGCATGGCCAGCGTGCGGGCGATGGCAGCACGTTGCTGCTGGCCACCGGACAGTTCCGACGGGTAGGCATGGCGTTTATCAGCGATCCCCACCTTGGCCAGCAGCGCTTCGGCCACTTCGATGGCCTCGGCCTTGCTCTGGCCCAGCACGCGGCGCGGCGCCTCGATGATGTTGTCGAGGATGGTCATGTGCGGCCACAGGTTAAAGTTTTGAAACACAAAACCCAGTTCGCTGCGCATGCGGTTGATTTGTTTGCCGTCGGCGGCAACCAGCTCGCCCGATTTGGCTTTTTTGAGTTTGAGCTCTTCACCGGCAACGAGGATCTGGCCCTCGTGCGGGTTTTCCAACAGGTTGATACAGCGCAGCAGAGTGGACTTGCCGGAACCGGAAGAACCCAGGATCGAGATCACGTCGCCGTCGCGTGCGGTCAGCGAGATACCTTTAAGTACCTCAAGCTCGCCGTAGCGTTTATGCAAATTGCGGATTTCAAGCGCGGGCGTGGCCAAAGCCATGTGCGGTCCTCATTGTGTTCGGGTGCGATCCTGCTATTGGGCGGCCTTCCTGGCGAGGGCCAAGCTAGCATAGGGTCGCCAAGGCAACCAGCCGCACCACCAGCCCAAAAGGCACGAGTGTGGTCGTTTGTCGCATCGCGATAGAAGACTGTCGCGCCGATAACAACCAAGCCCCGTATTTTGCCGTTCGGCCAGAGAGGTGTCGCGTAAAAAAGGTCGCGATGGTGCCAGTTTTGGCCCTGTGTTGGAAGCACGAACCTACTAAAGGTCAAAGATGCGCCCCGGTTTGGGGCTATATGGGTAGATTTGCTTTTTTTTGGTGCGCGAGGTTCCCTGTAACTGAGTGTTACGGTAACAAATAGGCAAAAAGCCATTACGCTCAACAGGTTACAAACACATCGCAAATGCCTTACAGGCCGCGCAAACCGTGCACCTGTCACATTTTGGCTCATTTATTGCGTAAATAATTCTAAACGCCCCGTTGGTTACTTTTTACGAGAAGGTAATCAAGCGCGGCGCTCGGAATGGCTTTCACTGCAAAGGTAGTCCCAATGAGCAATACACAAACCTCTAACGGCCTGGAGCAAGGTCTCAAGCCGCGGCATGTGACCATGCTGTCTATCGCGGGGGTCATCGGTGCCGGCTTGTTCGTCGGCTCCGGACACGCGATTGCCCAAGCAGGCCCTGCCGTGCTGCTGGCCTACGCCGCAGCAGGCACGTTAGTGGTGTTGGTGATGCGCATGCTGGCCGAAATGGCCGTCGCCTCGCCGGACACCGGTTCATTCTCCACCTACGCCGACCGTGCCATCGGGCACTGGGCCGGTTTCACCATCGGTTGGCTGTACTGGTGGTTCTGGGTGTTGGTTATCCCGCTGGAAGCGGTGGCGGCCGGCACTATCCTGCATGCCTGGTTCCCGGGCGTGGAGATCTGGGTGTTTACCCTGGTCATCACCTTGTTGCTGACCATCACCAACCTGTTCAGCGTCAAGAACTACGGCGAGTTCGAGTTCTGGTTTGCGCTGGTCAAAGTGCTGGCGATCGTGGGCTTCATTGGCTTGGGCCTTGCGGCCATCTTCGGCCTGCTGCCCACCAGTGGCGTCAGCGGTGTGTCGCACCTGGTCGACACCGTCGGCTTTATGCCTAACGGCATGGGCGCTGTACTGGCCGCCATGCTGACCACCATGTTCTCGTTTATGGGCACCGAAATCGTCACCATCGCGGCGGCGGAATCCAAAGACCCGAGCAAGCAAATCACCAAGGCCACCAACTCGGTGATCTGGCGGATTGGCTTGTTCTACCTGGTGTCGATCTTCATCGTTGTGGCCCTGGTGCCATGGAACGACCCAAGCCTGGCCAGCGTTGGCTCTTATCAGACTGCACTGGTGAGCATGGGCATCCCGAATGCCAAGCTGATCGTTGATATCGTGGTTCTGATTGCGGTCACCAGTTGCCTGAACTCGGCGCTTTACACCGCTTCGCGCATGCTCTTCTCCCTGAGCAAACGTGGTGACGCACCGGCCGCGGCCAAGCGCACCAACGCCAGCGGCACGCCTTACTGGGCCGTCATGATGTCCACCGGCGCAGCCTTCGTGGCCGTGTTTGCCAACTACGTGGCGCCTGCTGCGGTGTTTGAATTCCTGCTCGCCAGCTCTGGCGCCATCGCGCTGCTGGTGTACTTGGTGATCGCGGTGTCGCAACTGCGCATGCGTAAAAAACGCACCGAGAAGGGCGAGAAAATCGAGTTCAAAATGTGGCTGTTCCCGGGCCTGACCTGGGCGGTGATCGTGTTTATCGTAGCCATTTTGACCATCATGCTGTTCCAGCCAGAGCATCAGGCTGAAATCATGGCCACCGGCCTGTTGAGCATTTTGGTGGTGGCGGCGGGCCTGTTGGTCACACGTCGTCGCAGCGCAGTGAAAGCGGGGGCATCGGTACTTAACTGAGGCCAGGACGGCCCTCAACGTTGAGTCCAGCAAAAGGCCGCCATCGTTCCCGATGGCGGCCTTTTTTGTGGGCGTTAAAACCGTGGGCGGTCAGCTGATTTTAGGCACCGTAAAGCGGAACTCGCTGCCTTCGCCCGGCGTACTCTCGGCCAGCAACTGGCCGCCGTGGGCCTTGATGATGCCCTGTGAGATGTACAGCCCAAGGCCTGTGCCCGTAGCGTTGCCTTCTTTGGCCGTCCAGTAACGGTCGAAGATATGCGGCAGTTGTTCGGCAGGGATGCCTTTGCCGGAGTCACGCACGCTGAACACGATCTCATCGCCGTTGGACATGGCGGCCACCACGATTTTGCCGTCGGCCGGGGTGAACTTGATCGCGTTGCTGATCAGGTTGGACAACACCTGGAACAAGCGCTCAGGGTCGGCGTGAATCTGCAGGTCGGGCTCGGCGTGAAAGGTCAGCTCAACCTGCTTCTCGCTCGCCAACGGCATCAGCAGCGACAGGGCCTCTTCAAATATCTGCGTCACGTCCAGAGACTGCGCCGAGATCGTGTAGCGGCCCGCTTCGATCTTGGAGGTGTCGAGCAGGTCTTCCAGCAGGATGTTCATGCGGCTGCTGGCCTGTTGCATGGTGTCGATGGCCGTGGTGATGCGTCTGGACGCGTGCGAGCCGTCGCTGCTGAAGGTCTTTTGCATCATCCCGCAGAGCATCGAAATGATCGTCATGGGGTTGCGCAAGTCGTGGGACACCACGGCCACCAGCTCGTCCCGTGCCCGCACCGCCTGTTGCTCGCGACGCACCTGGCGGGCCAGGTCGTTTTCCAGCGCCGAGCGCCTCAGGTCATTGGCGGCGAACAGGTCGCCATGGCTCCATTTGGTCGAAATACCGTCCATCTCGACTTTCCATAGCTCGAACGAAGTGCGCGGGCTCAGGCGCAAACCGGTCTCGCTCGACTCCAGGTTGAGCGGTTTTCTCGGGTCGCCGCTCCAGGGAATGCTCTCTTTGACCTCGGTGCGAAACCACAGCACGCCATTGTCCACGGGCTTGGGCAGGCTCATGGCCAACAGGCCGCTGGCAATGTCCTTGTAGTCTGCTGCCGGGGCGAACAGCGTGGACAGGTTATGGGTGGAGAACACAGGCGCATCGTTCTGTTTGAACCACTGGTACAGCTCACGAATCTGCTCGGGCTTAGGGCACTGGCCATAACGGTGCAGCACGTTGTCTTCAAGAATGGCCACGCCGCTGGCCTGGGTCAGGTCCATGAGTAAGGCGTGTTCTTGCGCCAGGCCGTCGAAGACGTTTTCCGGGCCTTGCACCATCGCGCTGTTGAGGCGCACCAAGGCGTCCATTTTGGCTTCACGCTGGCGGCTGATCTCCAGGGTCTGCAAGGCGCTGATTTGCAGCGACAGCACCTGGCCGATGGTCTGGCAGGCCATGCGCAGCTCGTGCGGCACGTGCAGCGGCGTGCGGTGGCCGCAACTGATCAGGCCCCACAAGCGGTCGCCATCCATGAGTGAGATGCTCATGGACGACAGCACGCCCATGTTCTTCATGTACTGGCAGTGAATCGGCGACACACTGCGCAACGTCGCCCCGCTGAGGTCCAGCGGTTGCAGCGTATCGGGGCGCAGCCGGGGCACCAGCTCAACCGGCGTGTAGTCGGCATTCGGGATAATGCGCAACCAGTGCGTGCGGTACAGCTCGCGCGCCTGTTCCGGAATGTCCGAGGCCGGAAAGAACATGCCCTTGAACAGCTCCATCGACGGCGACGAGGCCTCGGCGATCACCTGGCCGTGGCCCTCTTCCTGGAAGCGATAAATCAGCACCCGGTCATACCCGGTCAGCGCCTGGATCTCCTTGACGCAAATGTCGTACAGCGCAGGCAGCGTCTTGGCCGCTTGCAGGCTTTGCAGCACGCGGCTCAGGTTGCGGATCTTGGCCATAGTGCCCACCAGCTCAGCCTGATCGGGCTTTAACTCAAGCTCCAGAATCAGCAGGCCGTTGTCTCTGTGCAGCAGGCCTTCGTAGGCAATGCCTTGCAGGGTCAGCTCCAGGGGCGGCACATCAACCTGCCCGGCGAACTGTGCGGCGTGCTCGACGATGGTCGACGCGTGCGGGCCGGTCAGGGTCGCCAGCGGTTGATTCAACAGCGCAGCCGGTGCCAGGCCGAACAGGTTTTCGACGTTGGCGCTGATCTGCTGGATGTGCAGGTCCGGCTCGGACAAGGTCAGCAGCAGGCCGTGGGGCTGAATAGCGCCCGGATAGCGAATCGGCTCGTCGGCGCAATTGGCCAACAGGGTTTCAAAGGTTTGCGTATCTAATGGGGTCATAACAACACCTCCTGGCGCTCGAGCCAGCGCTCGAAACAGCTAAAAGTGGAACAGGCAGCGTTGACGGCTTCATCGCATCCTTGGGCGTCCAGCGGAACGTCGCTCAGAAATTCCAGAAACGACTTCCACTGGCGGCCAGTGGCTTCGCCATACACGTAAAGAAAAGCGCACCCGTTGTGGGCGTCCAGGCCCAGGTGTTCAGCGATTCGTTTACGCAGCACATTGCCGCCCAAGGTTGCCCCTTCAAGCACATACAACACCCCGAGTACGCTGCCCTGGCTGTTCATGGCCGGCAGGGTAGGGCACTGTGCCAGGGTGCCGGGGTTGATGTTCAAGGCCTGGAGGTCTTGCTCCAGAGCGGGGGTTTTGAGCCTGGCGTGCAGATCAAAGCCCGGCGGGATCCATGCACTGTGTGTGAGTGCGTCTTCTATCGCCTGATAAAACCCGTAATAGGCTGCCAGTAAACGTGTATAGAGCCCCGTATCAAGGCTGTCCGAGAAAAACGGCAAGCGCTTCTCCAGGGCGACATGCAGGGTGTGAGTGCCAGAACGTAACTCGGCCAAAACCGAAGGCAGTGATGGGGTAAGCGTGTCATGTGGCATGCGGTGTTACGGGGCTCTCTGTGTGCGCTAATGAAAAGGCGCTCATTACTATCTGAATGCGGCGCGTTAAAAAAGTGCAATTATTTTGCTAGCAGGTTAGCAGTTGGTTTTTTGTAGGAAACGTCTTAACTGCACACAGGAACGTTTTTTTTGTCGACAGAGAGGTACTCATGCTCGAACTACGCCCCAGTTGCGAATGTTGTGATTTGGACCTGCCGCCAGACTCCGCTCAAGCACGGATTTGCTCGTTCGAATGCACGTTTTGTGCGGCGTGCGTTGAACAGAAGCTGGGCGGCATCTGCCCTAACTGTGAAGGCAAGCTGTTGCCACGCCCGCGCCGCCCCGCGAGCAAACTCGCAAACAACCCGCCGTCGACAGCACGGGTATACAAACCCGAAGGGTGTTTTGCCAGGTGAGGTTTAAGTAAGGCTATTCACTGTGTAGGAGCGAGCTTGTCTCGCGATCTTTAGATCTTGAGATTCGCTCGCAGAGGCAATGCGGGTGTTTACGCGTCAGGGATCAGCGAGTCGACCGTCGCTTTGGCCGCGCGCAGGGCGTGACACAGCAGGAAGGCTTGATGAGCGTCGATCAGGGCGGTACCGGTGGCTACGGCGTCCAGTGAGTGAGCGGCGGCAGACAGCAGTTCTGAGGCGCTGTGCAATGCGTCGACAGCGGGGATGCCGGGCGTGACGCTGAACAGCAAATGGTTGCGACCGGTTTCATGGAAGGCGAGGGCGTTGGTGTGGGGTTGGGTCATGCATTTCTCCAACTTTTTGAGTAAGAGCTGACACGATCCTTCCTACGGGATTGGGTGGCAGCCATGTGCGGGGTAGGAATACCGGGAAAGTTGGCACCCGGCCAGACCGAAGTCTGCCCGCACACAGCTGCCATAGAGCGTTATCTCAGGCATAAAAAAACGCCGGAGATACAGTCTTGGGCGCTACGCGCCAACTTTTATCGGGTTCCTACACCCGGCCACGGGATTGACCGCGACGCAGCGGACTCTAACGTTCACACCCGCTATTGGCAATAGACCCAAAAGCCCCTCACCCCAACCCTCTCCCGGAGGGAGAAGGAGCTTTACCGCGGTGTTTTCAGATTCAGCGCAGTACCGTCAGCGTGCAGAAAGCCTTCAGCATCCCCCAATCAGTCCCCTCTTCCTCCGGGAGTGGAGGGAGAAGGAGCTTTACCGCGGTGTTTTCAGATTCAGCGCAGTACCGTCAGCGTGCAAAAAGCCTTCAGCATCCCCCAATCAGTTCCTTCTCCCTCCGGGAGAGGGCTAGGGTGAGGGCGCTTTAAAGGAACACACCCGCCCCGGCATCCCCGTCGCCAATTCCCCTTGTCGCAACCATTGCAATGCAATCGGCCACAAGCTGCCTTGAAAACGGCTATGAAAAAACGCGAAATGCCCAATGGCCGCCTCGCCGATTTCTTGTGGGTCTATGCGCAAGTGCGTACGCGGGCTGGCGCTGAAATGGCTCAGCAGGCGCTCAGTGGCTGCCACTGTGCCAAAAGGATCGTCGCTAAGGCTGATGGCGAGGGTGTTGGCCGTGATCGATGAAAAGGGCAGGGCAGCCCGCTTGCGTGCGCTGGGCAGCTGCTCGTAGCGCGTGCCCAGGCCGCACCAGTCGCCAACCACGCCGGCCGGGGTGTCTTCGAGCCAGCCCAGGCGTTTGCCCGGAAAGTAGCCGCACACCCGCGTGAGCAGCGGCATCACCCCATGCCATTTGGCGAGCATCTGCCAGCGCTGATCCGCCGCATAGTCGCGCCAGTGGGCAAACTGCGCGCCCACCGTCACCAGGTTGCGGATCACCGCCCCGGACGCCCCCAGGCCCGCTGCACAGCCGCCAAAGCTATGACCGACCACATCGACCGGTTGGCCGGGGTATTCGCGCTGTGCGCGCTGGAGCAGGGCTTCAAAGTCGAGCGCGCCCCAATCCGACCATGACGCTTTAAACCCGCGCAGTGATCCTGCACGTGAAACCCCGATGCCCCGGTAATCAAACAGCATCACGTCCAGCCCATGGCTAAACAGATACTCAGCAAAGCGCGAGTAATACGTGCAGCGCACCGACGTCGCGGCGTTGATGATCACCACTGCCCGCGTCGGGTCGCCAGCGCCATGGCGCCACTCAACACCGCCCAGCACATAACCGTCAGCGGCGGGCTCGGTAAACGCCCGGCTGACAGGTGGGGTCAGCGCTGCGGTCAGTGCGCGCTCCGGGTGTTGCGCTCTTGCAGCAAGCGCGAGGCCTCGACATAGGCTTTCTGGAAGGCCGGTGTTTCGATCCAGGCCACGGCGCTGTCTTCGTCATCGCCGTGAATGGCAATGCGGTACTCGATCAACAAGCCCATCAAAAAGTCCGTGGCCGGTTCTTCTTCCTCTTCGGAAATCACCAGTTCCAGCACCGGGTACTGTAAGAACACCGTGCACATCGCTTGCAGGTTAATGGCTTCGGCGGCCTTCATGACCTGGAACAGATCATCGTAATCGGCCGGGTCAAAACCGTTGTCGAGGATGTCCTGGAAGTTAAACGTACTCAGATCGATTTTGACGTCATCGAACGGATGATCCATCAAGCTGCTGGCCGTCGTTTTGGCCGGCTTGCCGATGCGGTTCTGCTTGGCCTTGGATTTGGCCCGCTGCGCATTCTTTTGCTGTTTTTTAGGCGATGACATTAAAAGGGTGTGTCCTTGCAGGCTGAAGAGAGGATTGAACCTCATCTCTTTGCAATCGCCAAGAGAGGTGGCGCTTACGGATAAAAATCGCGCGCAACAAAAAACCCGCACTAGGCGGGTTTTTTGTTTGCTTTGGCGTGGTGTGAACACCACATCAAAGCTGAATGTGGTGCCCAGAGACGGAATCGAACCGCCGACACGGGGATTTTCAATCCCCTGCTCTACCGACTGAGCTATCTGGGCAACGGGGCGCATTAGAAGCTTTTTCTGAGGGTCCGTCAAACACTTTTTTCAAAAATTTTTAATTATTACCGTCGCTTACGGACCAAACCCTTTAAAACCGGGGTTTACTCGCTCGGCGGAACGTAGCCTTCTGCTTTGGCATAATCTTCACCGCTGAAGAACTTATCCATCTCGCCCTGCAAATATTTTCGATCTTCGGCGTTCATCATGTTCAAACGCTTCTCGTTGATCAGCAAAGTTTGGTGTTTTTGCCAGTCAGCCCAGGCTTTTGCCGAGACGTGGTCGAAAATGTCCTGACCTTTGGCGCCCGGGAATGGGGCGCGCTCGAGGGCGGGCAGTTCTTCTTTGTATTTGCGGCACATGAGGGTGCGGGTCATGAGGTCTCTCCTGCGTGGATTAGGTCGGCTGCGCGTTTGAGCAGCTTCTTCACCGGGGCAGCAAGGCCCAGGCGCGGCGGGGTGGCGAGGTTATACCAGAGCCAGTCAGCCTCGGCCACGTGATAGCCTGCCTCCTGGACCTGGATCAACCAGGGCTCAATGGCCAGTTGGAAGTGACTGAAGGTGTGGGTCAGGCCGGGCAGTTCGTGATGTTCGCCCAGTGCCAGCGCGTGTTGCTGCGCCAGCGACTCGATGTCATTGAAGTCGTCCAGCTCGGGCAGGCTCCACAGGCCACCCCACAAACCGGTCGACGGGCGGCGGTAAAGCAGAATCTCGCCGTCGGCGTTGGCCAGCATCGGCATCAGCGTGCGCTTTTGCGGGATGGTTTTGCGTGGCTTGGGGATCGGGTAGCGCGTTTCGAGGCCGAGCATGTGCGCTTCGCAGTGCGTTTCCAGCGGGCACAGCAGGCAACTGGGCTTGCTGCGGGTGCAGAGCGTGGCGCCCATGTCCATCATCGCCTGGGTGTAGGCGTTGACCCGGTCATAGGGCGTGAAGCGTTCTGCGGTGGCCCACAGCTGTTTGGCGACCTTGGGTTCGCCCGGGTAGCCTTCTTGCGCGGTAAAGCGGGCCAGCACCCGTTTGACGTTGCCGTCGAGGATCGGCGCGCGCAGGCCCATGCTCAAGCTGGCAATCGCTCCGGCGGTGGACAGGCCAATGCCGGGCAGTTCGACCAGTTTTTCAACGTCACGCGGGAATTCGCCGCCGTACTGCTCGACGACGATCTTCGCGGTCTTTTGCAAATTACGTGCGCGGGTGTAGTAGCCCAAGCCGGTCCACAGGTGCAGCACTTCGTCTTCGGGAGCTGCGGCCAAGGCTTCGACCGTTGGCAATGACGCCATGAAACGGTCGAAGTAGTTGAGCACGGTGCTGACTTGAGTCTGCTGCAACATGATTTCCGAGACCCACGCCCGGTAAGGGGTGATGCCCTGTTGCCAGGGCAAGTCGTGGCGGCCGTGGCGGTCATACCAATCGAGCACGGCACTTGCGAACTGCTCATCCCTCATCGTTTGAACAGCCCTTTAAGCGCGTCTTTGAGTTCGGGGCTGACTTTGTCACCGAGTTTTTCTTCAAGTTTTTCGCTCAGTTTGTTGCCGGCGGCTTTAACGGCGACTTTGCCCAAGCCTTCTTTGTCCAGGCGGCAGGCCTTGGCGCCCAGTTCCAGCGGGCCACGGCAGCGCAAGGGCAGCTCGATACCGACGAAGTTTTTGCCCACTTGGCACGCCGGGTCGGGCATGGGGCGGGTGTCGCCTTCGATGGTGATGCCAATGCGGTAGTCCATGCCCAATACGCGCAGGTCGATGTCGCCATCGCCTTTGACGCTCAGGCCGGGAATGCGCACCACCAGGTCCTGGTTGCTGGCCACGCCGTTACGGAACACCAGGCTGCCCTTGAGTTCGTTGAAGGGCGTGTCTTTGCCCAGCGGGGCGCCGCTCAGGGTTTTGCGGTTGAGCGTGGAGATGGCTTTGCACAGTTGCTGTTCAATGTTGGCATTGAGCAGCACGCCGTTGTTGAGGGCGAAGCTGGCGGTGCCGTTGAGGCTCTGGATCAGCGCGCTCTGGCTGTTGCCGCTGCCGGTCACGTTGCTGTTGAGGGTCAACAAGCCGGTGACGGGCGATGTTTGCCCCTGGCTCTGGAGGATCTTCTCGACCGGCACACTGGTGATGCGGGTTTGCAGTTTGACCACCGGCAACACCGGCTGCACATTCAGGCTGCCGTTGGCGGCAAACGTGCCTTTGTAGAGGCTGCCGCTGAGGTTTTCGAGGGTCAGCACACCGTCTTTGCTGTTGGCTTTGAGCGCCGCATTCTGAATGGGCAATTTGCTCAGGGTCAGTTGGCCAAAGCTGATGTCGGCGTTCAGGTCCAGGGTTTTCAGGCGCTCGACGGGGATGATCTTGGTGGTGCTCCAGCCGCTTTTGGTTGGCGCATCCGGCAGCGGGCTGTCACCCGAGGCGGTCAGGGCGCTGGCTTCGCTGCCTTGCACTTCGGCCTGACGCGCAGCCTTGGCGCCATTGGCTTCGGCTGATTTAGGCGGCAGGTAGCGATCAGCGTCGAACGTGTCGGCTTTGAGCTGAATACGCAGGGCTTGTTTGGCGAAGTCTTCGACGGCGATGCGGCCATTGAAGGTGCTGTCATCGAGGCTCAGCTTGAGGTCATCAAAGCTCACGCTAGTCGGCGTAGCGGAGAGCTGGGTGACCAGTTCGAACTTGCTCAGGCTGCCCGGCGCCATGGTGGGCAGGGGCTGGCCGATGCTGTCGAGGAACTTGGCCAGGTCAAGCTGTGCAATCGACAGGCCGCCGCTGATTTGTGGAGTTTTGTCGAGGCTGTTGGCCTTGAGTTCACCGAGGGCGCGCAACTGGTTGGCAGAAATCTTCAGGCTGCTCCATTCGGCGACGTTCGCTGCCATATCAACCAAAAGCTGGCCAGAAGCCGAGAAGTTCATGGTTTTGCCTTGCAGCGGCTCGCCCGAGGCTTCGCCCACGATCTTCATGTCTTCGAGCTGATAACGCTTGAGCACGCGGTCAAAGCGCAGCTTGCCGTCGAGTTCGGTCTTGACCCGCATCACCGGCTGGTTGGTGCCCAAAAAGGCGGTCAGTTTGACCGGGATGCTGGTGGCCTCATGAACCGGGCCGGTGCTCAGCTGGATGCTCTCGGCGCTGAACTGCTTGCCGGTCAGCTCGTCGCTGTATTCAACGCGGGCGTTGTTCACGGTCAGGCTGTCGATGTCGAGCTTGATCGGCTGGCTGGCGGTGTCTGCGGCAGCAGGCTTGGTGCTGTCGGTGGCGGCTGTTTCAGTGCCGGGCGCAGCGGGTGCAGGCTTGCCAATGTCTTCCCAGTTGCCGCGACCGTCTTTGTCGCGGGTCAGGTGCAGGTTCAGGCCTTCGACCCGAACGTCGCTCATTTGCACTTCTTTGCGCAGCAGTGGCAGCACCCGCACTGACAGGCCGAGCATTTGCAAGTCGGCGAAAGGCTGGTCGGGGGCTGTCAGGGTCGCCACGCTGGCGTCGTGCAGTTCCAGGCCAAGCCACGGGAAGAGGCTCCAACCGATGTCGCCATTGAGGGTCAGCTCAATGTGGGCTTTGTCACGGGCTATCTGGCGGATCTCGTCTTTGTAATCGTTGGGATCGAACAGGTGGCTGAGGGCAAAGCCCAGCGCCACGATGATCAGCAACAACCCGAGAAGCACCAGACCCAGGATTTTGCCGAACGCTTTCATGGGCGAGTCCTTGTAAGTCTGTTGTTAGGTGAGTTTCAAATTTAGCCGCTGAGTATAGCGCCACGCGATGACGGACTGGGGCGCGGATAGTGTCAGAACAGTTTGCCGATGAAAGACCGCATCAGCGCAGGCTTTGGCCTACGCTCAAATGGTAATCTCCGTCCGTTTTCCAGGGCTTCCAGGGCGTAGTGTCTCGCCTTGATCTGAATCCTACAAAATGGCTGTGCGCTATAAGGCGCCAAAGTCGGGGGTTGAGCGTACCTGGGGAACATTCCATCCATGGGGGAGATAACAATGACAACCAGTACTGTCGCGGGCAGCCCTGCCTCGCAGCCTGCGTTTTTGTCCAAAGAACGCATCATCGCAAAACCCGGGTTCAATCGTTGGCTGGTACCGCCTGCCGCGTTGGCCATTCACTTGTGCATCGGCATGGCTTACGGTTTTTCCGTGTTTTGGCTGCCATTGTCCAAAGCGGTCGGCATCACCCAAGCGGTTGCTTGCGCACCGGACATGAGTTTTATCGCGCAGGTGTTCTCATCGCAATGCGACTGGCCGATCTCGATGCTCGGCTGGATTTACACCTTGTTCTTCATTTTTCTGGGCTGCTCGGCAGCGGTGTGGGGCGGCTGGCTGGAACATGCCGGGCCACGCAAGGCGGGTGTGGTATCGGCGCTGTGCTGGTGCGGCGGCCTGCTGATTTCGGCGCTTGGCATTTATACCCACCAGATCTGGCTGATGTGGCTGGGTTCGGGGGTAATCGGCGGTATCGGTCTGGGCCTGGGTTACATTTCGCCCGTGTCGACGCTGATCAAGTGGTTCCCGGACAAACGCGGCATGGCCACTGGCATGGCGATCATGGGCTTCGGCGGTGGGGCCATGGTGGGCGCGCCGTTGGCGACAGCGCTGATGGGGTATTTTGCCGGGCCGGATGGCGTGGGCGTGTGGCAGAGCTTTGTGGCGATGGCGGCGATTTACTTCGTGTTCATGATCGGTGGCGCCTTGTCGTACCGCGTGCCGCCGACCGGCTGGAAGCCCGCAGGCTGGACGCCTTCGCCTAACAAGGTGGCCAACTCGATGATCACCAAGCGCCATGTGCACGTGAGCGTGGCCTGGAAAACACCGCAGTTTGCGCTGGTGTGGCTGGTGTTGTGCCTGAACGTGTCGGCCGGTATCGGCATTCTGGGCATGGCCTCGCCGTTGTTGCAGGAGGTATTCGCCGGCAAGTTGCTGGGCAACGACCTGTCGTTCAGCCAGCTGGACGCTGTGCAACTGGGCCAGATCGCAGCCATCGCGGCCGGGTTCACCGGTTTGTTGAGCTTGTTCAACATTGGCGGACGATTCTTTTGGGCATCGTTCTCGGACTACCTGGGGCGTAAAAACACCTATTTTGTGTTCTTCGCGCTGGGCTTTGCGCTGTACGCGATGGTTCCCAACCTGGGGCATCTGGGCAACGTGTCGCTGTTTGTGGCGGCGTTCTGCATCATCTTGTCGATGTACGGCGGTGGTTTTGCCACGGTGCCGGCTTACTTGGCGGACTTGTTCGGCACGCAAATGGTCGGGGCCATTCACGGTCGCTTGCTGACTGCCTGGGCAGCGGCAGGCGTGCTGGGGCCGGTCTTGGTCAACTACCTGCGCGAGTACCAGTTGAGCATTGGGGTGCCACGCGCGGCAGCCTATGACATCACCTTGTACATCCTCGCGGGCCTGCTGGTGCTGGGCTTTATCTGCAACCTGCTGGTGCGCCCGGTGGCTGACAAGTACTTCATGACCGATGCGCAACTGGCGGCTGAGCAAGCGCTGGGGCATGACAAAGGCGCCGATGTAACGACCTCGCTGGAATGGAAAGCCGCGCCGGGCAGCCGTCCCTTGACCATTGCCGCGTGGTTGGCGGTGGGCATTCCGCTGTTGTGGGGTGTGTGGGTCACGGTGCAGAAAACAGCGGTGCTGTTTCATTAATACCCGTGGTTAATCTGTAGGAGCGAGCTTGCCTCGCGATCTTTAAAGATCAAAAGATCGCGAGGCAAGCTCGCTCCTACAGTGTTTTGCGTACGCTCATCCCCTTCCATGTTTCTGTTTGCCTGACCCGTGCCTATAATGGCCACCTTTTTCGCCCAATGATTTTGCGGAGCTGGTGATGGCCGAACGTAAGGCGTCAGTCGAGCGCGATACTCTGGAAACCCAGATCAAAGCCTCGATCAACTTGGATGGTACCGGTAAGGCCCGATTTGATATCGGTGTGCCTTTTCTTGAGCACATGCTCGACCAGATCGCCCGGCATGGGCTGATCGACCTGGACATCGAGTGCAAAGGCGACCTGCATATCGACGATCACCATACCGTCGAGGACGTTGGCATTACCCTGGGTAAAGCCTTCAACCAAGCGGTCGGTGACAAAAAAGGCATGACCCGCTACGGTCACGCTTATGTCCCGCTGGATGAAGCGCTGTCGCGCGTGGTCATCGACTTTTCGGGCCGTCCTGGCCTGCAAATGCATATTCCGTACACCCGCGCCACCGTTGGCGGTTTCGACGTTGACCTGTTTCAAGAGTTCTTTCAGGGCTTTGTGAACCACGCCAACGTGACGCTGCACATCGACAACCTGCGCGGCACCAACACCCACCACCAGATCGAAACCGTGTTCAAGGCTTTCGGCCGCGCACTGCGCATGGCGATCACGCTCGATGAGCGTATGGCCGGGCAAATGCCCTCGACCAAGGGCGTACTCTGATGCAGACAGTGGCGGTTATCGATTACGGCATGGGCAACTTGCACTCGGTGGCCAAGGCGCTGGAGCACGTGGGCGCCGGCCGGGTGTTGATCACCAGCGATGCTAACGTGATTCGCGAAGCCGACCGCGTGGTGTTTCCGGGTGTGGGCGCGATTCGCGACTGCATGGCTGAAATCCGCCGTTTGGGTTTCGACTCGCTGGTGCGTGAAGTCAGCCAGGACCGTCCTTTTCTCGGTATTTGCGTCGGCATGCAAGCCCTGCTCGACAGCAGCGAAGAGAACGGCGGCGTGGACTGCATCGGCCTGTTCCCGGGCCAGGTGAAGTTTTTCGGTAAAGATCTGCATGAACAGGGCGAGCACCTCAAGGTGCCGCACATGGGCTGGAACGAAGTGCAGCAGAAGGTCGATCACCCGCTGTGGCACAGCATTCCGGACCTGGCGCGCTTCTACTTTGTGCACAGCTACTACATCTCGGCGGGCAACCCTCGCCAGGTGGTCGGTGGCGGGCATTACGGCGTCGACTTCGCGGCTGCGCTGGCCGAAGGCTCGCGTTTCGCGGTGCAGTTCCACCCCGAGAAGAGCCACACCCACGGCTTGCAGTTGCTGGAAAACTTCGTTGCCTGGGACGGCCGCTGGTAATGGCGCCGCGCAAGCCGAAGCTGCCGATTCTCACGCTCACCCCAGAGCAAGAGAGCGAAGCCACCAGCAAAATTAAACGCTTTATGGAAGACCGCTTCGAACTGGACCTGGGTTCGTTTGAAGCGGCTGAAATCCTTGAGCTGTTCACTCGCGAAATCGCGCCGCATTACTACAATCGCGCGATTTTCGATGTGCAGACGCACCTCAAAGAGAGGTTCGAGAGCATCGAAAGCGACCTGTGGGCACTTGAAAAGAAATGATTTTCGAGTCACTGACTCCCGAATTTGAAGGTTTGCCAGATGCTGATTATCCCCGCTATCGATCTTAAAGACGGTGCCTGTGTACGTCTGCGCCAAGGCCGTATGGAAGATTCCACGGTGTTCTCCGATGACCCGGTGAGCATGGCCGCCAAATGGGTAGAAGGCGGTTGCCGTCGTCTGCATCTGGTTGACCTGAACGGCGCCTTTGAAGGCCAGCCGGTCAACGGTGAGGTGGTGACTGCCATCGCCAAGCGTTACCCGCACCTGCCGATCCAGATTGGCGGCGGCATTCGCTCGCTGGAGACCATCGAGCACTACGTCAAGGCGGGCGTGAGCTATGTGATCCTGGGCACCAAAGCGGTCAAGAACCCCGAGTTCGTGGCTGAAGCGTGCCGTGCCTTCCCCGGCAAAATCATTGTCGGCATGGATGCACAAGATGGCTTCGTGGCCACTGACGGCTGGGCTGAAGTCAGCAACGTGCAGGTCATCGACCTGGCCAAGCGCTTTGAAGCCGACGGCGTGTCGGCCATCGTTTATACCGACATCGCCAAAGACGGCATGATGCAGGGCTGCAACGTGGAGTTCACCGCAGCCTTGGCCGCGGCCACTAGCATCCCGGTGATCGCGTCGGGCGGTATCCACAACCTGGGCGATATCAAAGCCCTGCTGGATGCCAAGGCACCGGGCATCGTGGGCGCCATCACTGGCCGCGCCATCTACGAAGGCACCCTGGATGTCGCCGAAGCGCAAGCCTTCTGCGACAGCTACAAGGGCTGAGGAGAACCGCATGGCGCTGGCCAAACGCATCATCCCTTGCCTGGACGTGGATAACGGCCGGGTTGTGAAGGGCGTTAAATTTGAGAACATCCGCGATGCGGGTGACCCGGTCGAGATCGCCCGTCGCTATGACGAGCAAGGGGCTGACGAGATTACCTTTCTCGACATCACCGCCAGCGTCGATGGCCGCGACACCACGCTGCATACCGTTGAGCGCATGGCCAGCCAGGTGTTTATCCCGCTGACCGTGGGCGGCGGCGTGCGCTGCATTCAAGACATTCGCAACCTGCTCAATGCCGGTGCCGACAAGGTGTCGATCAACACGGCGGCGGTGTTCAACCCGGAGTTTGTGGGCGAAGCTGCGCAGCATTTCGGCTCGCAGTGCATCGTGGTCGCTATTGATGCGAAAAAGGTTTCACAGCCGGGTGAAACCCCGCGTTGGGAAATCTTCACCCACGGCGGGCGCAAGCCGACCGGGCTCGACGCGGTCGAGTGGGCGATGAAGATGGAAGGCTTGGGCGCCGGTGAGATCCTGCTGACCAGCATGGATCAGGACGGCATGAAAAGCGGCTTTGACCTGGGCGTGACCCGTGCCATCAGCGACGCGCTGGGCATTCCGGTCATCGCCTCCGGGGGCGTCGGCAACCTGCAGCACTTGGCTGACGGCATCCTGGAAGGCCACGCCAGCGCCGTACTGGCCGCGAGCATTTTCCACTTCGGCGAATACACCGTGCCAGAAGCCAAGGCCTATATGGCTGAGCGCGGGATTGTAGTGCGCTAATAGCCTGGCCCTTCAGCGCCTGCAATGGGCGCTGATGCTTCATCGTTTTACCCAATCCGGCCACACGTCCAAAGGCTACTGGACAGCATGGCAAGCCCACGGCACTCTTTGCACACCATGGATTTGGGTAAACGTTATGTTTAAGCGTCTTTGTCTCTTGCTTGCCAGTTGCACGATGTTGCTGGTGAGTAGCGTGTTTGCGG
The DNA here is from genome assembly GCF_009600325.1 of Pseudomonas sp. FSL R10-2189. Taxonomy (NCBI): domain Bacteria; kingdom Pseudomonadati; phylum Pseudomonadota; class Gammaproteobacteria; order Pseudomonadales; family Pseudomonadaceae; genus Pseudomonas; species Pseudomonas sp. FSL R10-2189. The sequence continues at coordinate 121,153 of NZ_WIVZ01000002.1, forward strand.
CCCCGTCCGAGCGGCCATCGCTGGTGCTGCTGACTGAAAATTTCCCGCCTTACAACATGGCCAAAAACGGCAAGAACTTTGCGCAGAACCAGAATCTTGAAGGCATTGCCGTCGATATTCTGCGTGAAACGTTCGAGCGTGCAGGCGTCGACTACAGCATGACCTTGCGCTTCCCTTGGCAGCGTATCTACAACCTGGCGATGGATAACCCCAATTACGGGGTGTTTGTGACTGCGCGGGTGCCTGAGCGTGAACACCTGTTCAAGTGGGTCGGCCCGCTTGGCCCGGACGACTGGGTGCTGCTGGCGCGGGCCAATAGCCCCATTCAACTGACCACGCTTGAGCAAGCGCGGGCCTATCGAATAGGCGCTTATAAGGACGATGTGATCGCCATGTTCCTGGAGAAGCAGGGCTACGCGCCGGTGATTGTGTTACGCGACCAGGACAACGCCAGAAAGCTGCAGGCCGGTCACATCGACCTGTGGGCCACAGGTGATCCGGCGGGGCAGTTTTTGGCCCGGCAGGTGGGTATTTCAGGGTTCAAGACGGTGCTGCGGTTTAATCAGGCGCAGTTGTTTCTGGCGTTGAACAAGCAAGTGCCCGATGCCGTGGTGAGCAAATTGCAAGCCGCGCTGGATGAGCTCAAGGCCGAAGGCGAACTGGACAAAATCCGCGCCCGCTACCTCTGACCCAACCCTTGCCTCTCGATCTTTTGATCTTTAAAAAGATCGCGAGGCAAGCTCGCTCCTACAAAGATGTTTCAGCGATAAATCCCATTCTTGCCATGCGCGTCCATCGCCTGATTGCTGCGCACGCCGATCATTTGTTTGATGTCGATCCAGTCGATGCCCTGGGCTTTGAGCGTGGGCAGTTCGCGTTCGAGCACGGCGAGGGTTTGCGGGTAGGGGTGGCCGATCATGACCACCGAGCCGTGGCTGCGTGCGTGTTTGATCGCGGTGTTGAGCTGCTGGGTGATGGCGTCTTCGGTGCGTACGTTGTCCAGGAACACGTCCCGCGACACGCTGGCCAGGCCGATTTTTTGCGCCTCGGCCGCGGCAACCGTTTTGGCGCTGGTGCGGCTGTCGACGAAGAATTTGTGCCGCTGTTGCAACTCGCCCATCAACCAGGCCATCGCCTGCGGCTGAGCGGTCATGCGGCTGCCTTCATGGTTGTTGATGCCGCTGGTGTAGGGCACGACCTTGAATGCCGCATCGAGGCGTTTGGCCAGTTCCTCCAGCGGCAGGTCAGGGTGCCAGGCAAACGGCCCCGTGGCCGGGTCCATTGGCATATGCAGAATGACGATTTTGCCCGCCTTGTGCGCCTCGCGGGCAAATTCAGCGGCGTGCGGGGTGTCGGGCATGATTGCCGTGGTCACCGGCCCCGCAAAGGCCAGAACACGCCGATCACGGGGCAGGTTTTGCCCCAGGTCGTCGATGATCAGGGTCAGGTAAGCCTTGCGCGGTGCCTCGGGGTTGCTGGCAGGCGCCGCGTGGGCGGCGCCGCTCAGGCAGCAGAGCAGGGCGATGACAGACCAGAAACGCACCGTTAATTGCCGCGCGTGATGCTCAAGCCTTTGAGCAGGCTCAAAGCCTGGCTCAACTGGTAGTCATCGTCTTGCGGCATGGGTTTGGCTTTGGTGCCGGAGCCGGTCGGTTTGTCTGCACCGCCGTTGCCGTTGCCGAGGTGACCTTGCAGGTCGGCCTCTTTGTAGTACTCGTTGTCTTGCTCGCGGGTGATCTTGGCGCGGTTGACTTCGATGTCCGGCACGATGCCCTGGGCCTGAATCGAGCGCCCGTTCGGGGTGTAGTACAGCGCAGTGGTGATCTTCAGTGCGCGGTCGTTGTTCAGTGGCAAGACGGTCTGCACCGAGCCTTTGCCGAAGCTTGGCGTGCCCATGACCACGCCACGCTTTTGATCCTGCAGGGCACCGGCGACGATTTCGGATGCCGAAGCGCTGCCGCCGTTGATCAGCACCACCAGCGGCACAGCTTCGCTCAAGTCTTTGCCGGTGGCCGAGAAGCGCAGTTCGGAGTTTGGCAGGCGGCCTTTGGTGTACACGATCAGGCCTTTCTTGATGAAGTGGTCGACCACTTCAACGGCTGATTGCAACACGCCGCCCGGGTTGTTACGCAGGTCAAGGATGATGCCCTTGAGCTTCTTGTTGCCGTTTTCTTTGCGCAGTTTGGCCAGCGCCGCGGCGACTTCTTCGCCGGTCTTGACCTGGAACTGGGTAATGCGGATGTAGCCGTAACCGTCTTCGAGCAGTTGTGCCTTGACGCTCTTGACCTGGATATTGGCGCGGGTCAGCGTCACGTCGAACGGTGCACCGCCACCGCGAACCAGGGTCAGGGTGATTTTTTGGCCGACCTTGCCGCGCATTTTGTCCACAGCTTCGGTCATGGTCAGGCCGTTGGTAGGCTGGCCATTGATCTTGACGATAAAGTCGCCCGCCTGGATGCCGGCCTTGCTGGCGGGGGTGTCATCGATCGGCGAAACGATTTTGATATTGCCGTCTTCCGAACCGACTTCGATGCCCAGGCCGCCGAACTCACCGCTGGTGCTTTCTTGCAGCTCGGCGAAGTCTTCGGGGCCCAGATACGCGGAGTGCGGGTCAAGGTTGCTGAGCATGCCCTTGATGGCGTTCTCCAGCAGGGTCTTGTCGTCTACCGGTTCAACATACGCGGCCTTGATGCGGTCCATGACCTCGGCAAATGTACGCAGCTCTTCCAGCGGCAGCGGTGCCTTGGCGCTGGCAGCGGCCGCAGGCTGAGCGACTGGCTGGGCAGCAAACACCATGGGTGATCCAATCACCAGAGCGATCGTCAGGGCCAGCGAGTTGAGGCGGGACAAGTGCGGCATGTTGAACGAACTCCTACGTATTAAAGGTGATGGCACTCATCCTTGAGTGCGGCACCATTGTGCAGGGTCGCTGGGGCGGCCCTGCTGACGAATAGCAAAGTACAGCGCTGGTGTGGCTTGCCCACCGCTGTTGCCCACGGTGGAGATCACATCGCCAGCTTTCACAATGTCTCCAGCGGACTTAAGCAGGGTCTGATTGTGGCCATACAAACTTAAGTAACCGTTACCGTGGTCCAGAATGACCAGTTGCCCGGCGCCGCGCAGCCAGTCGGCAAACACCACCCGACCGCCGTGCACCGCGTGCACCTGGGTGCCCGCATTGGCGCTGATCATCACCCCGTCCCACTTGGCACGGGCGTCATCGCCACGGCTTTCACCGAAGCGGGCAAGCAATCGACCATCAACCGGCCAAGGAAGTTTGCCCCGTGCCTGAGAAAAAGGTCCGCCATAAGAGACGCCTGCACTTGAAACCAAGGCACCTGGGGTGGACTTGACCACTTTGCGTGGGGCGTCAGTAGCTACCGATTCAGCCTCACGCTGGCGTTTCTTTTCGGCTTCCTGTTGCGCGATCAGGGCTTTTTGCCGCGCCTCTTCGGCTTCGCGGGCCTGACGGGCGAGGGTTTCTTCAATGGTCTTGAGGACTTTAGCCAGATCTGCCTGATCCTGCTCGCGAGCTTGTAACTTTTGATCGCGGTTTTTGACGTCGGCGTTGATCTTGGCCAGCACTTGCTGGCGTTCGGTACGCACTTTGTCGAGTTCGGCGCGCTGGCTGTCCAGGCTGCTTTTTTGTGTCAGCAGTTGTGCCTGTTGGGTGTTGATGTCGGATTCGACATTGGCCAACTGGCGCAGGGTTTCGTTAAACCCTTTGAGCTGGGCCAGACGGGCCTGGCTCAGGTAGTCGTAATAGGTGAGGGTTCGGGCGAACTTCTCGGGGTTCTGCTGGTTGAGCAGCAGCTTGAGGTATTCCTGACGGCCACCTTGATACGCGGCCCGGGCTTGAATGGCGATCAGACGTTGCTGTTCAACTTTTGCGCTGTTGAGTTTTTTCTTCTCACTATCAAGGCGCAGCAACTCGCCTTCACTCTTTTTTAGTTCTTGTTGCAGGGCCTCCACCTGCTTTTCCAGCTTGCCGATTTCAGTTTCGGTGCTGCGCAGGTCTTTTTGCGCGCCGGATTTTTCTTCCTGGAGCTTGCCGAGGAGCTTTTTCAGCTCGCCGATGTCCTGACGCGTGGCTTCCAGCTGCTGTTGAGTTTGCGCGCGCTCGTCGGCAAACGCCGGTTGGAGCAAGCATGTGAGGGTCAGAGCTATAAGGGCGCGAAGCATGGGGCGGGCGACACCTGGAGGAACGGGACGGCCTAGTATGCCCGCCAACGTTGTCTATAAGGAATGGATGAAGGTGAAATTGTGGCCTGTAAGAGCGAGCTTGCCTCGCGATCTTTTAAAAGGTCAAAAGATCGCGAGACAAGCTCGCTCCTACAGAAGGCCGGTGCTTACGCGTCGACCAGGATGCTGGTGCCGGTCATTTCTTTGGGCTGTGGCAGGCCCAACAGCTTGAGCATGGTCGGTGCAACGTCAGCCAGTACACCGCCTTCGCGGACCTTGAGCGCACGCTTGCCGACATAGATGAACGGTACGGGTTCGCAGGTGTGGGCGGTGTGCGCCTGACCAGTAGACTCGTCTTCCATCTGTTCAACGTTGCCGTGGTCAGCGGTGATCAGCGCTTCGCCGCCCACTTTGTCCAGCGCTTCAACGATACGGCCCACGCAGGCATCCAGGCATTCAACGGCTTTGACGGCGGCGTCGAACACACCGCTGTGGCCGACCATGTCGCCGTTGGCGTAGTTGACCACGATCACGTCGTAGCGCTGGTGCTCGATGGCATCGACGATTTTGTCGGTGACTTCAGGCGCGCTCATTTCTGGCTGCAGGTCGTAGGTTGCGACTTTCGGCGACGGCACCAAAATGCGCTCTTCACCCGGGAACGGTTCTTCGCGGCCACCCGAGAAGAAGAACGTCACGTGGGCGTATTTTTCGGTTTCGGCAATGCGCAGCTGGGTTTTGCCGTTTTTTGCCAGGTAATCGCCGAGCACGTTTTCCAGGCTGCCCGGTGCGAAAGCGCTCGGGGCCGGGATGCTGGCCGCGTATTGGGTCAGCATGACGAAGCCGGCCAGTTTCGGCTGGCGTGCACGTTCGAATTCCTTGAAGCCGTCTTCCACAAACACGCGGGTCAGCTCACGGGCGCGGTCGGCACGGAAGTTCATGAAGACCACGGCGTCGCCGTCTTCAACGGTCACTGGTTCACCAATGGTGGTGGCTTTGACGAACTCATCGCTCTCGCCACGGGCATACGCGGCTTCAAGGCCTTGTTGCGCGGTGGCAGCGTTGTACTCGCCTTTGCCGTCGACGATCAGGTTGTAGGCTTGCGCCACGCGGTCCCAACGGTTGTCGCGGTCCATGGCGAAGTAACGGCCAATCAGGCTGGCGATACGGCCTTTGCCGAGGGTTTTGAAGGCCTCGTCCAGCAGCTCGATCGACGATGCAGCGCTTTTAGGCGGCGTGTCGCGGCCATCCAGGAAGGCGTGCAGGTAGATTTTTTCAGCGCCGCGTTTAACGGCCAGCTCGGCCATCGCGATCAAGTGGTCCTGATGGCTGTGAACACCGCCATCCGACAGCAGGCCCATGATGTGCACGGCCTTGCCCGCGCCAACGGCTTTGTCTACCGCTGCGCAAATGGTTGGGTTCTCGAAGAACTCGCCGTCGCGGATCGACTTGGTGACGCGGGTGAAATCCTGATAAACCACGCGCCCGGCGCCGAGGTTCATGTGGCCGACCTCGGAGTTACCCATTTGGCCGTCCGGCAGCCCCACATCCATGCCCGAACCTGAGATCAGGCCGTTTGGCATGCTGGCGGTAAGGCGATCAAGCACAGGTTTTTTGGCTGAATAGACGGCGTTGTAATCGTGACTTTCACTGTGACCGAAGCCATCCAGGATGATCAGGATCAGAGGTTTAGGCGTGGTAGTCATAGATCCCACTCGTGGCGTGGTTAATAGAAGTATCAAGAAGATGCGCAGTTTAAAGCGAAGTTCATGTGGCGTCACCGCCGGGCGGGGTTTGGCGGGCCATGGTGCCTGTGTATACTGGCCCACATTTTCACGCCCTGGAACCTTCTGATGGTTGATCACCTGATTGCATTTGCCACTTCTCACTACCTGCTTGTAGGCGCGTTTGTCATCTTGTTGGCGTTGTTGATCGCCCATGAGGTGAGCCGCGGCGGCCGCAGCGTCAGCACCGGCGAACTGACCGGCCTGGTCAATCGCGACGAAGGCGTGGTGATTGATATTCGCCCGGCCAAAGACTTTGCTGCCGGCCACATTGTGGGTGCGCTGAACATTCCGCAAGACAAACTGATGGCGCGCATTGCCGAACTGGACAAGCACAAGGGCAAGACCCTGATCCTGGTGGATGCGGCTGGCCAACACTCCGGCACGCACGCACGCGAACTGCTCAAGGCCGGCTACAACGCCGCCAAGCTGTCCGGTGGTATTGCGACCTGGCGTGCAGATAACCTCCCAGTGGTGAAGTAACTATGTCCAAGGTCATCGTATATTCCAGCGACTATTGCCCTTACTGCATGCGAGCCAAGGCTTTGCTGGAGAAAAAGGGTGTTGCCTTCGAAGAAATCAAAGTCGACGGCAAACCTCAAGTTCGTGCAGAAATGACCCAAAAGGCAGGTCGTACTTCCGTTCCGCAAATCTGGATCGGCGACCGGCATGTGGGTGGATGCGATGACCTGTTTGCGCTCGAACGCGCAGGTAAATTGGATGCGCTGCTGAACGTCTGACTCTCATTCTCTAAAGCCCCAAGATGATCAAGGATCTGTGATGACTGACCAACAGAACACCGCTGCTGTTAGCGACGAAGACACTGCTCCACAATTCTCCCTGCAGCGTATTTACGTACGTGACCTGTCGTTTGAAGCGCCGAAAAGCCCGGCCATCTTCCGTCAGCAGTGGGAGCCGAGCGTTGCTTTGGACCTCAACACCCGCCAAAAGCCACTGGAAGGCGACTTCTTTGAAGTGGTTCTGACCTTGTCGGTCACCGTGAAAAACGCTGAAGAAGTGGCGTTTATTGCTGAAGTTCAGCAGGCTGGCATCTTCCTGATCAAAAACCTTGATCAAGCTTCGATGAGCCACACCCTGGGCGCGTTCTGCCCGAACCTGCTGTTCCCGTATGCCCGCGAAACTCTGGACAGCCTGGTGGTTCGTGGTTCGTTCCCGGCGTTGATGCTGGCTCCGGTGAACTTCGATGCTCTGTACGCCCAAGAGCTGCAGCGCATGCAAGAAGAAGGCAGCGCGACTGTTCAGTAAACAGCGCCCCGCCCATAAAAAAAGCGCCTGAATGGCGCTTTTTTTATGGGCAACGTTGTATCCGCGGCTACTTGAACCCCAACTGGCGCCAGGCTTCGTAAACGGCCACAGCCACGGTGTTGGACAGGTTCAGGCTGCGGCAGCCTTCGCGCATGGGCAGGCGCAGGCGGTGATCGCTGTCTTGCGCGTCGAGCACTTCAGGCGGCAGGCCACGGCTTTCAGGGCCGAAGATAAAGGCATCGCCTTCAGCAAACTGCACATCGTGGAACGGCCGCGAGCCTTTAGTGGTAAAAGCGAACAGGCGCGGATGGCCCAGGCTTTCCAGGCAACTGGCCAGGTCGGCATGGCGCTTGAGCGGCGCGTATTCGTGATAATCCAGGCCTGCCCGGCGCAGGCGCTTGTCGTCCAGCTCAAAACCGATAGGCTCGATCAAGTGCAGGTGGCAGCCGCTGTTGGCGCAGAGCCTGATAATGTTGCCGGTATTCGGCGGAATTTCTGGTTGAAAAAGGATGACGTGAAACATGCACGGCTCCGAATATAAAGATGGGCAGCATTCTACGCCTGAAGAGGACCCAAGGCCGAAACTATGGCCACGGGTTTTAGGTTCTTTGGCGATAGTCGGTGTGATGGTCGGGATGATGATCGGCCGTTTGACGATGCCTGAGCCGACTGAGCTGCAGCACATAGAGGTTCAGCCGCAGGGGTTGGTGGTGTGGTTTAACCACGAGCCCAAGCTGCACGGCGAATGGGTGGATGGCACTCTCGGGCTGTTATTCGCGGCCAAGGGCCAGCCGCAAAACGGCCAGCTTAAGGTGAACGGTAGGGATGTGAACTGGCGGGTGAGTCGCACCGATGCGGGCGTGATGCTGACCCTGGTGGCGGCCCGCGCCTTGAAGGGCGACTGGGCCGGTGCGCCGCAGGATGGGCGCTGGCGGCTGCAGGTGAACTTGCAAGATTAATAAAAGAGGGAGTCCCGGCCTGCCTGTACCAGGCTCCCCAAAAGCGTTGAACGCGTTGATGCGGGTGCATCAAGGCTGTGGTGTAAAAGAAGGGAGTCCCGGCCTGCCTGTACCGGGTTCCCTAAAAGCGTTGTGCGCGTCGATGCAGATGGCATCAAGGCTGCGGTGTAAAAGTGGGGAGTCCTGGCCTGCCTGTACCAAGGTCCCCTAAACCGGTGTTGCTTAGGTAATAGGGTTATTGCAGGGCGCGTGCCAGTTTTGTTTTTTGGCTGTTATTTTCTTTGCATAGACGCAAAAGCCCCGGAATTCGGGGCTTTTGTGTGTGGGGCGGGTGTGTTGAGTGCTGCAGGCCAGAGGCTTTGGGGTATGCAGTGCACAGAAGTGGGGCGAGATGCATACGAGTGGTGCGGCGTCCACAAACGTGTAGGAGCGAGCTTGCTCGCGATCTTTTGATCTTGGTCGAAGAGCCCCCTCACCCTAGCCCTCTCCCGAAGGAGAGGGAACCGATTGGGGGATGCTGAAGATACTCGGCGGCCTGTTTGCTGCGCGACAGCGCGGCCCCTCCTACATTTAACGGCGTTTAAGCGTCGTCGCCGTCATCCTCGTCGCCGTCGATTTTCATGCCCAGCTCTTTGATCTTGCGGGTCAGGGTGTTGCGGCCCCAGCCCAGCAACACGGCGGCATCGCGGCGGCGGCCAGCGGTGTGTTTGAGCGCTGTCTCGATCATGATGCGTTCAAAGGTCGGCACCGCGCTGTCGAGCAGGCTCGACTGGCCACGGCCCAGCGCCTGATCGGCCCATTGCCGCAAGGCTTGCTCCCAGTTGGTCACCGGCGACGCGTCTTGGTGCAGGTTCAGCAACTCAGGGGGCAAGTCGCTGATGTGCACTTCGCGGCCCGAAGCCATTACCGTGATCCAGCGGCAGGTGTTTTCAAGCTGGCGCACGTTGCCTGGCCACGGCAGGTTGCGCAGGTATTGCTCGGTTTCGGCTTTCAGCAATTTTGGCTCGACCGACAGCTCTTGCGCCGCGCTGCTGAGAAAGTGCCGCGCCAGCGTCGGGATGTCTTCGCGACGATCTGACAAACGCGGAATATGGATGCGGATGACGTTCAGGCGGTGGAACAAGTCTTCACGGAACTTGCCGGCCTGCACCAGGGTTTCGAGGTTCTGGTGGGTCGCGGCAATGATGCGCACGTCGACCTTGACCGGAATATGCCCGCCCACCCGGTAGAACTCGCCATCGGCCAGCACGCGCAGCAGGCGCGTCTGTGTGTCGGCTGGCATGTCGCCGATTTCGTCGAGGAACAACGTACCGCCGTCGGCTTGTTCAAAGCGCCCGCGTCGCAGGTTGGCGGCACCGGTGAAGGCGCCTTTTTCGTGACCGAACAGCTCGGACTCCATCAGGTCCTTGGGGATCGCCGCCATGTTCAACGCAATAAATGGCGAAGCCGCCCGCGGGCTGTGGCGATGCAGGGCGTGGGCGACCAGCTCTTTACCGGTGCCGGATTCGCCGTTTATCAGCACGGTGATGTTGGAGTGACTGAGGCGACCAATGGCGCGAAACACCTCCTGCATCGCCGGCGCTTCGCCAATGATCTCGGGGGTGGGGGCCGCTGCGGGCGCCACGGCCAGGCCTTGTTGCTCCTGGGCGTGCTGATTGGCACGCTTGACCAGCGACACGGCCTCGTCAACGTCAAACGGCTTGGGCAGGTATTCAAACGCGCCGCCCTGATAAGAGGCTACAGCGCTGTCCAGGTCGGAATGCGCGGTCATGATGATCACGGGCAGGCGCGGGTGCTGTGCGCGGATCTTGGCCAGCAGGTCGAGGCCACTGGCGCCCGGCATGCGGATGTCAGAAATGATCACGTCCGGCTGCTGGCGAGCCAGGCGACTCATCACCCCATCGGCGCTGTCGAAGCTCTGCGTGGTCATGCCTTCCTGTTGCAAGGCTTTTTCCAGGACCCAACGGATTGAACGGTCGTCGTCGACGATCCACACGGTTTCACTTCGGCTCATGTCGATGCGGCTCCTTGTTCCAGTGGTAGAAAGATCGAGAAGAGTGTGTGGCCAGGCTGGCTTTCACACTCGATCAATCCCTGGTGCTGACTAATGATGTTCTGGGTGATGGCAAGGCCCAGCCCGGTGCCATCCGGGCGTCCGCTGACCATCGGAAAGAAGAGGGTGTCGTGCAGCTCAGGCGGGATGCCCGGGCCGTTGTCGATGATTTCAATTTTGGTCACCAGCCGGTGGCGTACATGGCCGATGGTGAACTGGCGCATGGCCCGGGTGCGTAAGGTGATGCGGCCCAGGCGCAGCTCGTTTTGAGCGCTGATGGCCTGCATCGCGTTGCGCACAATATTGAGCACGGCCTGGATCATCTGTTCACGGTCGATTAGCAGGTCAGGCAGGCTCGGGTCGTAATCGCGCACCAGCGTGATGTCGCCCTGGGTCTCGGCTTCGACCAGATTGCACACGCGTTCGAGCACTTCGTGCACGTTGGTCATGGCCAGCGACGGCAGCTTGTTGGAACCCAGCATGCGGTCCACCAGGTTACGCAGGCGGTCGGCTTCTTCGATGATGACGTTGGTGTAATCACGCAGGTTTTCATCGGGCAGTTGGCGCGCCAACAGTTGCGCCGCGCCGCGAATGCCGCCCAGCGGGTTCTTGATTTCGTGAGCCAGGCCGCGCACCAGCATCTTGCTGGTTTCTTGCTTGGACAGCTGCGCTTCCTCTTTGGTGATGCGCAGCAGCCGGTCGCGTGGGTGCACTTCGAGCAGCAGCATGGTGCCTGCGGTGCTCAAGATTGGCGTGACCGCGTAATCGACGGTCAGGGTCTGGCCGGTGGCTGAGGTCAGCAACGCTTCGCGCTTGGTAAACGGGTGCGCTTGTTCAACCGCCAGACGCAGCGATTGCAGAGCCTCGGTGGTCTCGGTGAACAGTTCGCTGATGAATTGCCCATGGCTGCGCTGCCCGCTGATGGCCAGCAGCATTTCCGCCGCCGGGTTCATGTACTCAAGGCGCAGTGCGTCATTGAGCAACAACGTGGCGGTGGTCAGGTTGTCGAGTAACAGTCGGTGCAGGGCATCACTGATGGTCATGGGCCGATCCCGGATTGCGTGCGCGGGTGAGGCGCTGGTGCAAGGAAAATGCAAAAAACAAACCAAGGCTCCGAAAAGAAGCGCTAATTGCCTGAAATAGGGACTTGGAGGCCATCTGGATCGCGTACCGGCTCGGCCAATGAGGCTTTTTGAACCAAAGTGGGCTGGTAACGGCGTCATCGTGCAGCTCTTGCACCAATATAGTGCAACTTGGCTGAATAGATTCAGTTTCTCTCAAAAGCGCCGATGTTCGGGTTTGCGGGGGGAGGCGGCGGGGGTGTGGCAGTTGGAAAACTGCCGGCGGGTTCTTGCTCGGGCAGCAGGTGTTGTGGGTTGTCGACGGGGATAATTGCCACAGCAGGTTGGCGGTTAAGTGGCGCCAGTGTCATCGGCGTGGTATTTGACGGCTCATGGGGTGTATTGCTGTAGTGAGTCGTGCCGTGATCGTCGAGGTGTTTGTACACCTGCGCGCTCGCGGGCAGTGCGAGCACGCAGAGGCTTACAAAAAAGTAGCGCACCAGTCGATTACTGCGACAGTGGCATGCCTTTACCGCCCGCATAGAACACGATCAGCTCAACGGGCTGGTTACCGCTGGTTCCACGATGTTCTGTTTGCACCACTTCGGGTAGAACCTGGCCGGGCTTGAGCAACAGTTTGTGTTTGCCGTCCCGGGTTTCTACAAATAGCTCACCCGACTTCACGTAAGCCACGTTGGGCATGGGATGTGTGTGCCAACCGAGTGCGGTATTGGCCGGGATGATGATTTTGAGAACGGTAATTTCAGGCGGTCCAAGAGGATAGGGGGCGTAAGGTGCACCATCCCAGGATTCACTGGTTTTGATCAATTGCTCGACTGTGACGCCAGGCGTTTTGCTGGTGCATCCCAACAACGTCAGGCAGGCCAGTGATAGCAGCAGGGCTTTTATTTTAAGAGTGAGCGTCATGTCGGCGTCCGTAGGGTGAGTTGCCTCAAACTACAGATCGCGCTCTAAAGTGGCTGTCAGGCGCAGGAGATATGTTCTGCGAGTTTGCGCGTATTGCCGTAAGACGTTTCGCATAAAAAAGGCCTCCCGAAGGAGGCCTTTCACATCACGCCGCTAGCGCGGGTGAGTCTGGATTAGCAGCTGTAGTACAGCTCGTATTCCAGTGGGTGTACGAAGGTACGTACTTTGATTTCTTCTTCGCTTTTCAGGGCGATGTAAGCGTCGATGAAGTCGTCGCTGAAAACGCCGCCTTTGGTCAGGAACGCACGACCTTTGTCCAGCTCTTCCAGGGCTTCTTTCAGGCTGCCGCACACTTGTGGGATCTGCTTGGCTTCTTCTGGCGGCAGGTCATACAGGTTTTTGTCAGCAGCATCGCCAGGGTGGATCTTGTTCTGGATGCCGTCCAGGCCAGCCATCAGCAGTGCAGCGAAGCACAGGTACGGGTTGGCAGCCGGGTCCGGGAAACGTGCTTCGATACGGCGAGCCTTAGGGCTGGACACGTAAGGAATACGGATCGAGGCGGAGCGGTTACGCGCCGAGTAAGCCAGCATTACTGGGGCTTCGAAGCCTGGAACCAGACGCTTGTAGGAGTTGGTTGCCGGGTTGGTGAAGCCGTTCAGGGCCTTACCGTGCTTGATGATGCCGCCGATGAAGTACAGAGCGGTGTCGGACAGGCCGGCATAGCCTTCGCCTGCGAAGGTGTTCTTGCCATCTTTCCAGATGGACATGTGAACGTGCATGCCCGAACCGTTATCGCCATACAGAGGCTTAGGCATGAAGGTCGCGGTGCGGCCGTAAGCATCGGCAACGTTGTGCACGACGTATTTCAGGGTCTGGGTTTCGTCGGCTTTCTTCACCAGGGTGTTGAACTTGACGCCGATTTCGTTCTGGCCGGCAGTCGCCACTTCGTGGTGGTGAACTTCAACGGTCAGGCCCATTTCTTCCAGTGCGCTGCACATGGAGGTACGGATTTCGTGGTCGTGGTCGAACGGTGGCACCGGGAAGTAGCCGCCTTTAACGCCTGGACGGTGACCTTTGTTGCCGCCTTCGATGTCCTGGTCGGACATCCACGAACCTTGCTCGGAGTAGATTTTGAACATCGAGCCGGAGATGTCCGACTTGAATTTAACCGAGTCAAAGATGAAGAACTCTGGCTCCGGGCCTGCGAATACGGTGTCGCCGATGCCGGTCGCTTTCAGGTGCTCTTCGGCACGCTTGGCGATTGCACGTGGGTCACGGTCGTAACCCTGCATGCTCGAAGGTTCGATGATGTCGCACACCAGGATCAGCGTAGGCTGCTCGGTGAACGGGTCCAGAACAGCCGTGCTGTCGTCTGGCAGCAGGATCATGTCGGACGCTTCGATGCCTTTCCAGCCAGCAATGGAGGAACCGTCGAACATTTTGCCGTCGGTGAAGAAGTCTTCGTCCAACGCATCACGGGCCGGCATGGTCACGTGATGTTGTGTGCCCTTGGTGTCAGTGAAGCGCAGATCAATCCATTTAACGTCATGATCTTTGATGAGTTGAACCGACTTCGACATAGTGTCCTCCGGGGTGGCTTAGGGCTGGTAGTGGAGTAGCCCTTTAAATGTGGTTGATGCCGGCGCGAATACTCGGCCAAGGCAACCTGCCTCACAAGGGAGCAAATTGCATGCCAGTGCCCCGACTTGCCCCAATCTCAAGCAGGGCAGCCCACAAGACTACGGATTCACGGCCCTAATCGCACTCAAATGAAGCGAAATAAGTGCTTTATGAACCATTTTGGTGCGATGAAAACCGTTTGTACGATAACTGGTTAAACCTTGAGCAATTTCCGCTATAATCCGCGCCCCCCTTTTTTGGCAGGCTGCTCGCGCGCTGTTTTCATGAAACTAATTGTTAAAGTCTTCCCCGAGATCACTATCAAGAGCCGCCCGGTTCGGATGCGTTTCGTCCGTCAATTGGCTAAAAACATCCGTGCTGTGCTCCGCGATCTGGACCCGGCCGTGGTAGTGACAGGCGTGTGGGACAACATTGAGTTGCAAACCCGTGTGAGCGACCCCAAAGCCTTGAAGGAGATGACCGAGCGCCTGAGCTGCATGCCGGGCATTGCGCATTTTCTGCAAGTTGACGAGTACCCGCTGGGCGACTTCGATGACATCGTTGAGAAGTGCAAACTGCACTACGGCGATGTACTGGCCGGCAAAATCTTTTCAGTGCGTTGCAAACGCGGCGGCAAGCACCCATTTACCTCGATGGAAGTCGAGAAATACGTCGGCAGCAAGCTGCGACGTGAATGCGGCGCGGCCGGCATTGACCTGAAAAAGCCGGAAATCGAAGTCCGTTTCGAAATTCGCGACCAACGGTTGTTTGTGATTCACAGCCAGCACGACAGCATTGGCGGTTTCCCGCTGGGCTCGCTGGAGCAGACCTTGGTATTGATGTCCGGTGGTTTCGACTCCACTGTGGCGGCTTACCAGATCATGCGTCGCGGCCTGATGAGCCACTTCTGCTTCTTCAACCTCGGCGGGCGTGCCCACGAATTGGGCGTGATGGAAGTCGCGCACTACATTTGGAAGAAGTACGGCAGCTCACAGCGCGTGCTGTTTGTGAGCGTGCCGTTTGAAGAAGTGCTGGGTGAAATTCTCGGCAAAGTCGACAACAGTCATATGGGCGTCATTTTGAAGCGTATGATGTTGCGCGCTGCGTCCCGTATTGCGGACCGCCTCGAAATTGATGCACTGGTCACCGGTGAAGCGATTTCCCAGGTGTCCAGCCAGACCTTGCCTAACTTGTCGGTGATCGACTGCGTGACCGACAAGCTGGTTTTGCGTCCGCTGATCGCCAGCCACAAGCAAGACATCATTGATCAGGCGAACGAGATCGGTACCGCCGATTTTGCCAAGCACATGCCTGAATATTGCGGGGTGATTTCGGTCAACCCCAAGACCCACGCCAAGCGTCCGCGTGTGGAGTACGAAGAACAACAGTTTGATATGGCCGTGCTTGAGCGAGCGCTTGAGCGGGCCAAACTGGTGCCGATCGATCGGGTGATCGACGAATTGGGCCAGGACTTGCAAGTCGAAGAGGTCAGCGAAGTGCTGGCGGGCCAGATCGTCATCGACATCCGTCACCCGGATGCCCAAGAAGATCAACCGCTGGAACTGGCTGGCATCGAAGTACAAGCGTTGCCGTTCTATGCATTGAACAGCCGCTTCAAGGAACTGGATGAAACACGTCAGTACCTGTTGTATTGCGACAAAGGCGTGATGAGTCGCCTGCATGCTCACCATTTGCTCAGTGAGGGACATGCCAATGTGCGCGTTTATCGACCGAGCTAAGAGCCCGGGGCTGTTTGCCTGTGGCCTGCGTCACCGGCCCCCCGACGCCACCGTCAAGTTGTAACGGCAAGGCCTGACTCTACTGTTAATCGCTGCCACGACCTGTCAGCACACCGAATCCTCTGATCGAGATACACAAGTGATCGAAAATCTACGTAACATCGCCATCATCGCCCACGTTGACCATGGTAAAACCACCCTGGTAGACAAACTCTTGCGCCAATCCGGCACTCTGGAGCGCGGCGAGCTCAACGACGAGCGCGTGATGGACTCCAACGACCAGGAGAAAGAGCGCGGTATTACCATTCTGGCGAAAAACACCGCCATCAACTGGAACGGCTACCACATCAACATCGTGGACACCCCGGGCCACGCCGACTTCGGCGGTGAAGTAGAACGCGTAATGTCGATGGTTGACTCCGTTCTGCTGCTGGTTGACGCTCAAGACGGCCCTATGCCGCAAACCCGTTTCGTGACCAAAAAGGCCTTCGAAGCCGGCCTGCGTCCAATCGTGGTTATCAACAAGGTTGACCGTCCAGGCGCGCGTCCTGATTGGGTTCTGGACCAGATCTTCGATCTGTTCGACAACCTGGGTGCGACCGAAGAACAGCTGGACTTCAAAGTGGTTTACGCCTCTGCCCTGAACGGTATTGCTGGTCTTGACCACACCGACATGGCTGAAGACATGACCCCGCTGTACCAGTCGATCGTCGACAACGTACCTGCGCCAGCTGTAGACCGTGACGGTCCGTTCCAGATGCAAATCTCGGCACTGGACTACAACAGCTTCCTGGGCATTATCGGTGTTGGCCGTATCGCTCGTGGTCGCGTCAAGCCGAACACTCCGGTTGTAGCGATCGACGCTGACGGCAAGCGCCGCAACGGTCGTATCCTGAAGCTGATGGGTCACCACGGTCTGCACCGTGTAGACGTTGAAGAAGCTGCCGCAGGCGACATCGTTTGCATCAGCGGTATGGACTCGCTGTTCATCTCCGACACTCTGTGCGACCCGCTGAACGTTGAAGCGATGAAGCCGTTGACCGTTGACGAGCCAACCGTTTCCATGACCTTCCAGGTAAACGACTCGCCATTCTGCGGTAAAGAAGGCAAGTTCGTGACTTCCCGTAACATCAAGGAACGTCTGGACAAAGAGCTGCTGTACAACGTTGCTCTGCGCGTTGAAGAAGGCGACTCGGCTGACAAGTTCAAGGTTTCTGGCCGTGGTGAGCTGCACCTGTCGGTACTGATCGAAACCATGCGTCGTGAAGGCTTCGAAATGGGCGTTGGCCGTCCAGAAGTGATCATCCGTCTGGTTGACGGCGTGAAGCACGAACCGTTCGAAAACGTCACCATCGACCTGCCAGAAGAATCTCAGGGCAAGGTGATGGAAGAGATGGGTCTGCGTAAAGGCGACCTGACCAACATGGTGCCGGATGGTAAAGGCCGTGTGCGTCTGGAATACAACATCCCTGCTCGTGGTCTGATCGGTTTCCGTAACCAGTTCCTGACCCTGACCAACGGTGCTGGCATCCTGACCTCGATCTTCGACCGTTACGACGTGATGAAGTCGGGCCAAATGTCTGGCCGTCAGAACGGCGTTCTGGTTTCGGTTGAAACTGGCAAGGCACTGACCTACTCCCTGGAAACTCTGCAAGCACGCGGCAAGCTGTTTGTTGAGCACGGTCAAGAGATCTACAACGGTCAAATCGTTGGTCTGAACAGCCGTGACACCGACATGGGCGTTAACCCTACCAAGGGCAAGAAGCTCGACAACATGCGTGCTTCGGGTAAAGACGAAACCATCGCTCTGGTTCCGCCTGTTCGCTTCACTCTGGAACAAGCACTGGAATTCATCCAGGACGACGAGCTGTGCGAAGTGACGCCTAAGTCCATCCGTCTTCGTAAGAAGATCCTGGACGAAGGCGAGCGTACCCGCGCTGCTAAAAAGGCCAAAAACTAAGTTAATTAGTTAGCGGTTACAAAAACGCCCCCGACCTTGCGGTCGGGGGCGTTTTTTTATGTCCGGGGTTTGTGTAACGGCTGACATCTAATGTGGAGCGGGCTTGCTCGCGATGGCATCACCGCGTTGATTGAGCAAAGTCTGCGTTGCCTGCATCGCGAGCAAGCCCGCTCCCACAAAATGGCTTGAGTAAGGTGCTTTAAAAATTCATCAGCCGTTCGCTGCTGTTTTTACGCTCGACAGCCTTTGGCACGTACGCGCAATAGCCTGGGCGCGGGCCTACACGCGGGTGGTTGCGGCAGGTGTCGGGGCGTTTGTCGTAGATGGTGCACATGCGCGACTTGCGATCCAGGTACAGGCAGTCGTTATTGCTCATGCGCTGCAGGGTGAAAATCCCTGACTTCTGGTTGAAACGCTCAACGATCCCTTCTTTTTGCAGGCGCTTGGCGATGTTCTTCGGCGGGTCGCCCAGCTCGAATTCGTCCACCAGGCCAATGCGGATCAAGTCTTTGACCTTGACCTCAACCGGCAGGGTGCAGCAGCTGGAAATGCAGGAGCCGCACATGGGTGCGGAGTATTTGGCCCAGGTATCGAGACGGTCGATTTCCGCGGCAGCAATCAGGTTGGACTTCATCAAGGGTGTATTCCAGCGTGCATCAGGGCGCGCGATCATACCGGGGTTGTTGGCAGAGTGAATCACCATTTGCCGGTTTTTTGTACAAAGTGTGCGTTGAAGCGTTTAGCAGGCGGGGTGCATCGTTTTGGGGCGCTGTTCATTTCGTCTGTTTTTAATAAAAAAAAGCCCGAATCAACGCGCGTTGTTCCTGTCGAACGGTCTAGGCTGACACCATTCGTCCTTCTAATCGCTCCATCCCGCCAGAGGTTGTATCGATGCCCCAGGAACCGCTTGTTCGTGACGCGCAGGTAACGGCTTTTCGTGACGCTGTACTGGCCAAACTGACTTACGCGGTGGGTAAAGACCCGGATCACGCGTTTGACCATGACTGGTTTGAAGCCATTGCACTGGCCGCCCGCGACCATATGGTCGAGCACTGGATGGACCATACCCGGCAGATTTATCGCAAAGACCAGAAGCGGGTGTACTACCTGTCTCTGGAGTTTTTGATCGGCCGTTTGCTCTACGACAGCCTGAGCAATCTGGGCCTGCTCGACGTCGCACGTGAGGCGTTGACCGAGCTGGGCGTAGACCTGGAACGCATCCGCCTGCTGGAGCCCGACGCGGCCCTGGGCAACGGCGGCCTGGGCCGACTGGCTGCGTGCTTTATGGAAAGCATGTCGACCTTGGGCGTCGCCGCTCACGGTTATGGCATTCGCTACGAGCACGGGTTGTTCCGCCAGAGCATCGTCGACGGCTGGCAGCAAGAGCAAACCGAAAATTGGCTCGACTTCGGTAACCCCTGGGAGTTTGAACGCGCCGAGGTGCTGTACTCAGTAGGCTTTGGCGGCTCGGTTGAAACCAAACAGGACGAACAAGGCCTGTCACGGCAAATCTGGTGGCCCAACGAAACCGTGCGCGCCATCGCCTACGACACGCCGGTGGTCGGCTGGCGCGGGGCGAGCGTCAATACCTTGCGCCTGTGGCGTGCAAGGGCGCTGCATGACTTGAACCTGGGGCGCTTTAACGCCGGTGACCACTTGGGCGCGGTGGCCGAAGTGGTGCGGGCCGAGAGCATCTCGCGCGTGCTGTACCCGGCTGACAGTAACGAGGCTGGCCAAGAGTTGCGTTTGCGTCAGGAGTTCTTCTTTGTTTCGGCCTCGCTGCAAGACTTGCTGCGCCGCCACCTGAACGTCCATGACACCCTGCTCAACCTGGCCGAGCATGTCTCGATCCAGCTCAACGACACGCACCCTTCCATCGCTGTCGCCGAGTTGATGCGCATTCTGGTCGATGAGCACGGCATCGAGTGGCACACCGCCTGGCAGGTCACCGTCGACACGCTGTCGTACACCAACCACACCTTGCTGCCCGAGGCGCTGGAGACCTGGCCGGTGGGCCTGATGGAGCGCCTGTTGCCGCGCCACATGCAGATCATCTACCTGATCAACGGCTACCACATCGACCAACTGCGTGAAAAAGGCATTCACGACTTTGGCGTGCTGCGGGCCGTGTCTCTGATCGAAGAAGACAACGGCCGCCGGGTACGCATGGGCAACCTGGCGTTTCTCGGCTCACACAGCGTTAACGGCGTGTCGGGCTTGCACACCCAACTGATGCGCAGCACGGTGTTTGCCGATCTGCACAAGCTGTACCCCGACCGTATCAACAACAAAACCAACGGCGTGACCTTCCGCCGCTGGCTGTTCCAGGCCAACCCGCCGCTGACCGCGATGCTCAAAAACGCACTGGGCGAGGATGTGCTGGATGAAACTGAACATAAATTGATCAAGCTCGAACCCTTTGCCGAGCGCGCTGACTTCCGCAAACAGTTTGCCGAGCAACGTCTGCAGAGCAAATGCACCCTGGCGGCGCTGATCTACGAGCGGCTCGGTGTTGTGGTCAGCCCTGAAGCGATGTTCGACGTGCAGATCAAGCGGATCCACGAATACAAGCGTCAGTTGCTTAACCTGCTGCACACCGTGGCGCTGTATCAGGCTATTCGGGCCGAGCCGAGCAATAACTGGGTGCCACGGGTGAAGATCTTCGCGGGCAAAGCGGCGGCCAGTTATACACAGGCCAAACTGATTATTAAGCTGGCCAACGACATCGCCCGCACCGTCAACAGCGACCCCACGGTACGCGGCCTGCTCAAAGTGGTGTTTATCCCCAACTACAACGTCAGCCTGGCCGAGAACATCATTCCGGCGGCGGACCTGTCCGAGCAAATCTCTACTGCCGGCTACGAGGCGTCGGGCACCAGCAACATGAAGTTCGCCCTCAATGGTGCGCTGACCATCGGCACCATGGACGGTGCCAACGTGGAGATGAGTGAACGCATCGGCGCTGAAAACATGTTTATTTTCGGCCTGACCTCCGAGCAGGTCGAAGCCCGCAAGCTCAATGGCGAGTTCCACGCCTCGGCGGACGTTGCGGCGTCGCATCGGCTCAATGATGTGCTGCAAGCCATACGCGGCGGGGTGTTCTCCCACGACGACCCGGCGCGTTACACCGGTTTTGTCGATTCTCTGATCGAGTACGACCGCTTTTTGGTGTGTGCCGACTTTGATGCCTACTGGGATGCGCAGATGCGCGTTGAACACCTGTGGCACAACCCGGACGAATGGTGGCGCAAGGCCGTGTTGAACACCGCACGGGCGGGCTGGTTCTCATCGGACCGGACCATTCGTGAATACGCGACCGACATCTGGAAGGCGTTGTAATACCTCTGTAGCCGCTGCCGAAGGCTGCGATCGAGTCCGCAGGGCTCGCGTTTTTTAACAACGAAGCCCCTTCGGGCCTTATCGCAGCCTGCGGCAGCGGCTACTGTTTTAAGTTGATTTAAGGGTTCAGCACCGGCCTCTCCGTCGGTTGTGAGTCTGTTTAGAAGATTTGCACGGCAACACGCGTTAAACTGCGCGGGTTTTTTCGCCCCCTCCCCATTGTTCGGAGCCTTACATGTCCCGCGTTACCCTGAGTCGCTATTTGATCGAGCAGACCCGTAGCAACAACACCCCTGCTGATTTGCGTTTCCTCATCGAAGTGGTGGCGCGTGCTTGCAAAGAGATCAGCCACGCCGTGTCCAAAGGCGCCCTGGGTGGTGTTCTGGGCAGCATGGGCACTGAAAACGTGCAAGGTGAAGTGCAGAAGAAGCTCGACGTGATTTCTAACGAAATCCTGCTCGAAGCCAACGAATGGGGCGGTCACCTGGCCGGCATGGCGTCCGAAGAAATGGACAATGCCTACCAGATCCCGGGCAAATATCCGAAAGGCGCCTACCTGCTGGTATTCGACCCGCTGGACGGTTCGTCGAACATCGACATCAACGCGCCGGTCGGCACGATTTTCTCGGTACTGCGTTGCCCGAACGAATACCTGAGCCAGAACGAGCCGTTGAATGAAAAGGCCTTCTTGCAGCCAGGCACCCAACAGGTTGCTGCCGGTTATGCCATCTACGGTCCACAGACCATGCTGGTTCTGACCCTGGGCGACGGCGTAAAAGGCTTCACCCTGGACCGCGAAATGGGCAGCTTCGTGCTGACCCACGAAAACATCAGCATTCCGGAAACCACCCAGGAATTCGCCATCAACATGTCCAACCAGCGTCACTGGGAAGCCCCGGTACAACGCTACGTAGACGAATTGCTGGCTGGCGAAGACGGCCCGCTGAACAAGAACTACAACATGCGTTGGGTGGCCGCGATGGTCGCTGACGTACACCGTATCCTGACCCGCGGTGGTCTGTTCATGTATCCGCGCGACAGCCGCGAGCCGTCCAAGCCGGGCAAACTGCGCTTGATGTACGAAGCCAACCCGATGTCGTTCCTCGTGGAGCAGGCGGGCGGCGCGTCGACTGACGGCCATCAGCGCATACTCGACATCCAGCCAGAAGGCCTGCACCAGCGCGTAGCGGTGTTCCTGGGTTCGAAAGAAGAAGTGGCGCGCGTGACCTCGTACCACAAAGCGTAAATACATCGCCGCACCCTCTGTAGGAGCGAGCTTGTCTCGCGATCTTTTGACTGTTTAAAAGATCGCGAGGCGAGCTCGCTCCTACAGTCGTTTCTGGGTCAGGGAACCTGCCCGCGCTTTTCTCTTCTAAGCTTGCAGCAGGCAGCGATGCCGATTCTTTTATTCAGGAGCTTTTCCATGAAGTTGCGTTCTTTGGCGTTGTTGTCGTTCTGTGTGTTGCTGGCGGCTTGCAGCAAGGTCAATCAAGAAAACTACTCCAAACTGTCGGCGGGCATGACCAAGGCCGAGGTGGAACAACTGCTGGGCAGCCCTACCGATTGCTCGGGCGCGCTGGGGATGTCGAGTTGTACCTGGGGGGATAAGAGCAGCTTTATCAGCGTGCAATACGCCGGTGACAAAGTGCTGATGTTCTCGGGGCAGGGCCTTAAATAAAGCGCAGGGAGCGTTTGCGATGAAACGTCTTTTAGTCTGCCTCGGGGCAGCCTGGTTACTGGCCGGGTGCTCGACATCCAGCAACGACGCGCTGGCACCGAACACGGTGGGCAGCGTCGATTTACAGCGCTATCAGGGCACGTGGTATGAGCAGGCGCGATTGCCGATGTTCTTCCAGCGTAACTGCGCGCAATCCGAGGCTCAGTACACGCTTAAACCTGACGGCAATGTCGCGGTGTTGAACCGTTGCCGAACGGCAGAAGGTAAGTGGGAAGAGGCCAAGGGCACCGCCAGCCCGCAAGTGCCGGGCAAAACCGACAAGCTGTGGGTCGAGTTCGATAACTGGGTGTCCAGGCTGTTGCCGGGCGCGACCAAGGGCGATTACTGGGTGTTGTATCTGGGGGATGGCTACAGCACCGCGCTGGTCGGCAACCCGGACCGGCGCTACCTGTGGCTGCTGTCACGCAAGCCGCAGATCGATCAGCAAACCCGCGACGAACTGCTCAGCAAGGCTCAGCAGCAGGGCTATGACACCACCCGCCTGATCTGGCGAACACCCGACGCGGACATGCCAAAAGAGTAAAACCCAGTGTAGGAGCTCGCGATCATTTAAAGATCAAAAGATCGCGAGCAAGCTCGCTCCTACAGGGAGGTGGGCGCTATTAGCTTAGGCGCGCAGCAGGGTTTTCCAGGCGCGGTTCTGGTACACGGCAATGGCTTGTTGCTTGCGCGCGTTGAGCAGCAGGTCATTGCTCTCGGCGTCGTCAGTGATTGGCAAGGTCGCCAATTCTTGCAACTTGTTCATCTCACCGTACAAGCGATCGACTTCCGGGATCTCCAGAACGCCACGCGCCAGGCGCAACCAGGCCTGAATGCGTTCAATGCGTGGCAGCTGCTCGGCCAAGTCTTCTGGTTGCTGCTGGTAGCGGTTCAGACGCAGCGCAATGGCCTCGTCCGACAGCAAGCGCGGCAACCAACTGGCCAATTGTGCAGCGCCCTGGCGGTTGCCACGGGTGGTGCCACGGTCAATGGTCCAGCTGCGGGCCAGCAGCCAGCGCGAGGTGTTCAGCGAGAATTGGCCCCAGCGCGGGTCTTCCAGCTCTTCGAGGAACTGCTCAGGGGCAGCTTTACGCACGTCTTCATCGTCCTGGCCAATTTGCACAATCGGGCGCCAGTCTTCAAGCAGGGCATCCAGCTCGGCCCGCAGGGTGTGGGTCGATTGGCGCGGGGCGGCCTGGCCGAGGCTGCTGACCAACGCACGCAGGTCAATCAACTGGTGCAGCCAGTCTTGCAGCAAGCGCCAGTGACCATTGAAGCGGTATTGCTCAGCCAAGCGCTGGCTATTGCCCAACAGGTGCCAGGCCAGCGCGGCAAAGGCGTCGTCCAGCGGCGTTTCCGGGGTCAATTCAGGAGCGGGCAGGGTGACGTTGTAGCTGTTGGCGTCGAACAGGCGGTAGCCGCGCTCAGCCTTGCTGATGTCGCAAGGCATCAGCGGTAGTTTTTCCGCCAGTTCGGCAGCCAGCTCCAGCAGGGCAGCCGGCTCGCCTTCGCGCAGTTCGAGTTCCAGCTCGCAGATTTCTTCTTTCTGCTTGCCGGCAATTACGTGGCCCAGGTCCAGCGCGGCTTCGATCACCACCTTGGCTTTGCCACGGCCCCACGAGATTTCAGCGCGCTCGCGAACGAAATCGGTGGTGAAGATCGGCTTCAGGGTCTTTTTGTCCAGCTCGGCCAGTTCGTCAGGCCAGCATTCGCCTTCGAGCTTTTTGATGTCGAGCTTGGCCTTGGGCAAGTGCCAGTCGTATTCGTTGCGCTCCGACAGCCCGGCAATGCTTTGGCCGCGGGTCTTGAGGGTTTGGATCACCTCTTCGCCATCGCGGCGCAGGCGCAGGGCAACCTTGGCCTTGGCCAGATCGCGCTCAGGCGTGTCGAAGTACTGGTTTAACAACTCACGGCTTTCCCAGCCACTTTTGTTGCGTTTTTTCAGCAGAGGGTGCTCGCGCAAGGCAGCGAGGGTTTCTCGGCTGACGCGGAGCTTGATTTCGGTTTCTTTTTGCATGGCCGGAAAATCCAGGAACGGTGCGCAGCCGGGGAAAGTGTGGCTGCCAAGGCCGTGCAGTGTACAGGACTCACCGCCCCGGCGCGTTGCGCGGGTTTATTCTGTGGCGCAGATGGCTCTATGATGGGCCTCGCCCAGCCAACAGGAAGCCAGCGCATGCCCTTACCGTCCCTCAAAGAGCAATTCGCTGCGTTGATCGGCACGCCGTCGGTCAGTTGTACTCAGCCCCATCTGGATCAGTCCAACCGCGCCGTGATCGATTTGCTGGCCACGTGGCTGGGTGAGTTGGGCTTCAGTTGCGATATCCAGCAGGTCAGCCCCGGCAAGTTCAACTTGCTCGCCAGTTTTGGCAGCGGCCCCGGCGGTCTGGTACTGGCCGGTCACAGTGACACGGTGCCGTATGACGAAGCGCTGTGGCAGACCGATCCGCTCAAGCTGACCGAAGTGGACAATCGCTGGGTCGGCCTGGGCAGTTGCGACATGAAGGGCTTTTTCGCCTTGATCATCGAAGCCGTGCGCCCGCTGCTGGACCAACCGTTCAAGCAGCCGTTGCTGATTCTGGCCACCTGCGACGAAGAAACCTCCATGGCCGGTGCACGTGCGCTGGTCGAGGCCGGGCGGCCGCTGGGGCGTGCCGCGGTGATTGGCGAACCGACCGGGCTCAAACCCATCCGCATGCACAAAGGCGTGATGATGGAGCGCATCGACATTTTGGGGCGTAGCGGCCATTCCTCGGACCCAAGCCTGGGCCACAGCGCGCTGGACGCCATGCACGACGCGATCACCGAGCTCAAAGGGCTGCGCCAGCAATGGCTGAACGAGTACCGCAACCCGCAGTTCAGCGTGCCGCAACCGACCCTCAACTTTGGCTGCATCCATGGTGGCGACAACCCGAACCGGATTTGTGGCCAATGTTCGCTGGAATTTGACCTGCGGCCTTTGCCTGGCATGGACCCGGCGCTGTTGCGTTCAATCATTCGCAGCAAACTCGACCCGTTGGCCGAGCGTCATCAGGTCAAAATCGATTTCGCCCCGATCGCGGCGGGTGTCGCGCCGTTCGAGCAGGCGGCTGACAGCGAACTGGTGCGCGTGGCCGAGCGGCTCACCGGGCATCGCGCCGAAGCAGTAGCGTTTGGCACCGAAGCACCTTATCTTCAGCAGCTTGGCTGCGAGACCATCGTGTTGGGCCCGGGTGACATCACCTGCGCGCATCAGCCCGGTGAACACCTCGAAATGTCACGTTTGCAGCCGACAGTGCGTCTATTAAGCCAGCTGATCGAACATTATTGCCTGACCCCGGCCCAGTAAATGGCCGCAGGCCCGACCCGTATACACAAGGAGAGCACGCGTGTTGCCAAGTTTGTTTCGACGATAACTACCAGCCTGCTGTGCGTTTGCTGTTTTTGCCCTTTTTAGGCGGCTCATTTTTTACAGGCTTTGGTTATGCACGATTACGTTAACTGGCTGCGTCATGCTTCCCCTTACATCAATGCTCACCGCGACTGCACCTTTGTCGTCATGCTCCCTGGCGACGGTGTAGCGCACCCCAACTTTGGCAACATCGTCCACGACCTGGTGCTGCTGCACAGCCTGGGCGTGCGGCTGGTGCTGGTTCACGGCTCTCGTCCGCAAATCGAAAGCCGCCTTGAAGCCCGTGGCCTGCAGCCGCATTACCACAAAGGGATGCGCATCACCGATGCGGCGACGCTGGAATGCGTGATGGACGCCGTGGGCCAATTGCGCATCGCAATTGAAGCGCGCCTGTCCATGGACATGGCCTCATCGCCCATGCAGGGTTCGCGTTTACGCGTGGCCAGCGGCAACCTGGTGACCGCGCGGCCGATTGGTGTGCTCGATGGCGTGGACTACCACCACACCGGCGAAGTGCGCCGGGTCGACCGCAAGGGCATCAACCGCCTGCTGGACGAGCGTTCCATCGTGCTGCTGTCGCCCTTGGGCTACTCGCCCACCGGCGAAACCTTCAACCTGGCCTGCGAAGACGTTGCCACCCGCGCGGCTATCGATCTGGGGGCTGACAAACTGCTGCTGTTTGGCGCTGAGTCCGGCTTGCTCGATGAACAAGGGCGGTTGGTGCGTGAGTTGCGGCCACAACAAATCCCGGCGCACATGAAGCGTCTGGGCAGCGATTACCAGGCGGAATTGCTTGAAGCGGCTGCCGAGGCGTGCAGCGGTGGCGTGGCTCGCAGCCACATCGTCAGCTATGCCGAAGACGGCGCGCTGTTGACCGAACTGTTCACCCGCCACGGCGGCGGCACCCTGGTTGCCCAGGAGCAATTTGAAGTCACCCGCGAAGCGGCCATTGAAGACGTGGGCGGTTTGCTGGACTTGATCAGCCCGCTGGAAGAGCAGGGCATCTTGGTGCGCCGTTCACGGGAAGTGCTGGAGCGCGAGATCGAGCAATTCAGCGTGGTTGAGCGCGAAGGCATGATCATCGCCTGCGCGGCGCTGTATCAGATTGCGGATTCGGATGCTGGTGAACTGGCGTGCCTGGCGGTCAACCCGGAGTACCGTCATGGCCGTCGGGGTGATGAATTGCTGGAGCGCATCGAAAGCCGTGCACGGGCGCAGGGGCTGAAAACCTTGTTCGTCCTCACGACACGCACGGCTCACTGGTTCCGCGAGCGCGGCTTTGAACCCAGCAGCGTCGAACGCCTGCCAGCAGCACGAGCGTCGCTGTACAACTTCCAGCGCAACTCCAAGATCTTTGAAAAGGCGCTGTAAAACACCCAAGCCTTGTAGCCGCTGACGAGGCACGAAGGCTGCGATGCGGGCCGCAGGACCGCCGTCCGGGGTCGCTTCGCAACCCATCGCAGCCTTCGTGCCTCGACAGCGACTACAGAGTCGCTGTGTCGCCTTAGTTACTGATCGCCAAAATACTCGCCTGATACGAGGCCACGAACAGGTCGAAATCACCTACTTCGTTGTTCTCGGTCTCGGCTTGGTCGAGCAGCGATTGCTTGGCTTTGGCTTCGAAGGCGGCCTGGTCTTCCGGGCTCAGCGGGGTGTCGCGAAAGTACTCCGCGTGGGCCTGGCTCTGGCGCATCGAAAACTGGGCGAAGCTTTCCTTGTGTTCGGTCATGCTGGCCAACACTTTGGCTGACGGGGTCAGGGACACGTCGGCAACTTTGGCAAACTGATCGTCCAGCGCCTTGCTGTGGGCGTCGTCGCCATGCACTTGGTCCAGCAATGCCGCCACCGGGGCGATTTTTTCCAGCAGTTCTGCCGCCCACTCTTTCAGTTCGACCGCTTGGCCCTGACGCTGCAGTTGCAGGCCCGGGCGGCGACCTTCTTTGACCACGCTCAAGAAGTTGGACGTGCAGTTGCCGCATTCGCTGCTCTCGAACTGCGGGCTCTCTTGCAGCGCGCAATACAGCAGGAAGGCATCCAGGAAGCGCGCTTGCGGCAGGTCGATGCCCACCGGCAGGAACGGGTTGATGTCCAGCAGGCGCACTTCAACGTACTGCACGCCACGGGCCATCAGGGCCTGGATCGGGCGCTCGCCGGTGTAGGTCACGCGCTTGGGGCGAATGTTGGAGTAGTACTCGTTTTCGATTTGCAGAATGTTGGTGTTCAGTTGCACCCATTCGCCATCTTTGTGCGTACCGATCTCGACATACGGCGGGTACGGCGTCGCCACGGCCTTGCGCAGGCTGTCGGTGTAGCTGTCGAGGTTGTTGTAGCAAGGCGTGAGGCCCGCCTGGGCGTTGCTCTGGTAACCCAGGTCGCTCATGCGCAGGCTGGTGGCGAACGGCAGGTACAGCGTGTCGGCGTCCAGTTGCTCCAACTGGTGCGAACGGCCGCGCAAGAAACCTGCATCCAGCGCAGGTGAGGCGCCGAACAAGTACATCAGCAACCAGCTGTAACGGCGGAAGTTACGAATCAGCGCGATGTAGGCGTCCGACTGGTAATCACCGTCGGTGCCGACAAAGCCCTCAGCGTGCTTGAGCACCGGCCACAGGGCTTCAGGCAGGCTGAAGTTGTAGTGGATCCCGGCGATGCACTGCATGGTCTTGCCGTAACGCAGGGCCAGGC
This sequence comes from Pseudomonas sp. FSL R10-2189, assembly GCF_009600325.1. Classification (NCBI taxonomy): domain Bacteria; kingdom Pseudomonadati; phylum Pseudomonadota; class Gammaproteobacteria; order Pseudomonadales; family Pseudomonadaceae; genus Pseudomonas; species Pseudomonas sp. FSL R10-2189. The sequence goes on from NZ_WIVZ01000002.1 coordinate 149,827, forward strand.
CTTTGCGGTACACGTACTTGAGCTGACCGATGTTGGACGTGCCGTAGTAGGCAATCGGAATGTCTTCTTCGGCCGGCAACGGGCACGGCATCGAAGGGCTCCACAGGAACTCGTTACCAAGTTTGCTGTAGGCAAAACGGTGAATCTTGTCGAGGCTGGCCAGCGTGTCCGCAGGGTCGGGCAGGGCCGGGGTGATGAACTCCAGCAGCGACTCGGAATAGTCAGTGGTGATTTGGTCGTTGGTCAGCGCCGACCCCAGTTCTTCAGGATGCGGGGTCTGCGCCAGTCGTGCATCGGCCGTTACGCGCAGGCATTCGCGCTCGATACCATGCAGGCACTGCTCGAGCAAAGAGAGGTGTGTGCGCTCGCCAAGTAAGTTCAGGCGGCGGTTGAGAAGTTCGCTCAAGTTAGATTCCTTCACGCGTCAGTCGCCCCAATATGGGGGTGGTCAGGACGGTCTACAAGGGTGAAGTTATACCGGCGTGGTCGCCTGGCTTTGTAGGGGTGATGCTCAGCCCCGTCCCTGTTTCGGTATTACGGCGCTCCGAGCGCATTTCGGCACTGCTTTCACAGTGCCGAAATTAACTCAAATGACCTGATGACCGCTACAGGACAGCGAACGTGCCTTGTGCTTTAGCGACCAGTTTGTCGCCTTGCATGACGTCCGCTTCGACGACAAACGTCCGTCGGCCGGGGTGGATGACCTTGGCGATGCACAGCACATCGCCATCTGAAACGGAGCGCAAGTAGTTGATCTTGCACTCGATTGTCACGCTTTGGCGGTCAAAACCATGGGCGCCGGAACAGGCCAGCCCCATGGTGATGTCGACCAGGCTGAAAATCACCCCGCCGTGCATTTTGCCGCCACGGTTGCGCAGCTGTGGTTCAAGGCTGAGCGCGACGTGCGCAATGCCGTCTTCCACCGATTCCACGCGGCAGCCGATCAACTCGCTGAACGCGCTTTGGGTCAAACCCTCGGGCAGCGTCATTAGCGTTTCTTCAGCTGTTTGGCATTGGCGAACAGCGAAGCCATTGCGTTGTTGGCCGGGGCAGCGGCGACTGTCTCTTTACGCGGGGCCGAGTTTTGCTGGCGCGGCGCCGAACCTGGGCGGGCACCGCGTGCGCCGTCGATTTTCTCGCCGGGGGTATCGCTCATGCGCATCGACAGGCCAACGCGTTTGCGCGGGATGTCGACTTCCATGACCTTGACCTTGACCACGTCACCGGCTTTAACGGCTTCACGCGGGTCTTTGATGAACTTCTCGGACAAGGCCGAGATGTGCACCAAACCGTCCTGATGCACGCCGATATCGACGAACGCACCGAAGTTGGTCACGTTGGTGACCACGCCTTCGAGGATCATCCCCAGTTCCAGGTCTTTAAGGTCTTCAACCCCTTCCTGGAACTCTGCCGTCTTGAACTCGGGACGCGGGTCGCGGCCCGGTTTTTCCAGCTCTTGCAGGATGTCGGTGACGGTCGGCAGGCCGAAAGATTCGTCGGTGAATTTTTTCGGGTCCAGACGCTTGAGGAAGCCGGCGTCGCCGATCAGCGAGCGAATGTCACGCTCGGTGTCCGAGGCGATGCGCTTCACCAGCGGGTAGGCCTCAGGGTGAACGGCCGAGGCGTCGAGCGGGTTGTCACCGTTCATCACGCGCAAGAATCCGGCTGCCTGTTCGAAGGTTTTTTCGCCCAGACGGCTGACTTTTTTCAGCGCCGCACGGGTTTTGAAGGCGCCGTTTTCATCGCGGTGGGCCACGATGTTTTGCGCCAGGGTGGCGTTAAGGCCGGAAATACGCGCCAGCAGGGCGACAGATGCGGTGTTCACGTCCACGCCCACGGCGTTTACGCAGTCCTCGACCACGGCGTCCAGGCCGCGTGCCAGTTTGAGCTGGGACACGTCGTGCTGGTATTGGCCGACACCAATGGATTTAGGGTCGATTTTCACCAGCTCGGCCAGCGGATCTTGCAGGCGGCGGGCGATCGACACGGCGCCACGGATCGACACGTCGAGGTCCGGGAATTCCTTGGCGGCCAGTTCAGAGGCCGAGTACACCGATGCACCGGCTTCGGACACCATCACTTTGGTGACTTTCAAGGCCGGGTATTTTTTGATCAGCTCAAGGGCCAACTTGTCGCTTTCGCGGCTGGCGGTACCGTTGCCGATGGCAATCAGCTCAACCGAATGCTTGGCGCACAGGGCGGCCATGATCGCGATGGTTTGATCCCACTTGTTGTGCGGCACGTGCGGGTACACCGTGGCGTGCTCAAGCAGTTTGCCGGTGGCATCGACCACAGCGATCTTGCAGCCGGTGCGCAGGCCCGGGTCCAGGCCCAGTGTGGCGCGCGGGCCTGCCGGCGCGGCCAGCAACAGGTCGTGCAGGTTGTGGGCAAACACGTTGATCGCTTCGGTTTCTGCGGCGTCGCGCAGTTCACCCAGCAGGTCGGTTTCGAGGTGGGTGTAAAGCTTGACCTTCCAGGTCCAGCGCACCACTTCGCTCAGCCATTTGTCTGCCGGGCGGTTTTGGTTTTCCAGGCCGAAGCGCTGGGCAATCATCATTTCGCCAGGGTGCATGGTGCCGGGGAGTTCTTCACCGACCTTGAGCGACGAGCTGAGGATGCCTTCGTTGCGGCCACGGAAAATCGCCAGCGCGCGGTGCGACGGCATACTTTTGAGCGGTTCGTCGTGTTCGAAGTAATCGCGGAACTTGGCGCCTTCTTCCTCTTTGCCCGCGATAACGCGGGCGCTGAGGGTGGCTTCCTGCTTCAAGAAGCTGCGCAGTTTATCCAGCAGGCTGGCGTCTTCGGCGAAGCGCTCCATGAGGATGTACTTGGCGCCATCGAGGGCAGCCTTGACGTCTGCCACGCCTTTTTCGGCGTCAACAAAACGTGCGGCTTCGGTGTCCGGGTTGAGGTTGGGGTCGTTGAACAGGCCGTCAGCCAGTTCGCCGAGGCCGGCTTCCAGGGCGATCTGGCCCTTGGTGCGGCGCTTTTGCTTGTAAGGCAGATACAAGTCTTCGAGGCGGGTCTTGGTGTCGGCCAGCTTGATGTCGCGGGCCAGTTCAGGCGTCAATTTGCCTTGTTCTTCGATGCTGGCGAGGATGCTGATGCGCCGTTCGTCGAGTTCACGCAGGTAGCGCAAGCGTTCTTCCAGATGACGTAATTGGGTGTCATCCAGGCTGCCTGTCACTTCCTTACGGTAGCGAGAGATGAAGGGTACGGTGGAGCCTTCATCCAGAAGAGCGACGGCCGCTTCGACCTGCTGCGGGCGCACGCCAAGTTCTTCGGCGATGCGGCTGTTGATGCTGTCCATAAAACCACCTGACAAAGTGTGATGCAGGCTCGCAGGCCCGGGCTGTAAGGCTTGCGAGACTGGTTGAGCGGCCCGAAGGGCGCCGCTACCTGGGCCAAAAGGGCAGCCTGTTGACCCGTGAAATCAGCAAATTACGGCAGGCATTGAAAAAATAAATCCTGGCGCAATGTTTGAAAAACCGAGATTGCCTGACACAAAAGGCGGCGCATTATAACCAGCGTTCCCGGATTCAGGGGATTGCGCACTTCACCCGCTATACTCGGCGCACTGGCCGTGAAGGAAAAATCTGCTAACAATGCACACGATGCGTATAACAGCAGCTAAGCCATAATGCGCGCCGAGATCACAGGAGCATCTAATGAGCAGCATTGCACAACCGGCTGAAGGCGAAAAAATTCTTATCGTTGATGACGATCCAGGGCTGAGCAGCCTGCTGGAGCGTTTCTTCGTCAGCAAGGGCTACCGCGCCCGCGCTGTGCCGAACGTCGAGCAAATGGACCGTTTGCTGGCTCGTGAGGTATTTAACCTTGTGGTACTGGACCTGATGCTGCCCGGCGAAGACGGGCTGTCTGCATGCCGCCGCCTGCGTGCCGCGGGTAATCGGGTGCCGATCATCATGCTCACCGCCAAGGGCGACGAGCTGAGCCGCATCAAGGGCCTGGAACTGGGCGCTGATGACTACCTGGCCAAACCTTTCAACCCTGATGAACTGATGGCGCGTGTGCGTGCCGTGTTGCGTCGTCAGTCGGCGCCTGTGCCGGGTGCACCGGGCAGCGAAGACGAAAGCGTCACCTTTGGTGATTACGAGTTGTCCCTGGCCACGCGCGAACTCAAGCGGGGCGATGAAGTACACATGCTCACCACCGGTGAGTTTGCCGTACTCAAGGCGTTGGTCATGCATGCGCGAGAGCCGTTGACCCGCGACAAGCTGATGAACCTGGCCCGTGGCCGTGAGTGGGATGCACTGGAGCGTTCAATCGACGTTCAAATCTCCCGCCTGCGCCGCATGATCGAGCCGGACCCTTCCAAACCGCGCTACATCCAGACGGTCTGGGGTGTCGGTTATGTGTTCGTGCCGGATGGCAACGCAACCAAGTGATGTCGCCTGTGCAGGCGCGAGTCACCCAGTGGCCTTAGGGCGCCGGGTGGCTCGCACTTCATTCTATTGCGGGTCTTGGTACTCGTCCCTGCAACGTGTAAAGCGCCATCTATGAAAACCCCTCTGTGGTTCCCCCAAAGTTTTTTCTCCCGCACCCTCTGGCTGGTGCTTATCGTCGTCCTGTTCTCCAAGGCATTGACCCTGGTTTATCTGTTGATGAACGAAGATATGTTGGTCGACCGCCAATACAGCCACGGCGTGGGCCTGGTGCTGCGCGCCTATTGGGCGGCCGATGAAGAGAACCGCGCCAAGATCGCCGATGCCGCAACGTTGACGCGTGTGGTGGGCGGCGGGGTGCCAGAAGGCGAGCAACACTGGCCTTACAGCGAGATCTACGAGCGTCAGATGCAGGCCGAACTGGGCGCTGACACCGAAGTGCGTTTGCGCATGCACTCGCCTCCGGCGCTGTGGGTACGTGCCCCGAGCCTGGGCGATGGCTGGCTGAAGGTACCGTTGTATCCGCACCCGCTGCGTGGGCAAAAAATCTGGAGCGTACTGGGCTGGTTCCTGGCCATCGGGTTGTTATCCACCGCCTCGGCGTGGATTTTCGTCAGCCAGCTCAATCAGCCACTTAAACGGTTGGTCTATGCGGCCAGGCAGTTGGGGCAGGGGCGCAGTGTGCGCCTGCCGATCAGTGATACACCGAGCGAAATGACCGAGGTGTACAGCGCCTTCAACCAGATGGCTGAAGATGTGGAGCAGGCAGGCCGCGAGCGCGAACTGATGCTGGCGGGTGTGTCCCATGACTTGCGCACGCCGTTGACGCGCTTGCGTTTGTCGCTGGAGTTGATGGGCAACCACAACGACCTGACTGACGACATGGTGCGCGACATTGAAGACATGGACGCCATTCTGGATCAGTTTTTGGCGTTTATCCGCGACGGTCGCGATGAGCCGGTTGAAGAAGTTGACCTGTGCGAACTGATCCGCGAAGTCGTTGCGCCGTATAACCAGAATGACGAACAGGTGCGCTTGCGCTTGCAGCCCATTCAGCCGTTTGCGTTGCGTCGGGTATCGATGAAGCGCCTGCTCAATAACTTGATCGGCAATGCCTTGCACCATGCGGGGGATGACGTTGAAGTCGCCGCCTATGTGTCGGGCGATACCAGCGCGCCTTACGTGGTGCTGAGTGTGATGGACCGCGGTGCGGGCATTGACCCGTCGGAGCTTGAAGACATCTTCAATCCGTTTATCCGCGGTGACCGTGCCCGAGGCGGCAAAGGCACTGGCCTGGGCCTGGCGATTGTAAAACGCATCGCCTCCATGCACGGCGGCAACGTTGAGTTGCGCAACCGTGCCGGCGGTGGCCTGGAAGCCAGAGTCCGACTGCCGTTGGGCTTGATGCTCCCGCGCGGCGCCGTTTAAACACACACCCTGTAGGAGCGAGCTCGTCTCGCGATCTTTTGATCTGTTAAAAGATCGCGAGGCAAGCTCGCTCCTACACGTTTTGGGTGCGTTAACCTTTGCCTTTAGTCCGCGTCATGTTCGGGCCGCTGTTTTTTTCCAGATGCTCAATGATGATCCCCGCCACATTCTTGCCCGTGGTGGTTTCGATCCCTTCAAGCCCTGGCGATGAGTTGACCTCCAGCACCAGCGGGCCGTGGTTGGAGCGCAGAATATCGACACCCGCCACGCTCAACCCCATGACCTTGGCTGCACGAATGGCCGTCATGCGTTCTTCGGGGGTGATTTTGATCAGGCTGGCGCTGCCGCCACGGTGCAGGTTGGAGCGGAATTCGCCCGGCTTGGCCTGGCGCTTCATGGCGGCAATTACCTTGTCGCCCACTACGAAGCAACGGATATCGGCACCGCCCGCTTCCTTGATGTATTCCTGCACCATGATGTTTTGCTTGAGGCCCATAAAGGCTTCGATCACCGACTCGGCCGCCGTGGCGGTTTCACACAGCACCACGCCAATGCCTTGCGTGCCTTCCAGCACCTTGATCACCAGCGGTGCGCCGTTAACCATCTCGATCAAGTCCGGGATGTCATCCGGCGAGTGAGCAAAACCGGTCACCGGCAAGCCCAGGCCACGACGCGAGAGCAATTGCAGTGAGCGCAATTTGTCACGTGAACGGGCAATGGCCACCGACTCGTTGAGCGGGAACACGCCCATCATTTCGAACTGGCGCAACACCGCACAGCCGTAAAACGTCACGGATGCACCAATGCGCGGGATCACTGCATCAAAGCCTTCCAGCGGCTTGCCACGGTAATGGATCTGCGGCTTATGACTGGCAATGTTCATATAGGCGCGCAAGGTATCGATCACCACCATCTGATGGCCTCGTTCGGTCCCGGCCTCAACCAGGCGACGAGTGGAATACAGACGCGGGTTGCGCGACAGCACAGCGATCTTCATGCAGCACCTTTGGAGGAGGTAGTAGTCACCGGAAACACCGGCTTGTCTTGAACGTATTTTTGCCCTGGGTTAACGACCAATTGGCCGTCGACCAGTGCTTTTGAGCCCAGTAACAGGCGGTAGCGCATCGACTTGCGGCAAGCGAGGGTGAATTCGACTTGCCACACATGATCACCCAAGGCCAAGCCAGTGCGTATGACATAGCGCACCTGCGTGTGACCGTTTGAGCTTTTAATGGTTTTAATCGCCACTAACGGCGCTTCGCAGCGACGGTGGCGCAGTTGTACCAACGTGCCCAAATGGGCATTAAAACGTACCCACTCGACACCGTCGCGCTCAAAAGGCTCGATCTCAGTGGCGTGCAAGCTGGAGGTACTGGCGCCGGTGTCGATTTTTGCGCGCAAGCCGGCAACGCCCAAATCGGGCAGCGCCACCCACTCGCGCAGACCGACAACGGTCAAATGATCAAATGTCTTCAATATAAGTAACCAGCGATTAACGTATTCAGGTTGCAGGAAGGGCCCTGCAGGTCACACATGAAAGCCAACAGGCGGTATTCACGCAGAATAGCTGGCAAATGGCGACAGTTTTCCTACGGGGGATGCAATGCAGTGTTTGAGCTGCAGTGTTGGCCGATGAGCATTCTATCGGGCGTATTCCTTCCTTGGTTCATCAAAAGTAGTAGTACAGTTCTGTGAATTTAAATGAAGGGGCTTCCAATGGCGCAGAAACAGGAAGAGGACGACAAAGTCCGGCTGGACAAATGGCTGTGGGCCGCACGCTTCTATAAAACCCGGGCGTTGGCCAAGGCGGCCATTGAAAGTGGCAAGGTTCACTGCCGTGGCGAGCGTTGCAAACCCAGCAAAGAGCCGCGTGTGGGTGATGAGTTGCAGATCCGGGTAGGGCTTGAAGAGCGCACCGTTGAAGTCAAAGCCTTGTCAGTCGTACGTCGTGGCGCCCCGGAGGCGCAAACGCTGTATGCCGAAACCGAACAAAGCATCGCCAAGCGCGAAAACGCGGCCGCGCTGCGCAAGGCCGGGGCGATGGGGATCAGTACTGATGGCAAGCCGACCAAAAAACAACGTCGCCAACTGCACCAGCTGCATGACGTGAGCGATTTGTAACAGCGGCAACGGCGGGTACGCTGTGGGCTGCCATTGCTTTGCCGTGCGTCGTGTCTGTGCAGACATGACTTGTAACTGCGCAGGTGAAACGCCATATAGGGTTATTAGCCAGCGGCCTGTTAAAGCCCCACCTACATTAAGTAACTATTCAGAACTCTATTCTTATGTCCGATCTACTTAAAAACGACCTTCAAAAAGACGCCACCCAACGCTTTATGTTTGACACCTGCGATGCCCGTGGCGAGCTGGTTTCGCTGGAGCACAGCTACGCAGAAGTGTTGGCCAAACATAACTACCCAGCACCGGTCCAGCAATTGCTGGGCGAGTTGATGGCGGCAGCGGCGTTGCTGGTGGGTAACCAGAAAAATGACGGTTTGCTGAGCCTGCAAGCACGTTCCGAAGGCCCGGTGCCACTGTTGACCATCGAGTGCACTAGCGAGCGCGAAATCCGTGGCCTGGCCCGTTTTGATCCTGAGCAGATTGCCCCGGATGCCACCTTGGCCGACCTGCTGCCAGACGGCCTGCTGGCCATTACCGTAGTGCCCAAAGTGGGCGAGCGCTCCCAGGGTTTTGTGGACCTGGATGGCGACACGCTGGCGGATTGCTTCACCAATTACTTCGTCATGTCTCAGCAAGTGCCTACGCGCTTCTGGCTGAAAGCGGATGGCCTGCGTGCACGTGGCATGTTCTTGCAGCAACTGCCGGTCGACGTGATCGATGACGAAGACGAGCGTGCCGATAAGTGGAAAGAACTGCTGATGCTGGGCGATACGCTCAAGGCTGAGGAGCTGATGGGGCTGGACAACGAAACCATCCTGCACCGTCTGTACCACGAAGAAACCGTGCGCGTGTTCGACTCAGAAGCACTTGAGTTCAAATGCAGCTGCTCGCGTGAGCGTTCAGGCAATGCATTGACCAGCCTGGGCCATGAAGATGCGCTCAATCTGGTGGCCGAACACGGTGGTCATATCGAGATCGATTGCCAGTTTTGTAACGCTCAATACCTGTTCGATGCGGCCGATGTGGATCAATTATTCTCCGGCGCGGGTGTTCAGTCGCCTTCCAATACTCATCACTAAAACGTTTCAGCGCAGGTGAAACACCTGTCAATTACCGTTCTTGCGCGGTTCTGACAGGTGGGCCCTACTCTTTTTGGCCATTTCTGGCATAATCCGGCCCACTTTTTTCGCGGTAGTAGTGCAACTATTTCTACTACAAAACGTTTGGCGCACTCGGCCAATGGCCGACGGGGAACCTCATGACGCAAGCTAATAACGCCGTGCACATCGATCTGAGCATCGACGATCTGGTAAAAGAAGCCCTGAACCGTGGTGAAGGCGAGCTTGCCGACAGCGGTGCACTGGTTGTTCGTACCGGCCATCGCACGGGTCGTTCACCTGCTGACCGCTTCATTGTTGAAGAACCGACTACTCAGGACGCAATCGCCTGGGGCCCGATCAACCGCAAGTTCCCAGCCGACAAGTTTGACGCGCTGTGGGACCGTGTTTCGGCTTACGTGGCTGAGCGTGAGCGTTTCGTTTCTCACGTTCATGTAGGCTCTGATCCGGCGCACTACCTGCCCGTCAAAATGACTACCGAAACCGCGTGGCACAACCTGTTTGGCCGTTGCCTGTTCATCAACCCGGAACAGTACAACCCGGCGGGCAAAGACGAGTGGCAAATCATCAACGCACCGAACTTCGTGTGCGAGCCAGAGCGTGATGGCACCAACTCCGACGGTTGCGTGATCATCAACTTTGCAGCCAAAAAAGTGCTGATCGCAGGCATGCGTTACGCCGGCGAAATGAAAAAAGCCCTGTTCTCGGTTCAAAACTTCCTGCTGCCAGCAGTCGACGTTCTGCCGATGCACTGTGCGGCCAACATGGGCGAAGAGGGCGACGTGACCCTGTTCTTCGGCCTGTCGGGCACCGGTAAAACCACCCTGTCGGCTGACGAAAGCCGTTACCTGATCGGTGACGACGAACACGGCTGGGGCGTGGGCGTGGTGTTCAACATCGAAGGCGGTTGCTATGCCAAGTGCATCGACCTGTCCGAGAAAAACGAGCCGGTGATCTGGAAAGCCATCCAGCACGGCGCGGTACTGGAAAACGTTGTTATTGATCCAGTCACCAAAAAAGCGGACTACGCAGACGACAGCCTGACGCAAAACAGCCGTGCTGCTTACCCGCGTGAACTGATCGAAAAACGCGCACCGAAAAACCTCGGTGGCGAGCCAAACGCTGTGATCTTCCTGACCTGCGACCTGACCGGCGTACTGCCACCGGTGTCGATCCTCAGCGAAGAACAAGCGGCTTACCACTTCCTGTCGGGTTACACCGCACTGGTAGGTTCGACTGAAATGGGTTCGGGCAGCGGCATCAAGTCGACCTTCTCGACGTGCTTCGGCGCGCCATTCTTCCCACGTCCTGCTGGCGAATACGCAGAGCTGCTGATCAAGCGCATCCGCGGTTTCGGCTCCAAGGTTTACCTGGTTAACACCGGTTGGACTGGCGGCGGCTACGGCGTTGGCAAGCGCTTCAACATCCCGACCACCCGTGGCGTGATTGCAGCGATCCAGAGCGGTGCTCTGATCGGCGCAGAAACCGAGCACCTGGACACCATCAACCTCGACGTGCCATTGGCCGTACCGGGTGTTGACACTGCCCTGCTGAACCCACGTAACACCTGGGCTGACAAAGCGGCCTACGACGAAGCGGCCAAAGCTCTGGCTGGCTTGTTCGTTGAGAACTTCAAGAAGTTCGACGTCAGCGACGCGATCAAAGCTGCTGGCCCGAAGCTGTAAGCATCGGTTAGCGCATTGATCTACAAAAAAACCGCCTGAAAGGGCGGTTTTTTTGTGCCTGAAGATCCAAAGATCGCGAGACAAGCTCGCTCCTACAGGTTCAGTTCAGGCTTCCAGGGCTTGTGTGTCCCAATGCCCGAGTGTGATGGCGTCATACAGCATGCCAATGGTCAGCGGCACCTTGTTGCCCCGGCCTTTGGCGTTGCGCTTGAAATGCGGGTCGTTGCCCGCCGGGTGGAAATAGCGATACGCATCGTAATCGGTCAGTTCCAGCCCGAAGCGCTCCTCAAGGGTTTCCATCAAATGCTGGGCATCGCTGCCATTACAACCCAGGTCGAGGTTGATCGAGGTCTTGAGGCTGATGGTCTTGTGCTCGGGCAGGCCGATTTCTTCATGCAGCAACTGCATCAGCTCGCGCAGGGCTGGTGTGTCGGGGAGAGTGCTGGCGAGTTTCATGATGGATAGTCCGTAAATTGGCTCAAGACAGCTCTTCAGGCGAGTGGTTTTTCAGCCAGTCAGCCAATGCTGCATTCATCCGCGTTTGCCAACCGGGCCCGGAAGCCTTGAATTTATCCACTACCTCTGGCGCAAGCCGAATAGTGATGCGTGTAAGCACTTTTTCAGCTTTGGGTCTTCCGCGTTTGACCAGATGCGGGCCTTTAAACTCATCGGCAATTTCAAAAAACTCGTCCGTCAGTTCAGGCGCATCATCGGGATCAACCCAGTCGATGTGCGTAGAGTGCTTGTTCGCGCTCATTGGCTTTCCTCATGGAAATAATACGGCGGTCCGCGCCGCGCGGTGTCCAGACCAAAACAACCATGCGGCCTTGTAACAAGCCGACGCTGATAAATCTGACTTCTCCGTAGTTTTGTCGTAGGTCCTCAGCCGTTAAGTGGCAACCCGCAAAAACGGTTGCTGCATCGGCGAAATCGAGTCCCCGCTCAATCAACGTTTTGTTGCGCTTAGCGATGTCGTAGGTTATTTGCATGGATTTATCGTATGCACAATAAATCATACTTGCAAAATTCAGGTGTTGCCAAATTTTGCCCTCGCTTCAGACGGAGGGTATTCAAAGCTGCTTGCCACTACCCTGTATCATCCCCTCTCAATTTGCCCCCGACCTTTTCTCGATTCGCCGCAAACCCTGCGCTACGGTTCAGGACTCTGCGGCGGTCAATGGAGTGACAGCGATGTACAACACCCTGGAACAGGTTTTCGGTTATCCACAGTTTCGCGCAGGCCAAGAGGCGGCGATCAGTGCGGTGCTGGCCGGGCGTTCGGCGGCGGCGATTTTTCCGACGGGGTCGGGCAAGTCGTTGTGTTATCAGTTGCCTGCAGTGTTGCTGCCGCATCTGACGCTGGTGGTGTCGCCGCTGCTGGCGCTGATGCAGGATCAGTTGGCGTTTTTGCAACGTCATGGCATTGCGGCTGCCAGTATCGATTCGGTGCAAAGCCGCGATGAGGCCAGCGCTGTCATGGCGCGGGCCAAGGCGGGGGAGTTGAAGATTTTGATGGTGTCGGTTGAGCGCCTGAAGAACGAGCGCTTCCGACACTTTTTGCAGCAGGTGCCTATTTCATTACTGGTGGTGGACGAGGCGCACTGTATTTCTGAGTGGGGGCATAACTTTCGCCCGGATTACTTGAAGCTGCCGGACTACCAGCACCAGTTCAATATCCCGCAAGCCTTATTGCTGACGGCCACGGCTACGCCCGCTGTGATCGCTGACATGCAGCGCAAATTTGCGATTGCCGAGTCGGATGTCGTCACCACCGGTTTTTATCGCGCCAACCTGGATTTGTGGGTCGAGCCCGTCACCGGCACGGCCAAGCGTCAGCGCTTGGTGCAGTGGATGGGCGAGCGTCCAGGCCAGCCAAGCATTGTGTACGTGACGCTGCAAAAAACTGCCGAGCAGATCGCCCAACACCTGAGCCAACACGGGATCAGCGCCAACGCTTACCACGCAGGCTTGCCCCACGAGCAACGGGAAAGCATCCAGCGCCAGTTCATGGCGGGCCAACTCAATTGCATCGTTGCGACCATCGCCTTCGGCATGGGCATCGACAAAAGTGACATCCGCAACGTGGTGCATTTTGACCTGCCCAAGTCGATTGAAAACTACAGCCAGGAAATCGGCCGCGCCGGTCGCGATGGCGCAACGTCCGAGTGTCTGGTCCTGGCCAATCGCGACAGCCTCAATGTCCTGGAAAACTTTGTGTATGGTGACACGCCAGAGCTGCAAGGCATTCGCTGTGTGCTGGAAGAACTGAGTGCCGCGATTGCCGAAGGGCAATGGGAGTTCATGCTGACGCCGCTGTCGGACCAGAGCAACATCCGCCAGTTACCCCTCAAAACCCTCTTGGTGCAGCTGGAACTGCGCGGCCTGATTGCCCCGCGTTACGCCTATTTTGCCGAGTACCGCTTCAAGTTCTTGATCGAGCCCGACGCCTTGCTGGCCAAGTTCGAAGGCGAGCGCCAACAGTTTGTAGCGGCGATTATCCAGACCTCCAGCCGTGCCCGAACCTGGGCAACGGTGAACTTTGACACCCTGTACGAACAGCATCAGGCGGACCGCAATCGAGTGGTCAAGGCACTGGATTACTTTCAGGAAAAGGGCTGGATCGAGCTTGAAAGCAAGCAGATGACAGAGGTCTATAACGTGCTGGTGACTGAGGTGGATGCACAGGCGCTGAGCCTTGAATTGCATCAGTACTTCACCGCCCATGAGCGTAGTGAAATTGCGCGCATTCACGCAATGTTGGCGCTGTTCTCCAGTGACACCTGCCTGAGTCATCGACTGGCGCAGTACTTTGGCGATGAGCAGGCGCCGCAGCAGTGCGGGCATTGTTCTGTGTGTGCGGGGCAGATTGCGCGCTTGCCCGATCCGCCCGCGCTGGCGCCGCTTGTGGATAAAAACTTTGAAGCGCTGTGCGGTGCTTTTATCCACAAGCATCAGGAGTACGCAGGCAGTTATCCACCGGCAGAACGTGTGACCCGGTTTTTGTGCGGCATCAGTGTGCCGTTATTCACCAAGATCAAAGCGCGTTCGATTGCAGGTTTTGCCGCCCTGGAAAACTACCCCTACGCCGACGTACGCCACTGGGCCGAACACCACCTGGCAGATGAGTGGATTTGAACCGGTGGGAGCGGGCTTGCTCGCGATAGCATCGACGCGGTGTACCTGATACACCGAGTCGTCTGAATCGCGAGCAAGCCCGCTCCCACACTTTATTCCCCCAGAAGTTCTTTCAACACGCGAGTGAAGTCCCGGCTGCTCACGTCTTCATCTGCATGGCGCCCGTCACGCACCACCCATTGGCCGTTCACCACCACGTCACGGACCTGCCGATCGCCGCCGGCAAACAACCAGCGGTTGAGAATCCCGTCTTCCTGCGCCGTCGCCAGATACGGGTCGTTGCCGTCGAGTACCAGCCAGTCAGCCCGCTGGCCCACGGCCAATCCGGCCACTGGCTGGCCCATCGCTTGCGCACCACCCGCCACGGCCGCGTCGTAGAGGGTGCGCCCGACCATCGGCTGGTCGCTGCGGTACAGGCGGTTGCGCCGTTGGTCGCGTAAACGCTGGCCGTATTCCAGCCAGCGCAACTCTTCAACCACGCTCAACGACACATGGCTGTCAGAGCCAATGCCCATGCGGCCGTTTTGCGCGAGGTAGTCCACTGCCGGGAAAATACCGTCGCCCAGGTTGGCTTCTGTGGTCAGGCATAGCCCGGCCACGGCCTGACTGTGCGCCATAAGGCGCACCTCATCAGGGGTCGCGTGGGTGGCATGCACCAGACACCAGCGCGCGTCGACTTCAACGTTGTCATACAGCCATTGGATTGGGCGTTTGCCGCTCCAGCTCAGGCAGTCATCGACTTCCTTTTGCTGCTCGGCGATGTGGATATGCACCGGGCACGCCGTGTCGCTGGCGCGCAGCACGTCGTGTAGTTGTTCGGGGGTGACCGCCCGCAGCGAGTGGAAACACAGGCCCAGTTGTTGCGCCGGTTGTTGCGCCAACAGGGGCTTTAACTGTTGCTGCAACGTCAGGTACTGCTCGGTGCTGTTGATAAAACGGCGCTGGCCATCGTTAGGCGCCTGGCCGCCAAAACCGGAATGGCTGTACAGAACCGGCAGCAACGTCAGGCCTATGCCGGTGGAGCGCGCCGCTTCACTGATGCGCAGCGCCAACTCGGCCGGGTTGGCGTAAGGCTGGCCCGACAGGTCGTGGTGCACGTAATGGAATTCCGCCACCGAGGTGTACCCGGCCTTGAGCATTTCGATGTACAACTGGCGGGCGATGACGCCCAATTGCTCGGGGCTGATTTTGCCGACCAGCCGGTACATCAGGTCGCGCCAGGTCCAGAAGCTGTCGTTGGGGTTGCCCGCCACTTCGGCCAAACCGGCCATGGCCCGCTGAAACGCATGGGAGTGCAGATTCGGCATGCCCGGTAACACCGGGCCGTTCAAGCGTTGTGCGCCTTGGGCGTCGGCATTGGCTTGAATACGGGTCAGAAAGCCGTCGGCCCCGACCTCGATGCGGACATGAGTAGCCCAGCCTGTGGGTAGCAGCGCACGTTCGGCGAAGAAGACGGACATCGGTTGAGCACCCCATCGTGGAAATTTGTATATACATATACAGACGTTTGCCTGCCCGGTAAACTCCGGCAAGCTACGCCCCTTAACTCATGAACAAGGATTGCCTGTGTCGACTCCGCCTGTCGTGCCCCCGCTGGCCGCCCACATGGGCGACAGTCCAGCCCCGCTTTACGCTCGCGTAAAACAGATGATCACTCAGCAAATCGAGAGCGGTAACTGGCCGCCGCATTACCGCGTGCCGTCTGAAAGCGAGCTGGTCAGCCAACTGGGCTTCAGCCGCATGACCATTAATCGGGCGCTGCGCGAAATGACCGCAGACGGCCTGCTGGTGCGCATGCAGGGTGTTGGCACCTTCGTGGCCGAGCCAAAAACGCAATCCGCGCTGTTTGAAGTCAACAACATTGCCGACGAAATCGCCGCCCGTGGCCATAAGCACACCTGCAAAGTGATCAGCCTGGCCGAAGAACTGGCCGGCTCCGAGCGCGCCGCCGTCCTCGACATGCGTGAAGGGCAGAAAGTGTTTCATTCGTTGATCGTGCATTACGAAAACGGTATTCCCGTGCAAATTGAGGACCGTTTCGTCAACGCACTCGTCGCCCCGGACTACCTCAAGCAAGACTTCACTCGGCAAACGCCTTACGCCTATCTGTCGCAGGTCGCACCGCTGACCGAAGGTGAGCACGTGGTCGAAGCGATTTTGGCTGACCCCAAAGAGTGCAAGCTGCTGCAAATTGAAGCCAGCGAGCCGTGCCTGCTGATCCGCCGCCGAACGTGGTCGGGCCGCCAGCCAGTGACTGCCGCTCGTCTGATCCACCCCGGCTCCCGTCATCGCCTGGAAGGACGTTTCAGCAAATGAGTGAACTCACCGTTTTACGCGCCGCCGATTACCCGCGCATGCCGTGGAAAAACGGCGGCGGCAGCACAGAAGAAATCACCCGCGATGCCGGTGAAGGCCTTGATGGCTTCGGCTGGCGCTTGTCGATTGCCGACATTGGCGAGTCGGGTAGCTTTTCGCGTTTCGACGGCTACCAGCGAGTCATCACCGTGCTGCAAGGCGCGGGTATGCACCTGCAGGTGGACGGCGAGCAGAGCCGGGCGTTGTTACCGTTCGATGCCTTTGCTTTTAAAGGTGACAGCGAGGTCAGTTGCCGCTTGATCGACGGGCCGATCCGCGACTTCAACCTGATCTATGCCCCGCAGCGTTACAGCGCCCGCCTGCAATGGCTGCAAGGCGGTAGCCGCTTGTTCACCCCGGCGCAGACCGTGCTGGTATTCGCTGCTGATGACCACGTTGACGTGCGTGTGGGTAACACGCGGCACGAACAACTGGGCCGCTACGATTGCCTGCAACTGAGCGGCAATCGTGAGCTGCTTGAGATCGCCATCACCGGCCGCAGCTGCGTGATTGAGTTGAATAGGGTCTGAAAATGTGGGAGCGGGCTTGCTCGCGATAGCATCACTGCGATGTGCCTGATACACGGCGTTGTTTGCATCGCGAGCAAGCCCGCTCCCACAAGTCGAGTTAAGCCACGCCCCATCTTGTTACCTAACGCCCCAAAAAGACGCAAAACGCCCTTCAAGTAACATTCCTTTACTCTCCCTTCTGCATGTTCACGCAAACCTTGTGCATGCCTCAGCGCCTTTGTTTTCGGGTCTTTCAACCCATGTCGCGATGTTTTAATTGACAGCAAAGTCACGTTGGCCGCTTACTTGCATATGCTTGTATGTACAAGTACATAAGTGTTCACCTGCCTAGCACTGAGGAGTTACCCGTGACTTCAACTACCCCTAAATCGCCTGTTGCGTTCACCCGTCACCGCGAAGGTGAGATCCGCGCCGCCCGTGGCACTCAGCTCACGGCTAAAAGCTGGATGACTGAAGCGCCACTGCGGATGCTGATGAACAACCTTGATCCACAGGTGGCTGAAAACCCGACCGAGCTGGTGGTGTATGGCGGTATTGGTCGTGCGGCGCGTAACTGGGAGTGCTACGACAAAATCGTCGAAAGTCTGACCAACCTCAATGACGACGAAACCCTGCTGGTGCAATCGGGCAAGCCAGTCGGCGTGTTCAAAACCCACAGCAACGCACCACGGGTACTGATCGCCAACTCCAACCTGGTGCCGCATTGGGCCACGTGGGAACACTTCAACGAACTCGACGCCAAAGGCCTGGCCATGTACGGCCAGATGACTGCCGGTAGCTGGATCTACATCGGCAGCCAGGGCATCGTCCAAGGCACCTACGAAACCTTCGTTGAGGCTGGTCGTCAGCATTACAACGGCAGCCTGGTCGGCAAATGGGTGCTCACCGCAGGTTTGGGCGGCATGGGCGGCGCACAACCGCTGGCTGCGACCCTGGCGGGCGCGTGCTCACTGAACATCGAATGCCAGCAGAGCCGTATCGACTTCCGCCTGGCCACGCGCTACGTCGACGAGCAAGCCGCCGATCTGGATGACGCCCTGGCCCGCATCGCCAAATACACCGCCGAAGGCAAGGCGATTTCTATCGCGCTGTGCGGTAACGCCGCTGAACTGCTGCCAGAAATGGTGCGCCGTGGCATCCGCCCGGACATGGTCACCGACCAGACCAGCGCCCACGACCCACTCAATGGCTACCTGCCAAAAGGCTGGACCTGGGAGCAGTACCGCGACCGCGCCGTGACCGATCCGGCGGGCGTCGTCAAAGCCGCCAAAGCTTCAATGGGTGAACACGTAGAAGCCATGCTGGCGTTCCAGAAAGCCGGCATTCCGACCTTCGACTACGGCAACAACATCCGCCAGATGGCCAAAGAAGTGGGCGTTGAAAAGGCGTTCGACTTCCCGGGCTTTGTTCCGGCGTACATCCGCCCACTGTTCTGCCGTGGCATTGGCCCGTTCCGTTGGGCTGCGCTGTCGGGCGATGCAGAAGACATCTACAAAACCGACGCCAAGGTCAAAGAACTGATCCCTGACGACGACCACCTGCACAACTGGCTGGACATGGCCCGCGAGCGCATCAGCTTCCAGGGTTTGCCTGCGCGCATTTGCTGGGTTGGCCTGGGCCAGCGCGCCAAGTTGGGCCTGGCGTTCAACGAAATGGTGCGCAGCGGTGAGCTGAAAGCGCCGATCGTGATTGGCCGCGACCACCTGGACTCAGGTTCGGTGTCCAGCCCGAACCGTGAAACCGAATCGATGCAAGACGGTTCGGACGCCGTCTCTGACTGGCCGCTGCTCAATGCCTTGCTCAACACCGCGAGCGGCGCGACCTGGGTATCGCTGCACCACGGTGGCGGCGTTGGCATGGGCTTCTCGCAGCACTCGGGCATGGTGATTGTGTGTGACGGCACCGACGAAGCGGCCGAGCGCATCGCCCGTGTGCTGCACAACGACCCGGCGACCGGTGTGATGCGCCATGCGGATGCGGGTTACCAGATCGCCATCGACTGCGCCAACGAACAGGGCCTGAACCTGCCGATGGTCAACGGCTAAGCCCAGAGGGTGCATATCCCTTGTGGGAGCGGGCTTGCTCGCGATGCAGGTTGTGATGCATTCGCGAGCAAGCCCGCTCCCACGGAGTGCATACACTCAACGCAGTGATTAACGGCCCGGACCCTTTTCCAAGGAGCATCAATGTGAACCGTTTAAACCTGATCCCCGGCCAATTGAGCCTTGCCCAACTGCGTGACATTTATCAGCAGCCGGTGAGCCTCAGCCTGGACGACAGCGCTAGCGCGCAGATTGATGCCAGCGTGGCGTGTGTGGAGCAGATCCTTGCCGAGCACCGCACCATTTACGGCATCAACACCGGTTTTGGTTTGCTGGCGTCGACAAAAATTGCCAGCGAAGACCTGGAAAACCTCCAGCGTTCTCTGGTGCTGTCCCATGCTGCGGGTGTCGGTGAGCCGCTCAGCGATGACCTGGTACGCCTGATCATGGTGCTCAAGGTCAACAGCCTGAGCCGTGGCTTTTCGGGGATCCGCCGGGTGGTGATCGATGCCCTGATCGCGCTGATCAATGCCCAGGTCTACCCGCATATTCCGCTCAAGGGCTCGGTTGGCGCTTCGGGCGATTTGGCGCCGTTGGCGCACATGTCGCTGGTGCTGTTGGGGGAGGGCAAGGCGCGTTACAACGGTGAATGGCTGGAGGCTGGCGCCGCGCTGAAACAGGCGGGCCTCACGCCGCTGACCCTGGCGGCCAAAGAAGGCCTGGCCTTGCTCAATGGCACGCAGGTGTCGACTGCCTTTGCCCTGCGCGGGCTGTTTGAAGCCGAAGACCTGTTTGCCGCCGCCATTGCCTGCGGCAGCCTCACGGTTGAAGCGGTGCTGGGCTCGCGCTCACCCTTTGATGCGCGCATCCATGCCGCGCGCGGCCAGCGTGGGCAAATCGATGCTGCCGCGCTGTACCGCGACCTGCTGGGTACGAGCAGCGAAGTGTCCGAATCACACAAAAATTGCGACAAGGTTCAAGACCCGTATTCCCTGCGTTGCCAGCCACAAGTGATGGGCGCCTGCCTGACGCAATTGCGTCAGGCGGCCGAGGTGCTGGGCATTGAGGCCAACGCCGTGTCGGATAACCCGCTGGTGTTTGCCGAACAGGGCGATGTGATCTCTGGCGGCAACTTCCACGCCGAGCCGGTCGCCATGGCCGCCGACAACATGGCCTTGGCCATTGCTGAAATCGGTGCCCTGAGCGAGCGGCGCATCTCGTTGATGATGGACAAACACATGTCGCAGTTGCCGCCGTTTCTGGTGGCCAACGGCGGCGTCAACTCAGGCTTCATGATTGCCCAAGTGACCGCGGCCGCGTTGGCCAGCGAGAACAAGGCGCTGGCGCACCCGCACAGCGTCGACAGCATTCCCACCTCGGCCAACCAGGAAGACCACGTGTCGATGGCCCCGGCGGCGGGCAAGCGCTTGTGGGACATGGCCGAAAACGTTCGCGGCGTGCTCGCCGTGGAATGGCTGGCCGCGTGCCAGGGCCTGGACCTGCGCACTGGCCTCAAAACCTCCCCCAAACTCGAAATCGCCCGCACCACCCTGCGCAGCAAAGTGGCGTTTTATGAAAAAGACCGCTTCTTCGCGCCCGACATCGACGCCGCCCAGCAGTTACTGGCGTCGCGGTGCCTCAATGAACTGATCGTGCGCCAGACCCTGCCCAGTTTGTAGGCGTCGATGACCCCATTGGCCATTAATGATTAGGAGTGTCACACAATGAAAATCTACAAGACTCTGCTGACTCCATTACTTTCCCTCAGCGTGTTGGTTGCTGCAGGCACCGCCCAGGCGGCCACCTGGTGTGAATCCGGCAAACCGGTGAAATTTGCCGGGCTCAACTGGGAGAGCGGCATGCTCTTCACCGACCTGATGCAGTTCGTGCTGGAAAAAGGCTACGGCTGTAAAACCGACAGCTTGCCGGGCAACTCCATCGCCATGGAAAACGCCCTGAGCAGCAACGACATTCAAGTGTTTGCCGAAGAGTGGGTGGGCCGCAGCAACGTCTGGGTCAAGGCCGAGAAGGCTGGCAAGGTGGTGGGCGTCGGCGCTCCGGTGGTGGGCGCAGTCGAAGGTTGGTACGTGCCGCGCTACGTGATCGAAGGCGATGAGAGCCGCAAGATCAAAGCCAGTGCACCGAACCTCAAGTCGATCGCCGATTTGGCCCAGTACGCCTCGGTGTTCAAAGACCAGGAAGAACCGAGCAAGGGCCGCTTCTACAACTGCCCGGCGGGCTGGACCTGTGAGCTGGACAACAGCGCCATGCTCAAGGAGTACGGCCTGGACAACAGCTACACCAACTTCCGTCCCGGCACCGGCCCGGCCCTCGATGCGGCCGTGCTGTCGAGCTACCGCCGTGGCGAGCCGATCCTGTTTTACTACTGGTCGCCAACCCCGCTGCTGGGCAGCGTTGACCTGGTCAAGCTGGACGAGAAACCCGGTGTCGACAAGCACGTAGACATCAAAGTGGGCGTCTCCAAAACCTTCAGCGAGCAAGCACCGGAACTGGTCGCGGTGCTGGAGAAGGTCAATCTGCCGATTGATCTGCTTAACCAGAACCTGGCCCGCATGAGCAAAGAACGCATCGATTCGGCAACACTGGCCAAGCTGTTCCTCAAGGAACACCCGGAAGTCTGGCATGCCTGGGTCGATGAAGACGCTGCCAAAAAAATCGAAGCGGCGCTATGAAAGCGGACGCTGTAGCTGTGGATAACGTCCCTTTCATTTGATCGAGAGTCTTTATGTTTCCTGAACGTTTTACATTCTCTGTAGCGGACTGGGTCAACGGCTGGGTTGACGCGCTGGTGACCAACTATGGCGATGTGTTCCGGCATATTTCCGATACCTTGCTGTGGGCCATCGTCAACCTCGAAACCGTGCTGCGCATGGCGCCGTGGTGGCTGGTGCTGGCCATCGTTGCGGGCATTACCTGGCACGCAACACGCAAGGCAACGACCACGGCGGTGATTGTCGGCTTGCTGTTTTTGGTGGGTGCCGTGGGCTTGTGGGACAAGCTGATGCAAACCTTGGCATTGATGCTGGTGGCTACCATGATTTCGGTGCTCATCGGCATCCCGCTGGGCATTCTGGCGGCGCGCAGCAATCGCTTGCGCGCAGTGCTGATGCCGGTGCTCGACATCATGCAAACCATGCCCAGCTTCGTGTATTTGATCCCGGTGCTGATGCTGTTTGGTTTGGGCAAAGTGCCGGCGATTTTCGCTACCGTGATCTACGCTGCGCCGCCGCTGATTCGCCTGACTGACCTGGGCATTCGCCAGGTCGACGGTGAAGTCATGGAAGCCATCAACGCCTTTGGCGCCAACCGCTGGCAGCAACTGTTCGGCGTGCAACTGCCGCTGGCGATGCCGAGCATCATGGCTGGTATCAACCAGACCACGATGATGGCGCTGTCGATGGTGGTGATCGCTTCGATGATTGGCGCCCGTGGCTTGGGCGAGGACGTGCTGGTGGGCATTCAAACGCTCAACGTCGGCAAAGGGCTGGAGGCCGGGCTGGCAATCGTGATTCTGGCGGTGGTGATCGACCGCATTACCCAGGCGTATGGCCGCCCACGGCATGAGATGAGCAAATGAACATGACCACGCCTTCCAAAATTGAAGTCAAAAACGTGTTTAAGATTTTTGGCAACCGCTCCAAAGAAGCGCTGGCCTTGATTCAGCAGCACAAAACCAAAGACCAGGTACTGGCCCAGACCGGCTGCGTGGTGGGGGTCAATGACCTGTCGCTGAGCATCGGCACCGGTGAGATCTTCGTCATCATGGGGCTGTCGGGCTCGGGCAAATCGACCTTGGTGCGTCACTTCAACCGCCTGATCGACCCCACCAGCGGCGCAATCCTGGTGGACGGCCAGGACATCCTGCAATACGACATGGAAGCCCTGCGCCAATTTCGTCGCCACAAAATCAGCATGGTGTTCCAGAGCTTCGGTTTGTTGCCGCACAAGAGCGTGCTCGACAACGTGGCCTACGGCCTCAAAGTGCGCGGCGAAAGCAAAGCCCTGTGCGCCGAGCGCGCCTTGCACTGGATCAACACCGTGGGCCTCAAGGGCTACGAAAGCAAATACCCGCACCAACTGTCGGGCGGCATGCGCCAGCGTGTGGGGCTGGCCCGGGCCTTGGCCGCCGACACCGACATTATCTTGATGGACGAGGCGTTCAGTGCCCTCGACCCGTTGATCCGCGCCGAAATGCAGGACCAGTTGCTGGAGCTGCAAAAGACCCTGCACAAAACCATCGTGTTCATCACCCATGACCTCGATGAAGCGGTGCGTATCGGCAACCGGATTGCGATTCTCAAGGACGGGCGGCTGATTCAAGTGGGCACGCCCAAGGACATTCTTCATTCCCCGGCCGATGATTATGTGGACCGTTTTGTTCAACGCCGTGCCGTGGCCGTTTAGCGTTAGAAAGGTGAGCGATGAGTAACGTACAGAATGAAGCAACAGTGATCGACGCCGTGATCATCGACAACGCCCGCCTGCGCTGGCAAGACGTGGTCGCGGTTGCCCGGCATGGCGCGCGGCTGGAGCTGTCGGCGCAGGCCTGGGCGCGCATCGACAACGCGCAGGCCATCGTGCAGCGCATTGTCCAGAGCGGCGAACGTGCCTACGGCATCAACACCGGCCTGGGCGGTTTGAGCAACGTTTCGTTGCAGCACGAGCAACTCAGCGCCCTGTCACGCAACACCTTGCTCAGCCATGCCTGCGGCGTCGGCCCGGCACTGAGCAATGAACAGACCCGCGCGATCATTTGCGCGGCGGTCATTCAATACAGCCAGGGCAAATCCGGCCTGCACCGCCAGGTGGTCGAAGCACTACTGGCGCTGCTCAACCACCAGATCACCCCGCAAGTACCGTCCCAGGGTTCGGTGGGCTATTTGACCCACATGGCGCACATCGGCGTCGGCCTGCTGGGCGTGGGCGATGTCAGCTACCGTGGGCAGATCGTCCCCGCGCAGCAAGCGTTGGCCGCCGAAGGCTTGAGCCCGGTGCAATTGGGTGCCAAAGACGGCCTGTGCCTGGTCAATGGCACGCCGTGCATGACCGGCCTGAGCTGCCTGGCGCTGGCCGACGCCGCGCAGGTGTTGCAATGGGCCGATGTGACCGGCGCCATGAGTTTTGAAGCGCTGCGTGGCCAGATCGACGCCTTCGACCCTGAGATCCTCGCGCTCAAGCCCCACGCGGGCATGCAGCAGGTTGGCCGCCACGTGCGCCGCTTGCTGGCCGACAGCGAAGTCATCGCCAGCAGCAAAGGCGTGCGTACCCAGGACGCCCTGAGCTTGCGCTCCATCCCGCAGGTGCATGGCGCTGCACGGGACCAGTTCAATCACTCGGTGGTGCAGATCGAGACCGAGCTCAACTCGGTCAATGACAACCCGATGGTGCTGGGCACGCCCGACGCCTACCGGGTGGTCAGCCAGGCCAACCCGCACGGGCAGTCCGTTGCACTGGCCGCCGACGGGCTGGCCATCGCCATGGCCGAAATCGGTTCAATTGCCGAGCGCCGGCTCGACCGTCTGATCAACCCGCATGTCAGCGACCTGCCGGCATTTTTGGTCAGCCAGCCGGGCGTCAACTCGGGAATGATGATCACCCAGTACGTCGCCGCCTCGCTGTGCGCGCAAAACCGCCAGTTGGCGCAACCCGCCGTGCTCGACAACTACGTGACCTCGGCCCTGCAGGAAGACCACTTGAGCCTGGGCACCAATGCCGCGCTCAAGCTGTTGCAAGTGCTGGAGAACGCCACGCAGGTGCTTGCCATCGAGTACTTGCTGGCCGCGCAGGCGTTTGAGTTCCATCAGCCCAAGCACTTCGGTGCCGGTACCCAAGTGGCCTGGCGCTTACTGCGCGAACACGTAGCGCCTTACGATCAAGACCGCTGGCTGGCCCCTGACATTGCCAAGAGCGCGGCGATCCTCAAAGACCCGCGCGCGTTGCAGCCACTGGCCGCTTACCTGGCGTGAGTCATCAAGGGAGTGATGCAATGAAAACGCTTTGGCAACACTGCAATGCCGCGACCATGGCCAATGGCGCGTATTCAATCATCGAAGACGCCGCCATCGTGACCCGCGAGGGCTTCATTGAGTGGATCGGCCCGCGTCAGCAGGTCCCCGCTGGTGAATACGGCCACACCATCGGCCTGGACGGCGCGTGGGTCACGCCGGGGCTCATCGACTGCCACACCCACACGGTGTTTGGTGGCAACCGCAGTGGCGAGTTTGAGCAGCGTCTGCAAGGCGTGAGCTATGCCGAAATCGCCGCTGCCGGGGGCGGCATCGCCAGCACCGTGCGCGCCACCCGTGCCGCCAGCGAAGACGAGTTGTTCGCCAGCGCGCGTCAGCGGTTGCTGAATGTGCTGCGTGACGGTGTGACCACGGTCGAGATCAAGTCCGGTTATGGCCTGAGCCTGGAGAGCGAGCGCAAAATTTTGCGGGTGATTCGCCGTTTGGGCGAAGAATTGCCGGTGACGGTGCGTAGCACCTGTTTGGCGGCGCACGCTTTGCCGCCCGAGTACAAAGACCGGGCAGACGATTACATCGAGCACATTTGCGCGCACATGCTCCCCGCACTGGCCGCCGAAGGGCTGGTAGACGCGGTGGATGCGTTCTGCGAGTACCTGGCGTTCTCGCCGGAGCAAGTCGAGCGGGTGTTCAAGGTGGCGCAGCAACTGGGCTTGCCGGTCAAGCTGCATGCCGAGCAACTGTCGTCGCTGCATGGCTCAAGCCTGGCGGCGCGGTATCAGGCGTTGTCGGCGGACCATCTGGAATTCATGACCGAAGAAGACGCTGTTGCCATGGCTCAATCCGGGACCGTCGCCGTGCTGTTGCCGGGGGCGTTCTACTTTTTGCGCGAAACCCAGTTGCCACCCATGGAGGCCCTGCGCAAACACGGGGTAAAAATCGCCATCGCCAGCGACCTCAACCCCGGCACGTCGCCGGGCCTGTCGTTACGCTTGATGCTGAACATGGCCTGCACCCTGTTCCGCATGACCCCCGAAGAGGCGCTGGCAGGCGTGACTCAGCACGCCGCCACGGCCTTGGGCCTGGGCGACAGCCACGGCTCGCTGGAACCCGGCAAAGTGGCCGACTTCGTCGCCTGGAACATTGATCGCCCGGCAGACCTTGCGTACTGGTTGGGCGGGGATCTGGACAAACGCGTCGTGCGCAACGGCGTTGAGCTTTAGGAGAACAGGCTGTGGATAAGGTTCTGACATTCAAACAAGGCCGCGTGCCGTTGCTGATCAGCATGCCCCACGCGGGCATAAAACTGACCCCGGCGGTGCAGGCGGGCTTGATCCCCGCAGCGCAAAGCCTGCCGGACACGGACTGGCACATCCCCGCGCTGTACGAATTTGCCGCAGAACTGGGGGCCAGCACCTTGGCGGCCGAGTATTCGCGGTTTGTGATCGACCTCAACCGCCCCGAAGACGACGCGCCCATGTACGTGGGCGCGACCACCGGGCTGTTCCCGGCCACGCTGTTTGACGGCGTGCCGCTGTTCCAAGAAGGGCAAGCGCCATCCAGGCAAGAGCGCGCGACTTACCTGGAACGCATCTGGCGGCCGTATCACCAGACCTTGCAGCAAGAGCTCAAGCGCCTCAAAGAGCAGTTTGGCTACGCGTTGCTGTTTGATGCGCACTCCATTCGCTCGCATATCCCGCACTTGTTTGAGGGGCGTTTGCCGGATTTCAACCTGGGCACGTTCAGTGGCGCCAGCTGTGCGCCGCAACTTGCGGGTGATCTTGAGGCTATCTGCGCCGAACACCCTGCTTATCGTCATGTGCTCAACGGGCGCTTCAAGGGTGGCCACATCACCCGGCATTACGGCAGCCCGGCGGACAACATCCATGCCGTGCAACTGGAATTGGCCCAAAGCACCTACATGGAAGAGTTCGAACCCTTCACCTACCGCGAAGACCTGGCGGCGCCGACGCAGGTGGTGCTCAAGCAATTGCTGACACGGATGATCGAGTGGGGTCAGGAGCGCTACGTGAAGGATTGATGGTCTGAAACCTGTGAGGTGGGAGCGGGCTTGCTCGCGATCCAGGCAACGCGGTCCGGCAGGCAGGTCGCGTTGATCCTTTTGCGAGCAAGCCCGCTCCCACAGGATTCTGTCCGGTCTTCAACAGGATTTTTATAACCCCATGCTCATTACGCCAATCGGGTTTATGATGCCAAACGGCACTATTTCTTGAAGTCCCCACCAGGGATGACCTCAACCCTCCCGCGGAGTGTGTAATGCAGACCTTGTTCCCGCAGATCAAACCCTACGCCCGGCACGATCTTGCTGTTGATGGGCCGCATGTCTTGTATGTCGACGAAAGCGGTACGCCCGACGGCCTGCCGGTGGTCTTTGTGCACGGCGGGCCGGGGTCGGGATGTGACGCCAACAGCCGCTGTTATTTCGATCCGGGCGTGTACCGCATCATTACCTTCGATCAGCGCGGCTGCGGGCGTTCGACTCCGCATGCCAGCCTGGACAACAACACCACGTGGGATCTGGTCGCGGACATGGAGCGGATTCGTCTGTTTCTGGGCATCGACAAGTGGGTACTGTTTGGCGGCTCCTGGGGCTCGACCCTGTCGCTGGCTTACGCGCAAAGCCATCCGGATCGGGTCCATGGCCTGATTCTGCGCGGTATCTTTTTGGCCCGCCCGCAAGAAATTGAATGGTTCTACCAGGCCGGTGCCAGCCGTCTGTTCCCGGATTACTGGCAGGACTACATCGCGCCGATCCCGCCGGAGGAGCGCGACGACTTGCTCGGTGCCTTCCACAAGCGCCTGACGGGCAATGACCAGATCGCGCAAATGCATGCAGCCAAGGCCTGGTCGACCTGGGAGGGCCGCACCGCGACGCTGCGCCCCAACCCGCAAGTGGTTGAGCGCTTCTGCGACCCGCACCGGGCGCTGTCGATTGCCCGCATCGAATGCCATTACTTCACCAACAGCGCGTTCCTTGAGCCGGATCAACTGATCCGCGACATGCACAAAATCGCCCATTTGCCGGGCGTGATCGTGCATGGCCGCTACGACGTGATTTGCCCGCTGGACAACGCCTGGGAGCTTCACCAGAACTGGCCGGGCAGCGAACTGCAAGTGATCCGCGAAGCCGGCCACGCAGCCTCTGAGCCCGGAATCACCGATGCCTTGGTACGGGCTGCCGAGCAAATGGCTCGCAGCCTGCTCAACTTGCAGCCGGACGAAGCATGAAGGGCCTGCTGCAACGCGTAAAAGGTGCGCGGGTAGAGGTGGGCGGGGAAATTGTCGGTTCGATCGATCAGGGTTTGCTGGTGCTGTTGGCCGTCGAACCCGACGACACCGAGGCCCATGCGGCCAAAATGCTGCACAAGCTGCTCAATTACCGGGTGTTCAGCGATGCCGAGGGCAAAATGAACCTGTCGCTGAAGGATATCGGCGGCGGCTTGCTGCTGGTGTCGCAATTTACCCTGGCCGCCGACACCAAAAGCGGCTTGCGCCCCAGCTTCTCCACAGCGGCGCCACCCGCAATGGCCGAGGCGATGTTTGAGCACGTCCTGGCCGAAGCCAAACGCCTGCATCCGATGGTCGAATCAGGCCGTTTTGGCGCCGATATGCAGGTGCATTTGGTCAATGACGGCCCTGTGACATTTCTGTTACAGATCTAAAACCTTGAAAATCTGTGATTTCGTCAGAAAACATTAAGTTTTAGTTAGAAATACTTGGCGACAATAGATGCGTTGTAACGCGGGCTACTAGATAATCCCCGACTACCATAGAGACTAATCCGACACGTCAGGGGAATCATTCTTCCATACGACGGTCG
The DNA here is from genome assembly GCF_009600325.1 of Pseudomonas sp. FSL R10-2189. Classification (NCBI taxonomy): domain Bacteria; kingdom Pseudomonadati; phylum Pseudomonadota; class Gammaproteobacteria; order Pseudomonadales; family Pseudomonadaceae; genus Pseudomonas; species Pseudomonas sp. FSL R10-2189. The sequence continues at coordinate 178,472 of NZ_WIVZ01000002.1, forward strand.
GAACAGTGCTCGCCAACCCGGCATTTAGATCGCTGGCCGTTGGTTTCATCATCTGTTTTCGGCGAGGTTGCTCGTGATTGTTAGTCCATTAAATGCACCAAAAAGGTCTGCCAAGCGGTTACGCAACGCACTGGTGACGGGCTCTGCGCTCTTTTGCTTGCTCGGTGCGGGTCAACTGTGGGCCTTCAGTCTGGATGACGTAGCGGTTCAGGCTAAAGCCCTGGCCGAACAGAAATACCAAGCGCCGCGCAGCAATCTGCCAAACGAATTCCGTGACATGAAATTCGCGGACTATCAAAAGATTCAGTTCAAGCGCGAGAAGTCCCAGTGGGCGGGTGACAAGACCCCGTTCAAGCTGTCCTTCTATCACCAGGGCATGCATTTCGACACGCCGGTGAAAATCAACGAAGTGACCGCCGACAAGGTTGAAGAGATCAAGTACGACCCGAGCCGTTTTGATTTCGGCGACGTCAAATTCGATCCTAAAGCCACCGAGAACCTCGGCTGGGCCGGTTTCCGCGTCTTGTACCCGATCAACAAGGCTGACAAACAAGACGAAATCATGACCATGCTGGGCGCGAGCTACTTCCGCGTGATCGGCAAAGGCCAGACTTACGGCTTGTCGGCTCGTGGCATGGCGATTGATACCGCGCTGCCATCGGGCGAAGAGTTCCCGCGCTTCACCGAGTTCTGGGTTGAACGCCCAAAACCTAACGACAAACACCTGGTGATCTTCGCCTTGCTGGATTCGCCACGGGCGACCGGTGCTTACCGCTTCATCCTGCGCCCTGGCGTAGACACGGTGGTGGACGTGAAGGCGCAAATGTATCTGCGTGACAAAGTGGGCAAGCTGGGCATCGCTCCGCTGACCAGCATGTACCTGTTTGGTGCGAACCAGCCCTCCAAAGTCCTCAACTACCGCCACGAGCTGCACGACTCGTCGGGCCTGGCGATCCATGCCGGCAACGGTGAGTGGATCTGGCGTCCGCTGAACAACCCGAAACACCTGTCGGTGAGCAACTTCGCCGTTGAGAACCCGCGCGGCTTCGGCTTGCTGCAACGTGGCCGTGACTTCAGCCAGTTTGAAGACCTCGACGACCGCTACGACAAGCGTCCAAGCGCCTGGATCGAGCCACAAGGTGACTGGGGCAAGGGTTCGGTTGACCTGGTAGAAATCCCGACGGCTGACGAAACCAACGACAACATCGTTGCGTTCTGGAGCCCGGGTACTCTGCCAGAGCCAGGCAAGCCATTTGATTACGCTTACCGCCTGCACTGGACCCTGGACGAAGCAGCACTGCACCCGGCTGACAGCGCCTGGGTTAAACAAACCATGCGTTCGACCGGTGACGTCAAGCAATCCAACCTGATCCGTCAGCCTGACGGCAGCGTGGCTTACCTGGTGGACTTCGAAGGCCTGGCGCTGGCCAAACTGCCTGCTGATGCGCCTGTGCGCAGCCAGGTGAGTGTGGGTGACAACGCCGATCTGGTTGAAAACAACCTGCGTTACAACCCGGAAACCAAAGGCTGGCGCTTGACCTTGCGCTTGAAAGTCAAAGACCCGAGCAAGTCCACGGAACTGCGTGCGGCACTGGTCCAGGATGTTGAGCAAACTCCGGCAACCGTGGCCAAGGCTGAGAAAGTGGCGGCCAAGGTGCACGAGAAGAAAGAGCCAAAAGAAGCAAAAGCCAAGGACGCCAAGGATGCCAAGGGCACCCCGGCGCCTGCCGCCGAAGCTGCCCCTGCCACCCCAGAGCCGGTGAAGACTGAAAAAGTACTGACCGAGACCTGGAGCTATCAGTTGCCAGCCGATGAGTAATGCTCACTCTCAGCCAGTCTCGCTTGGCGAGTACCTGGCCCATCTGCCACTGAACGATGAGCAGCGCGCCGAACTGGCGAGCTGCACCTCGTTCGCCGAGTTGCATGAACGGCTGTCTGCGCGCCCGGACATCGACACCGCCGAGGCCGCCCAGGCTTCGGTGGCTTCGCGTCTGAACCTGAGCACGGCCCAAGCACTTGAGGACGCAGAAATGCTCGCCCTCGATGCCAGTGGCCGGGTGATGCTCAAGGCCACCCCGCCTATTCGCCGTACCAAGGTGGTCCCCGAGCCATGGCGCACCAATATTCTGGTGCGGGGCTGGCGCCGCCTGACCGGGCGCAGCAACCCTGCGTTGCCGAAAAAAGACGAAAATGTGCTGCCCAAGGCCCGCTGGCGTACGGTGGGTTCGATCCGCCGTTACATCCTGCTGGTGCTGATGCTGGGTCAGACCATCGTCGCGGGCTGGTACATGAAAGGCATCATGCCGTACCAGGGCTGGTCATTTGTTGACCTCGAAGAAGTACTCCACCAGCCGTTGCTGCAAACCGCACAACAAGTGCTGCCGTACGCCTTGCAGACCAGCATCCTGATCCTCTTCGGAATTTTGTTTTGCTGGGTGTCTGCGGGCTTCTGGACCGCCCTGATGGGCTTCCTTGAACTGCTGACCGGGCATGACAAGTACCGCATTTCTGGCGCCAGCGCTGGCGATGAGCCGATCCCTGAGCAAGCGCGTACAGCGTTGGTGATGCCGATCTGTAACGAAGACGTCACCCGTGTGTTTGCGGGCTTGCGGGCAACGTTTGAATCGGTGGCTGCCACAGGCGACCTGGACCGCTTTGACTTCTTTGTCCTGAGCGACAGTAACGACCCCGATATTTGTGTCGCAGAACAACAGGCCTGGCTGGATGTGTGCCGCGAGACAGAAGGCTTCGGGCGGATTTTCTATCGCCGTCGTCGCCGTCGTGTGAAGCGTAAGAGCGGCAACCTCGACGACTTCTGCCGTCGTTGGGGCGGTGATTACAAGTACATGGTGGTGCTCGACGCCGACAGCGTCATGAGCGGCGAATGCCTGACCAGCCTGGTGCGCCTGATGGAAGCCACGCCAGACGCAGGCATTATCCAGACCGCGCCACGGGCGTCGGGCATGGACACCCTGTATGCACGCATGCAGCAGTTTGCAACGCGCGTATACGGCCCGCTGTTCACCGCCGGTTTGCACTTCTGGCAGTTGGGTGAATCCCATTACTGGGGCCACAACGCGATCATCCGCATGAAGCCGTTTATCGAGCACTGCGCCCTGGCGCCGTTGCCGGGCAAGGGCGCGTTTGCGGGGGCGATTTTGTCCCACGATTTCGTTGAAGCCGCGCTGATGCGCCGTGCCGGTTGGGGCGTGTGGATCGCTTACGACTTGCCGGGCAGCTACGAAGAACTGCCGCCGAACTTGCTGGATGAACTCAAGCGTGACCGCCGCTGGTGCCACGGTAACTTGATGAACTTCCGTCTGTTCCTGGTCAAAGGCATGCACCCGGTGCACCGTGCGGTGTTCCTGACCGGCGTGATGTCCTACTTGTCGGCCCCGTTGTGGTTCTTCTTCCTGCTGCTGTCGACGGCCTTGCTGGCGGTCAACACGCTGATGGAACCGCAGTACTTCATGGAGCCTCGCCAGCTGTATCCGTTGTGGCCACAATGGCACCCGGAAAAGGCGGTCGCGCTGTTCTCGACCACCATCGTGTTGCTGTTCCTGCCTAAACTGCTGAGCATCATCCTGATCTGGGCCAAGGGCGCCAAAGAGTTCGGCGGCAAGTTCAAGGTCACCGTGTCGATGCTGCTCGAAATGCTTTTTTCGATGCTGCTGGCGCCGGTGCGCATGATCTTCCACACCCGTTTCGTTCTGGCTGCCTTCCTGGGCTGGGCCGCGACCTGGAACTCGCCACAACGTGACGACGATTCCACGCCGTGGAGCGAAGCGGTACGCCGTCATGGCCCGCAAACCCTATTGGGTGCTGCGTGGGCCTGCGTGGTGTTGTGGCTGAACCCGAGCTTCCTGTGGTGGCTGGTGCCGATTGTCGGCTCGCTGATGCTGTCGATTCCGGTGTCGGTGCTTTCCAGCCGGGTTAAGCCGGGCCTCAAGTCGCGTGACGAAAAGCTGTTCCTGATTCCTGAGGAATACGCGCCGCCGCGTGAGTTGTCGGCGACCGAGGAGTACACCCACGAGAACCGCTACCACGCGCTTCACGATGGCTTTGTACGGGCCGTGGTGGACCCGCAGCAAAATGCCCTGGCGTGCGCCTTGGCGACCTCGCGTCACCGTGAAGCCGAGCCGATCGAATGGCTGCGCGCCGAGCGCGTGCGTCATGCGATCAAGGTCGGCCCGAACGGTTTGAACAACAACGAGCGTATGGCTTTGTTGAGCGACCCGGTGGCGTTGGCCCGTCTGCACGCGTTGGTGTGGACCGACGGCCACGAGGACTGGCTCAAAGCCTGGCGTGATTCGGTGGCCGCCGATAACCACGCACCGTTGCTGGCGTTGCAGCCAGCGGCGTGATCCAAAGCACAAACCCCACGAAAGTGGGGTTTGTGCTTTTGTAGTCCCAGCCTTTGGCTGCGAAGGGTTGCGGAGCAACCCGTTCCCCTGAACACCCACACATCTCATCGCAGCCTTCGGCAGCGACTACGGGGTTGGTTTTTACGCCCCGCCTGTCGTGCTTTTAACGCGCAAAACTCGTCTCAAAACCTTCTGTGAGTTAGCATCCGTCCCCGAATGGGTGAGTGCCCGGCTTTGTTGGCTTTATCAAGCAAACCCGCCGCAGGCCAACACCTTTATTGAGTCGGTTGAGGGGAGGTTGATGATGAAGAAGTTTCTGACGAAACTGCTGTGCGGCGCCACTGCATTACTGGCAGTCAGCGCAGCCCATGCAGGCGCCATTGACGACGCGGTCAAGCGCGGCACGCTGAAAGTCGGTATGGACCCAACGTACATGCCGTTTGAAATGACCAACAAGCGCGGTCAGATCATTGGTTTTGAAGTTGACCTGCTCAAAGCCATGGCCAAGTCCATGGGCGTCAAGCTGGAACTGGTATCAACGGCCTACGACGGTATCATCCCGGCCCTCATGACCAACAAGTTCGACATGATCGGCAGCGGCATGACCCTGACCCAAGAACGCAACCTGCGTCTTAACTTCAGCGAACCCTTCATTGTTGTGGGCCAAACCCTGCTGATCCGCAAAGAGCTGGCAGACAAGGTCAAGTCCTACAAAGACCTCAACGATCCACAGTACCGCCTGACCTCCAAAATCGGCACCACGGGTGAAATCGTCGCGCGCAAGCTGATGTCCAAAGCCCAGTACCACGGCTACGACAACGAGCCAGAAGCGGTGCTGGACGTGGTTAACGGCAAGGCAGACGCGTTTATCTACGACGCGCCTTACAACGTTGTAGCGGTCAACAAGTTCGGCAACGGCAAGCTGGAGTTCCTCGACAAGCCGTTCACCTACGAGCCGTTGGCGTTTGGTCTGAAGAAAGGCGACTACGACAGCATCAACTACATCAATAACTTCCTGCACCAGATCCACGAAGACGGCACCTACGATCGCATCCATGACAAGTGGTTCAAAGACACCGCTTGGCTCAAAGACATGGAATAAGGCTGTTAAACCATTCGTGAACTTGCTCGCGCCTGCACACCACCTGTAGGAGCGGGCTTGCTCGCGATGGCGGCCTCCCTAGCGACACAAAACGTGGAACCTGAAAGTGATCAAACAAAAGAAAGCCCAGTGGCCATGGCACGTTTTGACCGTGCTAATCCTCATCGGTCTGGCGGGGGCGCTGTATTACGCCACCTCGCTGATGTCCTACGAGTGGCGCTGGAACCGAGTCCCGCAGTACTTCGCCTATCAGGCCGAAGAAGCTCAGCGGGCCGCTGAAACCTCCACCGTGATTGAAGTGATACACAACGGCGGCAAAGCCGAAGTTGTACTGCGCGGCGACGATGGCGCTGAACAGCGTCTGACCGTTGCTGACAACAGCCTGCAATTGGCTGAGGGCGACGATGTCGCTGAAGGCGATGTGATCGGTGTGAACCGACATTGGGCTGCCGGGCCGCTATTGCTGGGCCTGTGGACCACTGTCTGGCTGTCGCTGGTGTCTGGCGTGCTTGGGTTGCTGATCGGGCTGGCCACGGGCCTGTGCCGGCTGTCAAACAACCCGACCCTGCGTGACCTGTCGACGTTGTACGTCGAGCTGGTACGCGGTACGCCGTTGCTGGTGCAGATTTTTATCTTTTACTTCTTTATTGGCACCGTACTGAACCTGTCCCGCGAATTTGCCGGCATTGCCGCGCTGTCGCTGTTCACTGGCGCGTACGTGGCCGAAATCATCCGCGCGGGCGTCCAGTCTATCGCCCGTGGGCAAAACGAAGCGGCACGCTCGCTGGGCCTCAACGCCAGCCAGTCGATGCGCTACGTGGTCCTGCCGCAAGCGTTCAAACGGGTGCTGCCGCCGTTGGCCGGGCAATTTATCAGCCTGGTCAAAGACACCTCGCTGGTGTCGGTGATTGCGATTACCGAGCTGCTCAAAAGTGGCCGTGAAGTCATCACCACCTCGTTCTCGCCGTTTGAAATCCTGTTCTGCGTGGCGGGCCTGTACTTGTTGATCAACCTGCCGCTGTCGCACTTCGCCAGCCGGCTTGAGCGGAGGCTCGCGCAAAGTGATTGAAGTTCGCGAACTGGTAAAAGTCTTCGACACCCGCGGGCACATCGTACGCGCGGTCGACAACGTCACCACCAAGGTCGACAAGGGCGAAGTGCTGGTAGTGATCGGCCCGTCCGGCTCCGGTAAATCGACCTTTCTGCGCTGCCTCAATGGCCTGGAAGAGTTCGACTCGGGCTCTGTCAGCATTGATGGCGTAGACCTGGCCGACCCGAAAACCGACGTCAACGCCTACCGGCGCGAAGTTGGCATGGTGTTCCAGCATTTCAACCTGTTCCCGCACATGACCGTGCTCGAAAACCTCTGCCTGGCGCAGAAAGTCGTGCGCAAGCGCGGCAAGGCCGAGCGTGAAGCCAAGGCCCGTGCGCTGCTGGAGAAAGTCGGGATCGGGCAGAAGGCCAACGAGTTTCCGTCACGCCTGTCGGGCGGCCAGCAACAGCGTGTGGCCATTGCTCGTGCGCTGGCGATGGAACCCAAGGTCATGTTGTTTGACGAGCCCACCTCGGCACTCGACCCGGAGATGGTCGGCGAAGTGCTCGACGTGATGAAGACCCTGGCCCTGGAAGGCATGACCATGGTCTGCGTGACCCACGAAATGGGCTTTGCCCGTGAAGTGGCGAACCGCGTGCTGTTTTTTGATCACGGCAAACTGCTGGAAGACTCTGCCCCGGAAGACTTCTTCAACTCGCCAAAAGACCTGCGCGCCCAAGCGTTCTTGCGCCAAGTCTTGTAACGCCAAACCCCGTAGGATCGAGCTTGAATCGCGATCTTTTAAACAATCAAAAGATCGCGAGACAAGCTCGCTCCTACCGGTTCAGACCTTAAATCGCCCCACCAACGTCTGCAGATGCGTGCCCAGGCGCGCCAGCTCAATGCTTGACGCGGCGGTTTCTTCGCTGGCGGCGGCTGTTTGATCCGACACATCACGCACATTCAGCACGCTGCGGTTGATCTCTTCCGCCACGGCACTTTGCTGCTCGGCGGCAGCTGCAATTTGCTGGTTCATGCCCTGAATAGCAGACACGGTACGGGTGATGTTGCTCAGCGACTGGCCCGCAGTACGGGTCAGTTCGACGCTGTTGTCGGTGAGGGTACGGCTGCTGTCCAGGCGACTTGAGACCTGCTGTGTGCTGCTTTGCAGGCCGGCAATCAGTTCTTCGATTTCCTCGGTTGATTGCTGCGTGCGTTGCGCCAGGCTGCGCACCTCGTCGGCCACCACCGCAAATCCGCGCCCGGCTTCACCGGCCCGTGCCGCCTCAATGGCCGCGTTCAGGGCCAGCAGGTTGGTTTGCTGGGCCACCGACTTGATCACGTCCAGCACGCTGCCAATCTTGTCGCTTTCGCGCTTGAGGTGATCCATAGCCTCGGTGGAGTGCGCAACCTCTACGGCGAGCTTCTCGATCTGGGCAATGGCTTGTGCAACCACCGTGTCGCCTTCGTGGGCCTGCTGGTCGGCAGCACCGGCCGCTTCGCTGGCTTCTTCGGCATTGCGCGCCACTTCTTGCACCGTCGCGGCCATTTCGTTCATGGCAGTAGCCACCTGATCGGTCTCGACTTTCTGGCTGTTAACCCCGGCGCTGGTTTGCTCGGTGACGGCAGACAGCTCTTCCGCGGCGCTGGCAATCTGGGTGACGCCATCGCGAATCCCGCCAATCAGCTCACGCAGGCCTACGGTCATGTTCTGGATGGACTTCTGCAATTGCCCCAGCTCATCACGGCGCTCAGTTTTGGTGTCATGGGACAGGTCACCGGCGGCGATGTAATCAACGGACTTGAGCGTGCGTTGTAGCGGCACCACGATCTGACGGGTGATGATCCAGGCCGCAATGATCCCGATCACCAACGCCAGCACGGCACAACTGACCAGCAGCGTTCTGGCCTGCTGGCTGTCTCTGTCACGCTTGGCGGTTTGCAGTGCCGAGAGCTTTTGGCTCAGGTCGATCAGGTTATTGCCTTGCAGGTGCATGCGCTCCAGCGCCTGATCGGTATTTTTACCTTGCGCCAGGTCATCGAAGGCCCGTTTGTACTCGGCGGCTGCACTGATCTGCTGATCGACCAGCGCCAGGTCTTCAGGCATGGTCAGTTGCTTGCGCGAGGCGACCAGAATGGTGTCCAGCTCGCGCAGGCGCTCATCCACCTGGTGCTGGGCATCGGCCTGCTGGGTGAGTTGATAATCGAGCCGCGCAATGCGCAGGTCTTTGGTCAGTCCGATGATCCTGGAGATGCTGGCCAGTTTGTCGCCCCGTTCAATCACCGACGCCAGGCCATTCCAGCCGGCGGCGGCGATCAACACGGTCAGAACCAGCACCAGGCCGAAACCCAGGCTGAGTTTACGATTGACGCTCATATTGCCGAGTAGGTGGGCTAATCGACGGTACATGGTGCTGCTCCTTTAAGGACCTGGATCGAGAGACGCAAAGTTGTCCGTTGCTTTGCGGTGCTCGTGACTTCACAGCGCATCGGCGTACCGGTAGATAACTGTAGGACGGCTGTCGAATATGTGATCCAGGTCGCAAGAAGTGGCCTATTGCCATACAGGCGGCGAGACCGCTCGATAGCCTCGTAGTCGCTGACGAGGAACGAGGTTGCGAAACGGCCGCAGAGATTAGTGGGCTTAGAACAGCCGGGCGAGGAGGGCGGTGACGGCGGTTTCTACCCGCAGGATGCGGGCGCCAAGTTGTACCGGTTGCAACCCGGCGTTGACCAGCAGGTCGATCTCGTAAGGGATCCAGCCACCTTCCGGGCCGATGGCCAGGGTGACGGCTTCGCTCAGGCCGCGTGGGCAGTCGGGGTAGTTGCCGGGGTGGGCGACCAGGCCCAAGGTGCCGTCGGCCATGGCCGGCAGGCGGTCTTCGACAAACGGTTTGAAGCGCTTTTCGATGATGATTTCGGGCAGCACGCTGTCGCGGGACTGTTCAAGGCCCAAGATCAACTGTTCGCGTATGGCCTCGGGCTCCAGAAACGGGGTTTGCCAGAAGCTCTTTTCAACCCGGTAACTGTTGACCAGCACGACCTTGGGCACGCCCATGGACGCCACCGTCTGAAGTACCCGACGCAACATTTTCGGGCGCGGCAGGGCCAGCAGCAGGGTCAGCGGTAGCTTTTGCGGCGGGGGCTGGTCGAGGCTGAGGATCACCAACTCGGCCTCTTTGGCCTCAAGGCGCACCAGCTCGGCACTGCCCATCAAACCACCAATCCGCCCCACGCGCAGGGTGTCGCCCACCGCTGCCCGGTGCACGTCCTGCATGTGGGTCAGGCGCCGGTCGCGCAGGATCACGCGGTCGGCAGCAGTGAAGTCAGCCTCTTCGAGGAGCAGCAGGTTCACGGCTGCGGTGCTGGCGGTTGGGCGTTGCTATCGCTGTCAGCCGGCTCTTCTTCGTCGCCGCGCTTGTTTTTGCTGATCAGGCTGCCAAACAGAATGCCGATCTCAAACAGCATCCACATCGGCACGGCAAGCAGCGTCTGCGAAAAGATGTCCGGCGGGGTCAGGATCATGCCGACCACGAAGCAGCCGATGATCACGTACGGGCGGATCTTGCGCAGGTATTTGACGTCGACGATGCCGATCCAGACCAGCAGTACCACAGCCACCGGAATTTCAAAGGCCACGCCAAAGGCAAAAAACAGGGTCATGACGAAATCAAGGTAACTGCTGATGTCGGTCATCATGGCCACGCCTTCAGGGGTCGCGGCAGCAAAGAACTTGAACACCAGCGGGAAGACCAGGAAGTAGGCAAACGCCATACCGGCATAGAACAAAAAGATGCTGGAGATCAGCAGCGGTACGGCAATGCGCTTTTCATGCTTGTACAGGCCCGGCGCAATAAAGCCCCAGATCTGGTGCAGGATCACCGGAATGGCAATAAACAGCGAGACCATCATGGTCAGCTTGAGCGGCGTGAGGAACGGCGAGGCCACGTCGGTGGCGATCATCGTGGCGCCCACCGGCAGGTATTCACGCAGCGGCGTGGAGACCAGGGTGTAGATTTGCTGCGTAAAGGCAAACAAGGCGATGAAGATCAGAAAAACCGCCGCAATACAGCGCAACAAACGGGTACGCAGCTCGGTCAGGTGCGAGACCAGCGGCATTGGCTGGTCGTGTTCGGGCTGCTCGTTTTTGGAGGAGTCGCTCATGCGCTTAGGGGGCTCGCGGTGGCAGGGTTGGGTCGTGTGGCGCAGGCCCGGCCTCGGTTTCGCTCAGGCTGGTCGGTGCCGGGCTGACAGGCTCCGGGTGAGGCTGCGGGGCCACAGGCGCGACTTCGGGGGCTGCCACGGGCTCTGTGGGCGCCACGGGCGGCACCGTCGGCTGGAGCGGGGCCAAGATCTTCTTGGCTTCCTCTTCCATCGACAAGATGTGTTCGTTGTGCAACTGGCGACGAATCTCGTCAGCGCCGATTTCACGTTCAACTTCCTGTTTGATCGCATTGAAACTGCGTTTCAAGCGTCCGATCCACAGGCCGGCGGTGCGTGCAGCACCCGGCAGGCGCTCGGGGCCCAGCACCACGAGGGCAACCAGGCCGACAAGCAGCAGTTCACTGAAGCTGATACCGAACATGGGTTTTGGCTCACACGTCTTTGCGGGTCGGCTCTTCGACTTTTTGTGCCTGCACGTCGATGGTGTGCGGCTCATTCAGGGTCGAAGTGGTGTGCGGTGTCGGTGCGGCAGTTGGCTGCGCAGGAGGAACCACGGGTTCTGCAGGCTTTTCGTCGTCGTTCATGGCTTTGCGAAAGCCTTTGATCGACTCGCCCACGTCGGTGCCCAGATTTTTCAGTTTTTTGGTGCCGAAGACCAGGACCACGACTACCAGAATGACGATCCAGTGTTTCCAGTCAAAAATGCCCATGCTGTGCTCCTTGAAAAAAGGGTTTAGGCGGAAGGCCGGGAGGCTTTTTCCACGTGTCCGGAAGTGCCGATGCGGCGCTCCAGTTCATCCAGTACCGCCTGAGGATGCTGGCCCAGCTGGGCAAGCATGATCATGCTGTGGAACCATAAATCAGCCGTTTCGTAGATAACATCGCTGCAGTCACCGCTGATGGCAGCATCTTTGGCGGCAATGATGGTTTCGACCGACTCTTCGCCGACTTTCTCCAGGATCTTGTTCAAACCCTTGTGGTACAGGCTGGCGACATAGGAGCTGTCTGGCGAGGCGCCTTTGCGTGCTTCGAGCACCTGGGCGACGCGGTTCAGGGTGTCAGTCATGGGAGTGGCCTGCGTGATAAATGGCGTTCGGGTCTTTAAGCACCGGATCAACGGTCTTCCATTCGGCGTTTTCATAAACGCGATAGAAGCAGCTTTGACGGCCGGTATGGCAAGCGATGTCGCCGATTTGCTCAACCATCAGGATGATCACATCAGCGTCGCAGTCCAGGCGAATTTCATGCAGTTTTTGCACGTGGCCTGATTCTTCACCTTTGCGCCACAGTTTGCCACGCGAGCGTGACCAGTAGATGGCACGGTTTTCTGCCGCGGTCAGGCTCAGGGCCTCGCGGTTCATCCAGGCCATCATCAGCACACGTCCGGTTTTATGGTCTTGGGCAATTGCCGGCACCAGGCCATCGTTGTCCCATTTGATCTCGTCCAGCCAGTCTTTCATGTTTGACTCCGCACTCGCGATGCCCACAGTTTGCCAGCCTCTCTCAAGAGTGACCAGAATTCCTACGATCGGCGCACGATCAGGTAAAGGCCCACCACCAGCAGGATACCCGCCGGCCAGTAACCGATGCTGCCCAAGGGGCCGACAGTTGCCAGCAAGGCACCCGCAACCACATGCCCGGCGCCGAGCAGGCGCAAGAACCAGCCGTCACGGGGCTCACGCACCGCCAGCGGCTGGTTTTTGGCGTGAGGTTGCGACATACGTTCTAGCAAGTCGCGGGTCATGCCCGCCAGATGCGGGATCTGCTCGACCTGACTGTGCAGGTTGCGCAGCAGGGTTTTGGGGCTGACGCGCTCGCGCATCCAGCGTTCAAGGAACGGCTGCGCGGTGCTCCACAGGTCGAGGTCGGGATAGAGCTGGCGGCCCAGGCCTTCGATGTTGAGCAGGGTTTTTTGTAACAAAACCAACTGCGGCTGGACTTCCATGTTGAAGCGCCGAGCAGTCTGGAACAGGCGCATCAGCACCTGACCAAAGGAAATCTCTTTGAGCGGCTTCTCGAAAATCGGCTCGCACACGGTGCGGATCGCTGCCTCAAACTCGTTGAGCTTGGTGTTCGCCGGCACCCAGCCCGAGTCGATGTGCAGTTGGGCCACACGCCGGTAATCCCGCTTGAAGAAGGCAAACAGGTTGCGCGCCAGGTAGTCCTGGTCTTCGGGGGTCAGGCTGCCGACGATACCGCAGTCGATGGCGATGTATTGCGGGCTCCACGGGCTGACCGTGCTGACGAAAATGTTGCCGGGGTGCATGTCGGCATGGAAAAAACTGTCACGAAACACTTGGGTGAAGAAGATCTCGACCCCGCGTTCGGCCAGCAGCTTCATGTCGGTGCGCTGGTCGGCCAACGCCGCCAGATCGGTGACTTGCAGCCCGTAGATGCGCTCCATGACCAGCACTTTGGGGCGGCACCAGTCCCAGTAAATCTGCGGCACGTAAAGCAGCGGCGAACCTTCGAAGTTGCGCTTGAGTTGGCTGGCGTTGGCCGCCTCGCGCAGCAGGTCGAGTTCGTCGTAGATGGTTTTTTCGTAATCGCTGACCACGTCTACCGGGTGCAGCAGGCGCGCGTCGGCGCTCAAGCGCTCGGCGGTCTTGGCCAGAATAAACAGCCAGGCCAGGTCAGAACCGATAATCGGCTTGAGGCCCGGGCGGACGACTTTGACCACCACTTCTTCGCCGGTCTTGAGCTTGGCGGCGTGCACCTGGGCCACCGAGGCCGAGGCCAGCGGCTCAATGTCAAAACGGCTAAAGACTTCGCTGATTTTGGCGCCGAGCTGTTCTTCGATCAGCTTGACCGCCAGTTCCGGGTCGAACGGCGGAACGCGGTCTTGCAACAGCATCAACTCATCGGCGATGTCCGGTGGGAGCAAGTCGCGACGGGTCGACAGAATTTGCCCGAACTTGATAAAGATCGGTCCTAAGTCCTGCAAGGCCAGACGCAGGGCTGCGCCCCGGCTCAGCTCCAGCTTTTTACGCGGGAACCAGCGCCACGGCAGGGCATAGCGCAGCGACAACAGCCACCACGGCAAGGGCAGGGCAAACAGCAGGTCATCCAGGCGGTAACGAATGACGACGCGCTGGATGCGAAACAAACGGCGTATGGCAAGCAGCTTCATGCGTGATCGCTGGGCTTGAGGGATCGGCTGAGGCGCTCAAAGCGTGCCTCCAGACGGTCCAGGTCGAGTTTAAGTCGGTCGATTTGCTCAAAGCGCGCTTGCGCTTCACGTTCGCCGACCAAGGTGCGGGCTTCTTCGCTCAGGTATTCGGCCAGGTTCTGGTTGAGGCTGGCGAAACCTTGCTGGTACCAGTTGGCGCGGCTGCGCAGGTGGCCGCCGATCAACGCCGTAGGCACAGGGCCGAGCCAGCGTGAGAGTTCGTACTCCCAGTCCAGCTCAAGGTCTTGCAGCACGGCGGCCAGCGCCATCAGCGCGGCGCTGTCGCCTTCGAGGTCGACCTGCGGGCTGTGCAACACCGCGCTTTTGTCTTTGCTCAAGGCCAGGCGCAGCAGGGTCGACGTCGGGGCACGCAAGGTGCAGTCGGCGTCGGCAGCCCACTCAGCGGCCAGCAGCAGGCCTTCATCGCTGGGCAGGATAAACAGCTGAACCTTCGGGCTGCTGCCGCGCACCGCAATGACCTTACCGGTCAACGGGCGCAAGCGTGCCAAGGCCGTGCTGTCCAGGCGCAATACCCGGTTAACGCCGGTTTCGACGCTGGCGAGAAGGCCGCGCAGCAACATCAGGGTTTGATGCCGCGGTGCAGTGCGACGATACCGGAGGTCATGTTGTGATAGGTCACGCGGTCAAAACCGGCCTCGACCATCATCGACTTCAGCGTCTCCTGGTTCGGGTGCATGCGGATCGACTCAGCCAGGTAGCGGTAGCTGTCGGCATCGTTGAGCACCAGTTTGCCGACCATGGGCATAAAGGCGAACGAGTAAGCGTCGTAGACCTTGGACATCAGCGCGTTGGTCGGCTTGGAGAACTCCAGCACCAACAGGCGGCCGCCCGGCTTGAGCACACGCAGCATGGAGCGCAGCGCGTCTTCTTTGTGGGTCACGTTACGCAGGCCAAAGGCAATGGTCACGCAGTCGAAGTGGTTGTCCGGGAACGGCAGCTTTTCGGCGTCGGCCTGAACGAACTCGATATTGCCGGCAACGCCTTTGTCCAGCAGGCGATCACGGCCTACCTTGAGCATCGAGGCGTTGATGTCGGCCAGTACCACGTGGCCGGTCGGGCCCACCAGTTGCGAGAACTTGCGCGCCAGATCGCCCGTACCGCCAGCGATGTCCAGCACCTTGTTGCCAGGGCGTACACCCGACAGCTCGATGGTGAAACGCTTCCACAGACGGTGCATGCCGCCCGACAGAACGTCGTTCATCAGGTCATATTTACCGGCCACGGAGTGGAAAACCTCGGCGACTTTGTCGGCCTTTTGGCTTTCCGGCACGTTCTTGAAGCCGAAGTGAGTGGTGGGTTCGGCATCGCTGCCTTTGCGCTGATCAGTCATATCGCTGTCACCAGAAGAGAATGCTGGCCATTCTAATCCCGGTAGCCGGCTTTGTCTTGGCGAGGGTCAATGTAAGTATAGTGATCGACTTTTTTACGAGGAAAGCAGCAATGGCAAACATCAGTGTTGAGCGCACTCACACCCTGGGTCTTGAGCAGGCACGGGTCAAGGCCCGGGAAGTGGTGGGTAAGCTGCAATCTCAGTACGGGCTGAGCCCTGAGTGGTCGGGCGACAAGGTGACCCTGAAGCGTTCCGGGGTCGAGGCCCAACTGGAAGTGGATGAGCGGCGGGTCAAAGTGGACGTGAAACTGGGCATGTTGATGTCGGCGATGAGCGGCATGATCCAGTCAGAAATTGAACGCTCGCTGGACAAAGCCTTGGCATAAACCTGTTTTAAACCTGCCTTGAAACTAGGCGGATTAAGGTCTAAACCTGTTACAGGTGAACATGTTGTTCACCTTGATGACGCGGCGCTTAGACTCAAAGACGTCGCGACTGAACATTGAGGGGAACACAATGGCTGCAAAGAAACCGGCTGCACCTGCAAAAGAAAGTCACTCATGGACCGGCAAGATAGAAGAGTACTCGCGCAAGATCTGGTTGGCAGGCCTTGGGGTGTACTCAAAGATTGATGCCGATGGCAGCAAGCTGTTTGACAGCCTGGTCAAAGACGGCGAAAAAGCTGAAAAGCTGGCCAAGAGTGCAGGCAACAAGTTTGTCGATGAAGCCAAGGCAACCACCTCATCCGCGCGCTCACGGGTTGAAGATGTGAAAGACCTGGCGCTGGAGAAGTGGAGCGAATTCGAAGAGGCTTTCGATAAACGCCTGAGCAGCGCGATCTCCCGTTTGGGCGTACCGAGCCGCGAAGAAGTCAAAACCTTGCATGCGCAAGTTGATGTACTGACCAAGCACATCGAAAAACTCACCGCCGCCGCAGCAAAGGTCGCCGCTACCAAAGCCACGCCTGCAAGCAAGCCCTCGCCAGCCAAAGCGACAGCCGCCAAGCCAGCCGTTAAGCCTGCCGCGGCCAAACCTGCTGCTGCCAAGCCAGCGGCCGCTAAACCAGCCGCCAAGCCTGCAACGGCTAAACCGGCAGCCAGCGCTGCGGCTAAACCAGCGGCAAAACCTGTTACCAAAGCCCCCGCCAAGCCAGCCGCAAAACCGGCAGCCAAGGCAGCGGCCAAACCCGCCGCTAAAAAACCGGCGGCGGTCAAAAAACCAGCCGAAGTGAAGGCCCCGGAGCCAACCACCCCATCCTGAGTTGCCCACATCCAACCTGTAGGAGCGAGCTTGCCTCGCGATCTTTTGATCTTTAAAAAGCTCGCGAGACAAGCTCGCTCCTACAGTTGACCAGGGTGCTACAACATCAGCTTTACAACCGATTCCGAAGGGTCGCGGGACTTACCGGCGGCTTTGAGTTCGGCCAGGTAGTCCTGCCACAACTCATCCTGGCGTTTCCCCAGTTGGTACAGGTACTCCCAGGTAAACAGCCCGCTGTCATGGCCGTCATCGAAGGTCAGCTTCAGGGCGTATTGGCCTGCGGGTTCGATCTTGAGCAAACCGACATTGATTTTGCCGAATTGCAGAATGGGCTTGCCGTGGCCCTGCACCTCTGCGGACGGCGAATGCACGCGCAGCAGTTCGGCCGGCAGGTGGTACTCCTCGCCAGACGGGTACGTGAGGGTCAGGGTTTTTGAGGCTTTGTGCAGGTTGATGGCGCTGGGGATCATGGTCATAACCTTTTGGTCTTCACACAAACACGAAGCCGCTGTCGCAGGCTGCGACAGCGGCTACAGGTGCCCGGCTTACAAGATGTAGCGCGAGAGGTCTTCGTTCTTGGCCAGTTCGCCCAAGTGGCTGTTCACGTACTCGGCGTCAATACGAATCGGCTCTTCGTTCTGAGCGCTGGCGATGTCACCGGCACTGAACGATACCTCTTCGAGCAGGCGCTCCAGCAGCGTGTGCAGACGACGAGCACCGATGTTTTCGGTTTTCTCGTTAACCTGCCAGGCAATTTCCGCCAGACGCTTGATGCCTTCAGGCTGGAACTCAATGTTCAGGCCTTCAGTTTTCAGCAGTTCGCGGTATTGCTCGGTCAGCGAAGCGTGCGGCTCGCTGAGGATGCGTTCGAAGTCTTCCGGGGTCAGCGCCTTGAGTTCGACACGGATCGGCAGACGGCCTTGCAGCTCAGGCACCAGATCGCTTGGCTTGCTCAGGTGGAACGCACCGGAGGCGATAAACAGGATGTGGTCAGTTTTGACCATGCCCAGCTTGGTGTTGACGGTGCAGCCTTCGATCAGCGGCAGCAGGTCGCGCTGCACGCCTTCACGGGATACATCGGCACCGCCGACGTTGCCGCGTTTGGCAACCTTGTCGATTTCGTCGATGAACACGATGCCGTGCTGTTCAACGGCTTCCAGGGCTTTGGCCTTGAGTTCTTCGTCGTTGACCAGGCGGCTGGCTTCTTCGTCACGCACCATTTTCAGGGCTTCTTTGACTTTCAGCTTGCGGCTCTTGCGCTTGCCTTTGCCCATGTTGGCAAACAGGCTTTGCAATTGGTTGGTCATTTCTTCCATGCCTGGCGGCGCGGAAATATCGACACCGGCCCCGTCGGCCACTTCGATTTCAATTTCCTTGTCGTCCAGCTGGCCTTCACGCAGGCGCTTGCGGAACAGCTGACGGGTGTTGGAGTCCTGCGGTGTTGCCGCCTCTTCGCCAAACGTGCGGGCAGGTGGCAGCAGTGCGTCGAGAATGCGCTCTTCAGCGGCATCTTCAGCGCGGTGGCGGACTTTAACGATTTCTTGCTCGCGCAGCAGTTTGATCGCCGCGTCAGCCAGATCACGGATGATCGACTCAACGTCACGGCCTACATAGCCCACTTCGGTGAATTTGGTGGCTTCAACCTTGATGAACGGTGCGTTGGCCAGCTTGGCCAGACGGCGCGCGATTTCGGTTTTACCGACACCGGTCGGGCCGATCATCAGGATGTTTTTCGGGGTGACTTCAACGCGCAGCTCTTCAGGGAGCTGCATGCGGCGCCAGCGGTTACGCAAGGCGATTGCAACGGCGCGCTTGGCGTCGTCCTGGCCGATGATATGGCGGTTGAGTTCGTGGACGATTTCGCGGGGAGTCATGGACATAATAATTGGCGTTCCTCTAGCTGAAGTCAGGTGCATACACGGGCCAGCGAACTGGCCCGGCAGGGGGCTTACTCAGCGAGGTCCTGCTCCTCAATAGTGATGTTGTGGTTGGTGAACACGCAGATGTCGCCAGCAATCCCGAGAGCGGTCTCGGCGATTTCGCGGGCCGGCAGGTCGGTTTTCATCAGCAGGGCGCGGGCTGCCGCCTGGGCAAAAGCACCGCCAGAACCCATGGCGATCAAGCCGTCTTCGGGCTCAACCACGTCGCCGTTACCGGTGATGATCAAGGACGCGTCTTTGTTGGCGACGGCCAACATGGCTTCCAGGCGGCTCAGCGAGCGGTCGGTACGCCATTCTTTGGCCAACTCGACAGCGGCGCGAACCAGATGGCCCTGATGTTTCTCAAGCTGGCCTTCAAAGCGTTCGAACAGGGTGAATGCATCGGCAGTTGCACCGGCGAAACCGGCGATTACCTGGCCGTGGTACAGGCGACGGACTTTTTTCGCGTTGCCTTTCATCACGGTGTTGCCAAGAGAAACCTGGCCGTCGCCAGCCATAACGACTTTGCCGTGGCGGCGAACTGAAACGATGGTGGTCAAGGGAGAGTCTCCACGCAGCGGGGCGAAAATGCCTGATGGAGATACATATGGGGGTTGTAGCGCGTATTTCAACAGCGGGAGGGGAATGCGGATGAATGGAGTGAGAGATTTGGCGCCGACCTTGTGGGAGCGGGCTTGCTCGCGATGATGCCATCGCGAGCAAGCCCGCTCCCACAGGGTTCATGCCCCGGCGGGAGCGCAGGTGTTAGCGGCGCTGCTGCAACAACAGGTTGTTGAAGCCGCCACCGGCCAATTGCTTCTGGGCCACGGTCAGTTGTTCGCGGTTGCTGAACGGGCCGACCAGTACCCGGTACCAGGTTTCGTCTTTCACCGTGCCCGACTCTACCGAAGCGGTTTGGCCGAGCAGGATGATTTGGGCGCGCACTTTGTCCGCGTCAGCCTGTTTGCGGAACGAGCCCGCCTGCAGGAAGAACTTGGTTGTCGACGGCGCTTCCTTGACCACCGGTGGTGCCGGCGGTGGCGTCAGGCCGTTCAGGGCCGCTTGTGCCCGCACGGTGTCGATTTTTGCCGCTTCAGCCGGTGTCACCGGCGCCAGAGGGGCCGTTGGCTGCGCAGGTGGGGTCTTCTCCGGCACGGCTTCTGGCGGCACGATCACTTCTGACTCGGGCAGCAAGGTATAAAAGTCGTACTTGGGCTTGACCGGCTGAGTCGGGCTCGGCGGCGTCTTGTTGGCTTCAGCCGCTTGCGAGGTCTTTTGCGCCTCTTGCTTGACCCGTTTGACGTCGTCGCCCTTACCCGGCTCGAGCTTCATCAAAAACACGATAAAAGCGCCGACGGTGAGGCCGATGGCCAGCCACAACCAGCCCGGAATCGGCTTTTTGGCTGGCGCCTGATACCGGCTGGCGCCTCGCTTGGGTGCAGGTTTTTTCTTGGCGGCCAACTTACATGCGCTCCAGAGTTTCCAGGCCCAGCAATTCCAGGCCTTGCTTGAGGGTCAGGCCGGCCAGGGCTGCCAGGCGCAGACGGCTTTGTTTTTGGGGCTCGTCTTCGGCATTCAGGATCGGGCAGTTCTCGTAGAAGCTGGAGAACAGACCGGCCACTTCGTACAAGTAGGTGCACAGTGTGTGTGGCGTGCCTTTTTCAGCAACGTTGTTTAGCACTTCACCGAATTGCGCCAGTTTTGCGGCCAATTCCTGCTCTTGTGGCGCCGCCAGGACGATGTGCCCCGGTACTTCGTCGAAACGCTTGCCCAGTTTGCGGAACACGCCCGCAACACGGGTGTAGGCATACAGCAGGTAAGGTGCGGTATTGCCTTCAAAGTTCAACATCAGATCAAAGTTGAAGCTGTAATCGCTGGCGCGGTGCTTGGACAAGTCCGCGTATTTCACCGCGTCGATGCCGACCACCTTGGCGATGGCGCGCAGTTCTTCTTCGGCCAGCTCAGGGTTCTTCTCTTTCACCAGGGTGTAGGCACGTTCCTGAGCCTCGGTGAGCAAGTCGATCAGTTTTACCGTGCCACCGTCGCGGGTCTTGAAAGGGCGGCCATCAGCGCCGTTCATGGTGCCGAAGCCCATGTGTTCCATTTCCATCGGGTGGGTCACAAAACCGGCTTTGCGTGCCACGGCAAACACTTGCTGGAAGTGCAGGGCCTGACGCTGGTCGACGAAGTACAGGGCGCGGTCGGCCTTCAGTACACCGCTGCGGTAGCGGATGGCTGCCAGGTCGGTGGTGGCGTACAGGTAGCCGCCGTCTGCCTTGACGATAATCACCGGCAACGGCTCGCCTTCGGCGTTTTTGAACTCGTCGAGGAACACGCACTGCGCGCCGTTACTCTCCACCAGCATGCCTTTGGCTTTGAGGTCGTTGACCACGTTGATCAGGTCGTCGTTGTAGGCGCTTTCGCCCATCACGTCGTCCATGGTCAATTTAACGTTCAACAGTTCGTAGATTTTCTGGCAGTGCGACAGCGAGATGTCTTTGAACTTGCTCCACAGCGCCAGGCAGTCCGGGTCACCGGCTTGCAGCTTGACCACCAGGCTACGGGCGCGGTCGGCAAACTCAGGGGACTCATCGAAGCGCTTTTTGGCGGCGCGGTAGAAGTTTTCGAGGTCAGACAGCTCGTCGCTGGTGATCGGGTTTTCTTCCAGATAGGCCATCAGCATGCCGAACTGGGTGCCCCAGTCGCCCACGTGGTTCTGACGGATCACTTCGTCGCCCAAAAACTCCAGCACCCGTGCCACGCCGTCACCGATGATGGTGGAGCGCAGGTGGCCTACGTGCATTTCCTTGGCCAGGTTAGGCGCGGACATGTCGACAGCGGTGCGCTGGTGCGGGCCGGCTTTGCGCACGCCGAGCTTTGGGTCGGCCAGTGCAGCGTCCAGGCGCGAGGCCAGGGCTTGAGTGTTTTGGAAGAAGTTGAGGAAACCTGGGCCGGCGATTTCGACCTTGCTGATTTGCTCATCGGCTGGCAGCGCGGCAATGATTTTTTCAGCCAGATCGCGTGGCTTAAGGCCTGCAGGTTTGGCCAGCATCATGGCGATGTTGCTGGCGAAGTCGCCGTGGGTTTTGTCACGGGCGTTTTCCACCTGAATCGCTGGCGTCAGGCCTTCAGGCAACACACCTTCTGTGACGAGTTGAGCAAGGGCTTGTTGAATCAGCTGGCGAATGGTGTCTTTCATGGTCTTCTCTTTCGACCGCAAGCGCGGTAGCGCTTCAGTGCGCAGGTGGAAAAACTGGGTATTATCCGTTGCCGGGTCGGCCTTGCCAACCTTAGCAGTCGGGCTTTGTTAAATCCGTAGTCGCTGCCGCAGGCTGCGATGGGGTCAAATCAAAAGCGAAGGCCCTGCGGCCCTTATCGCAGCCTTCGGCAGCGGCTACAGGGACTTGCGTCAATACAAATCAACCGGGTCGACATCCAGCGACCAGCGGACTTGTCTGCCGCTGGGCATTTGTTCAAGGATCAGCAGCCAGTGGCTCAGCAGCCGATGCAGCGGCGCGCGGGCGTTGGCTTGTAAGAGTAGTTGAGCGCGGTAGCGTCCGGCCCTGCGTTCCATTGGCGCAGGCACGGGGCCCAGCAGTTCGATACCGCTCAGGTTCAGCTCGCCCAGCAAACGCTCGGCCTCGCTGCAGGCTTCATCCAGGAACCCTTCGGCTTGCCCCGGCTTGTGCGCTTCGGCGCGCAACAGCGCCAGGTGCGCAAAGGGCGGCAAGCCCGCAGCCCGGCGTTCGCTCAAGGCCTGTTCGGCGAAGGCAAAGTAACCTTGCTCGGTCAGTTGAATCAGTAGCGGGTGGTCGGCCAGGTGGGTCTGGATAATCACCCGGCCCGGCTCTTCGGCCCGGCCCGCACGGCCTGCGACCTGCACGATCAATTGCGCCATGCGTTCGCTGGCGCGGAAGTCGCCCGAGAACAGCCCGCCGTCAGCATCCAGAATCGACACCAGCGTCACCCGTGGAAAGTGGTGGCCCTTGGCGAGCATTTGCGTGCCCACCAAAATGCACGGCTGGCCTTTCTGGATGGTGGCAAACAGCTGGTTCATCGCGTCTTTGCGTGACGTGCTGTCGCGGTCGACCCGCAGCACCGGGTAATCCGGGAACAAAATCGCCAGCCGCTCTTCGGCCCGCTCGGTGCCTGCCCCCACGGGGCGCAAATCCACCTTGGCGCATTGCGGGCAATTGCGCGGCACGCGTTCGACGTAACCGCAGTGATGGCAGCGCAGTTCGCCAGAGCGCTGATGAACGGTCATGCGCGCGTCGCAGCGTTTGCACTCCGACATCCAGCCGCAGTCATGACACAGCAGGGTCGGCGCAAAGCCGCGACGGTTGAGAAACACCAACACTTGCTGGCCCGCCGCCAGCGTCTGGCCGATAGCTTGTTGCATCGGTCCGGAAATACCGCTGTCCAGCGGGCGGCTTTTTACATCCAGGCGCAGGAATCGCGGCTGCTTGGCCCCGCCTGCACGTTCATTCAAACGCAGCAAACCATAGCGGCCGGTGTAGGCGTTATGCAGGCTTTCGAGCGAGGGCGTGGCAGAGCCGAGCACGATCGGGATGTTTTCTTGCCGCGCTCGCACCAGCGCCAAGTCGCGGGCGTGGTAGCGCAGGCCTTCCTGCTGTTTATAAGAACCGTCGTGTTCTTCGTCGATGATGATCAGCCCGGGGTTTTTCATCGGGGTGAACAGCGCCGAGCGCGTGCCAATAATAATGTCGGCCTCGCCGTCGCGGGCCGCCAGCCAGCTTTCGAGGCGCTCGCGATCATTGACCGCCGAATGCACCAGCGCGATACGGGCGTTGAAGCGTTGTTCGAAGCGGGCCAGGGTTTGCGGCCCCAGGTTGATCTCCGGGATCAGCACCAAGGCCTGTTTGCCGGCTTCGAGGGTTTCGCGGATCAACTGCAAATACACTTCGGTTTTGCCGCTGCCGGTCACGCCCGCCAATAAAAAGGCATGGAAGCTGTCGAACCCGGCGCGAATCGCCTCACACGCTGCGCGCTGCTCATCATTGAGCGGCAGCTCGGGCTGGGCCAGCCAGTGTTCATGGCGTGCGCTGGGTGCGTGGCGGCGAATTTCGACCGTCACCAGCTCTTTGGCCAGCAACAGGTCGAGGCTGTCTTTATTCAGCTTTAACTTGCTCAGGAGCTGATGGGCCACGCCGTGCGGGTGCTGGGCGAGAGTGGCCAGGGCTTCGCGCTGGCGCGGGGCGCGGGCAATACGCGGGTCATCCAGCTTGGCGCCGGGGGCGATCTGCCAGAAGCGCTCCTGGCGTGTCTCGGCCAATTCGCCCTGACGCAACAGTACGGGCAACGCCCAGCTCAGCGTGTCGCCCAAGCTGTGCTGGTAATACTGCGACGTCCACAGGCACAGCTTGAACAGCGAGGCGGGCAGCGGTGGCGTGCTGTCGAGCAGGGCGATGGCCGGCTTGAGCTTGTCTGCCGGGACTTCGCTGTGATCGACCACTTCGACCAGAATGCCGATCATTTCCCGTCGCCCGAACGGCACCCGCAAGCGCATGCCAGGCTGTAATTGACTGCGCAGCACGCCCGCAGGCGCCCGGTAGTCAAACAGGCGGCGCAAAGGGGAAGGCAGGGCAAGGCGCAAAATGGCGTCGGGCACGCGGGGCTCTCAAGTGGTCGGCGTTCAATATGGCCGGGAGCCTAGCAGACAACGCGCCCGGAAGCAGGTTCGGGGTGGCTGAAAATCCGTACAAGAAGATCAAGAAACAGCCGACCCCCGGTGCTTGCGTCTGTTTAAAGGTCTGGTATCATTCCCGCCCTAAATTTACGTGCGGTATTCAACAATGGTGTTGAGTGGCGGCACGCTAGCCTGAGGAATACCCCATGAAAGCCGATATCCATCCAGCGTACGAAGTGATCGAAGTAACTTGCAGCTGCGGCAACAAGTTCGAAACTCGTTCTAACCTGTGCAAGCCACTGGGTACTGACGTATGCAACGAGTGCCACCCGTTCTACACCGGTAAGCAAAAAACTCTGGACGTTGGCGGTCGTGTTGATCGCTTCAAGACTCGTTTTGGTGCTTTCGGCGCTAAAAAAGTCGCCGAGTAAGGCACATGACCTTGGCCAGGCTTTTGGGTCTGACCGGGTTAATGAAAAAGGCGTCCCTTGTGGGCGCCTTTTTTGTGCCCGCGATTTGGTATTCCGCTGCTCAGGCGCAAGTGCTGTGCCCGGCGCCGCGTGCGGTGACCTACGCGCAGGTAGAGCGCGTGGTCGATGGCGACTCGCTGCGGCTTAAAGATGGCCGCAGCGTGCGCCTGATCGGCCTCAATGCCCCTGAAACCGGTAAAAAGGGCCGCCCTGACGAGCCGTTTGCCGATGCCGCACGCAAACGCCTGCAAGTGCTGGTCACGCAAAGTGACGGGCGTGTCGGCTTGCTACCGGGGTTGCAGCCGCAAGATCGCTATGGGCGTACTCTGGCCCATGTTTTCGGCGCCAATGGCAGCAATTTCGAAGCGCAGTTGCTGGCCGATGGCCTGGGCTTTCAAGTCGCGCTGGCGCCTAACGTTGAACTGCTCGATTGCCAGCAGGCCGCCGAGCAGCGTGCGCGTGCTGCCTCGCTCGGCTTGTGGCGACAATCGCCGGTGCTGGCCCCGCAGCAGATCAGCCGTTCGGGCTTCGCGCTGGTGAGCGCCAACGTCACCCGGATGCAGCGAAACCGTGGCGGGTTGTGGATTGATCTGCAAGGCGGGGCGGTGGTTCGCATTGCCCCCGAGTACTTGCACAACTTCGATCAGGCAGTGCTCACCCGCTTGCAGGGCAAGCAAATCGAGGTGCGCGGCTGGGTGCTGGACCGTGCCCAACGGGGTGGTTTGAAATCAGGGCAGGCGCGCTGGATGCTCTCACTGACCCATCCGGGAATGATAAAAACCATTTCGAATGTAAAGTTGTAGACAATTTTATATTTAAATTGTGGACATTCAGCCCTTCTAGGTCGCGGCTCTTGGCCCAAAGTCGTAGGGTAAAGCCCTTGACACTGCTGACTGGTCAGTCTTGTCGGGACTTTACGACACGCGTATGCTCGGCGGTCCGTCGTCCAACAGAAAAAAAGCGGAATGCCTATATGTCTGATTTGAAAACCGCCGCTCTCGAATATCATGCCCAGCCCCGCCCGGGGAAACTGAGCGTCGAGCTCACCAAACCTACTGCGACTGCCCGCGATCTAGCGCTGGCATACAGCCCGGGTGTAGCCGAGCCAGTGCGCGAAATCGCCCGCGATCCTGAGCTGGCCTACAAGTACACCGGCAAGGGCAACCTGGTCGCCGTAATTTCTGATGGCACCGCAATTCTGGGCTTGGGCAACCTCGGCCCGTTGGCGTCCAAGCCGGTTATGGAAGGCAAAGGCGTGCTGTTCAAGCGCTTTGCCGGTGTGGATGTGTTCGACATCGAAGTCGACGCCGAAAGCCCGCAGGCTTTCATCGATACCGTTAAGCGTATTTCCATCACCTTCGGCGGCATCAACCTCGAAGACATCAAGGCACCTGAGTGCTTTGAGATTGAGCGCGCTCTGATCGAGCAGTGCGACATTCCGGTTTTCCACGATGACCAGCACGGCACCGCGATCGTGACCGCGGCCGGCATGATCAACGCCCTGGAAATCGCTGGCAAAACCCTGCCAGAAGCCAAGATCGTGTGCCTGGGCGCAGGCGCAGCGGCCATCTCCTGCATGAAGTTGCTGGTGAGCATGGGCGCCAAAATCGAAAACATCTACATGATCGACCGTACCGGCGTGATCCACTCCGGCCGTGACGACCTGAACCAGTACAAAGCGGTGTTCGCTCACGCGACCGAAAAACGCACCCTGGATGACGCCCTGCAAGGCGCTGACGTGTTCGTAGGCCTGTCCGGCCCGAACCTGCTGAGCGCTGAAGGCCTGAAGTCCATGGCGGCCAACCCGATCGTGTTTGCGTGCTCCAACCCGGACCCGGAGATCTCTCCGGAACTGGCTCACGCCACCCGTAGCGACGTGATCATGGCCACTGGCCGTTCGGACTACCCGAACCAGGTCAACAACGTACTGGGCTTCCCGTTCATCTTCCGTGGTGCTCTGGACGTTCGCGCCAAGCGCATCAACGAAGAAATGAAAATCGCAGCGGCCAACGCACTGCGTGAACTGGCCAAACTGCCAGTGCCACAAGAAGTGTGCGACGCCTACGGCGGCATCAAACTGGAATTCGGTCGTGAGTACATCATCCCGAAACCAATGGATAAGCGCCTGATCACCTTGATCTCCGATGCCGTGGCTAAAGCCGCTATCGAGACCGGTGTGGCCACCCTGCCGTACCCGAAACACTACCCGCTGAAAAGCGTGGATGACGTCTTCAACGGCTAAGCCCGCGTAACGTCAACTAAAAGCCCCGGCTCGAAAGAGCCGGGGCTTTTTGCGTTAAGGGGGGGCTGAAAGCGATTGTTTCTCTGCTAAATCATTTCTTATGTATTTCAAGAATATTCCTACATCTATCACCGGCACTATCCGTTAGCGTCAGCTCTCCATTTTTGACACCTCCCCATGACGCCCGCTGATATGCAGACACCTGTGCCCGTTTCCCAGAGTACCCGCCTTCAATTGGTCGATGAACAGGACCCGCGTCACCGCGATGGCCTGGACGCCACAGGGCGCGGAGCAATCGGCGGAGTAATGCGTGCTCAAAGCCTCATGTTATCGGGCGCGGGCCAGCAATGTGCCCTGAACCGCTACCAATTGGCCTTGGTGGCCGCGCACGGCGCCGGCATCCTGGAGCCTGCTGCGCAGGGGCATCAGGATTATCGCCCGCTGTACCAGGACGTGGCCTATTCACAGCGTTTTCAACGGGTACCGGAGTCGTGCGATCAGCTGTTTATGGCCCACACCCCTGAACTGTTGCTGATCGCCATTCGCGATCCGCGCCCGGCGACGACCTTTTTTGGGGAGGACGATCTTGAGCCAGTGCCCTTTGAAGAGGGGCAAGGCCGCGTGCACCGAGGCTTTTACCACGCCGCCAAGCGCCTTTATGAGCGCGTGAGTACGTGCCTGAATAACGGCTTCGGCGGGCATAAAGTGCTGATGTGCGGGCACGGCGTGAGTGGCGCCATCGCGCTGATCCTGGGCCAGATGCTGCGTCACCGTGACGTGCAGCTTTATACCTACGGCGCGCCTCGTGCGGGTGATGCAACCTTTGTTCGGGCGGCGCAATCGCTGGCGCATTACCGCATGGTCCACCATCACGACCTGTTGCCCAGCCTGCCGGGCAGCTGGATGAACACCCGGCTGTCGACGTATCACGGGCACGCCACGCTGGGCTTTAACCATGGGTTGCCTGAGCTGGGTGTGTTTGTGGCGGGCCTTGGCGCGTTGACCGGCGAGCTGTATCAGCATCACGGGGCCTTGCGCCACTTCATGCCGTTGGTGTCCGGGCAGGAGGGGTCGCACCTTATGTGGGCACCCACGAGCGATATCGTGACCCAGCAGGCGGTGAGTCGTTTGGTGTTCGAGAAGCTGCGTGACAGGCCCGAGTGCGACGGGATGGTTGGTGTCGACCTTGGGGAGTCGTTGGGGGTAGACAGCTATGTGGCGGGCAGTTGGGCTGCATTTCAGCGTTCACAAGCCGCATTGGAGGCTCGTGAACCTGAAGTCACAGAAGCTGAAGTGAGGGCGGTTGATCTAGCGTTTGAGCATATTGGCCAGCAGCTGCGTAGCTGTTATCAGGCCGTGGTGAGCGAGGTGGATGCGCATCCGCATGAGCAAGAACGCATGATCAACCTGTTGATGCGCGAGCTGAGCCGGCTCCACATCACCCGCCAGCGCTTGTACGACATGAGGCTCAAGGTGCCAGGCGTGGCTGAGGTGTATGGCGACTGTGCCCAGCAGTCCTAAACAAAAGGGGGCTAGCTGCAAGCGGCATGTAACGTGCCGCTTGCAGCTAGCCCCCTTTGACGCTCTCTTCGTCAGAAGAGATCTATTGGCGCCCCGTCTTCTGCTGGCAGCGGGCTGCCCGGTGCCGGGGTGCTGCCCAGTTCGCTGTTGGTCGGCGGTGTGTCTTCGCTTTTGAACAGTTCGAAGTAGGCGCCCGGTGTGCCCGGTGAGGCAATGCGGCCGCTGGCCGGGTCGATGCGCAGGCTGAGGATGCCTTCCGGTTCGGCCTGGGTGTGCGCAGGTTTGCCTTTGAGCGCGCCGCCCATGTAGCTCATCCAGATCGGCAAGGCCACGGTGCCACCGTACTCGCGACGGCCAAGGCTCACGGGCTGGTCGAAACCGGTCCATACGGTGGTCACGTAATCGGCGTTGTAGCCCGAGAACCATGCATCTTTGGACTCGTTGGTGGTACCGGTTTTGCCTGCCAGATCGGTACGGCCCAGCGCCAGGGCGCGGCGGCCAGTGCCGCGTTTGATCACGTCCTGCAGCATGCTGGTGAGGATGTAAGTGGTGCGCCCGTCAACGATACGCTCAGCGACGGCCTGGGTTTCTGCGGTGGGCAGGCCGGGCGCGGCGTTGATGGTGTCAATGGTCAGCGCGGCGGCCTCTGCAGGCACGTCTTTGCTGGCGTTTTTCGGAACGCTTGGCGGGTTGGCCACGAACAGGGTTTCGCCGTTGCGGCTTTCAATCTTGTCGATCAGGTACGGCGTGATTTTGTAACCGCCGTTGGCAAAGGTGCTCCAGCCAGTGGCGATTTCCATCGGCGTCAGGGTGGCGGTACCCAGGGCCAGCGACAGGTTGCGCGGCAGGTCCTGCTTGTTGAAGCCGAACTTGCTGATGTAGTCGATGGTGCGGTCGACACCCAGGCTTTGCAGGGTACGGATCGAGACCAGGTTGCGCGACTTGTACAGCGCTTCACGCAGCGGGATCGGGCCGAGGAAGGTGTTGGTGTCGTTCTTCGGACGCCAGACCTTGTCCAGGTACTCATCGACAAACACGATCGGTGCGTCGTTTACCAGGGTGGCGGCGGTGTAGCCGTTATCCAGGGCGGCGCTGTAAATGAACGGTTTGAAGCTGGAGCCTGGTTGGCGCTTGGCTTGGGTGGCACGGTTATAGTTGCTTTGCTCGAAGGCAAAACCACCCACCAGTGCACGAATGGCGCCGTTGTCCGGGTCTAGGGATACCAGCGCGCCTTGCACGTCAGGGACCTGGCTGAATTTGTAGGTGCCATTGGCTTGCGCTTGCAGGCGAATCAAATCGCCAACTTGGGCCACATCCGAAGGCTGCTTGGGCATCGGGCCCATGCTGTTGGTGTTAATGAACTTGCGCGCCCATTTCATGCTGTCCCACGGGACGTGAGCCTCGCCGTTACGGGTCAGGACTTGCAGGCCGTCTTTGTCGACCTGGGTCACGATGGCCGGCTCAAGCCCGCTGATGGTGCGCTGCTTGGTCAGCTCCTGAGCCCAGGCCGACGGGGATTTACCGGCAAAGCGTGCTTCAGGGCCGCGATAGCCGTGGCGCTGGTCGTAGACCATCAAGCCGTCTTCAACCGACTTGTTGGCCAGCTCTTGCAGGTCGCTTGGGACCGTCGTGGTGACACGATAACCTTCGGTGTAGGCCTCGCTGCCATAACGGCCGACCATTTCGGCACGGGCCATTTCAGCGATATAAGGCGCGTTCACTTCTGGCGTCGGCACGTGGTAGCTGGCGTTCACCGGTTCGGCAATCGCGGCTTCATAACTGGCCTGGTCGATTTTGCCCAGCTTGTACATGCGGCCCAAAATCCAGTCGCGGCGTTCTTTACTGCGCACCGGGTTGGCCAGCGGGTTGAAGCGCGAAGGGGCTTTTGGCAGACCGGCAATCATGGCCATCTGCGCCAGGCTCAGGTCGCGAATCGACTTGCCGTAGTAAACCTGCGCAGCAGACTCGATGCCGTAAGCGCGGTTACCCAGGTAAATCTTGTTCACGTACAGCTCAAGGATCTCGTCCTTGGTCAGTTCGCGCTCGATTTCCAGAGCCAGCAGGATTTCGTTGGTTTTGCGTGAAAAACTCCGCTCACTGGTGAGGAAATAGTTCTTCGCCACCTGCATCGTGATGGTGCTGCCACCCGATTGTATGTGTCCGCTTTTTACCAACTGGCTGGCGGCACGCATCAGGCTGCTCGGGTCGACCCCGTAATGATTGGCGAAGTTGTCATCTTCTGCCGAAAGCAGTGCATTGATGAAATTGGGCGGAATGTCGGCGAACTTGATCGGAGAGCGGCGCATTTCGCCAAACTCTGCAATCAATTTCCCGTCGCTGGTGTAGACCCGCAAAGGAATCTGCAACTGGATGCTTCTCAACGACTCTACGGACGGCAAGCCAGGACTAAGATAGAGAAACGCGCCGCTGAGCACGAGCAAAAGCCCGCAGACCACGGCAACGAAAGACCACCCGAAAAACTTCAGCAGACGAATCAAGGCTTTTGGATTTCCAGATTAAGAAATGGGTTTGCACGTCAGGGTAGTGCGCATGCTGCGCCGGGTCGACGATGCGGAAAAAAACGCCCGGCATTATAAGCATTTTTCGGCTGCCAGCGTCATGGGCCGCATGTCAGAACGGGTTATGAACGGATCTCATTTTTTACCCTCCGTAAGTCACGGAATGCATTAGGGAAAATCACAGTGCCCGGATATTTTTGTAAAGCCCGCCAGCGGTATGTGGGTGTCGACATTGGCTCGCACACGATAAAAATTGTCGAATTGAGCCGTTCAAACGGCCCCTTCCAGCTGGAGGCCTATGCGGTTGAACCGCTGCCCGCCACGCTCATGGACGATCAGACCAGCGCCGAGCCGAAAAGTGTCGCCCAGGTGCTGCTCAAGGCGCTGGGTGCCGCTTCGGTGTCGGCGCGCGAGGCGGTGGTGGCGCTCCCGGACACGCACGTCATCTGTAAATACCTTGAGGTGGACGCCGGGCTCAGCGACGACGATCTGGAGCTGTACGTACGGCTAGAGGCCGAGCAATACATTCCGTATGCACTGGACGAAGCAGCCCTGGATTTCGATGTGTTGGGGCCTTCACCGAACAATCCGGAAAAACTGCAAGTGCTGTTGGTGACGTGCCGCCAGCACACCTTGGCGTGGTACGAGGCGGTGCTGAGCCAGGCCGGGCTAAAGGCGCGGGTGGTCGCGGTTCAGGCCCATGCGCTGGCGCGTGCGATTGAAGGTGCGACACTGTTGGGTGATGAGACGCAACTGCCGGCCACCGTGGCCGTCATCGACGTTGCGGGCCACACCACGCTGCTCAGTGTCGTTCACCAAGGGCAGGTGCTTTATGCCCGGGAGCTGTTGTTTGGCGCCGATACGCTTGAAGGTGACGCCTTCACGACGGGCGCGCTGGAGCAGGTTAAGCGTGGGCTTGAGCAATACGCCGAATCAGTTGCCGCGCCCGCCGTGCAATCGCTTTGGTTAGCGGGGCCAATCGGCGCCCGCAGCGGCCTGAGTGCCTGGTTTGAGGCCCGCCTCGGGCTGCCCGTGAACGTTGCCAACCCGTTTTCGCAAATGACCATTAGCCCTTTGGTTACACCTCAAGCCTTGCGTTGCGATGCCCCGATGTTGTTGACTGCCTGCGGTCTGGCCTTGAGGGGGTTTGATTAATGGCGAGCATCAACTTACTGCCGTGGCGCACCCTGTTGCGAGAAAAACGACGTAAGCGTTTTGTAGTCGTACTGATCGCACTGTCAGCGGTGGCGGTAGGCGGGTTGTTTGTGATCGACCACTTTATTGACCGGGCCGTCGAGCGACAGCTGGCGCGCAACGACTTGATCAGAAGCTCGATGGTGCAACTGGATGGTCGTGCCGAGCAGATCGATCAGTTGAAAGTGCGCCGCGAACAATTGCTTGAGCGCATGCAGACCATCGAAACGCTACAGGGCAACCGGTCTGACAGCGGGATCATTTTGGAGCAGCTGGCGCGCAGCTTGCCCAAGGGCGTGTTTTTTACTGACGTAAAAATGTCTGACCAGACCCTTGTGATCACCGGGGTGGCGCAATCCAACAGCCTCGTTGCCGAGTTGATGCGCAACCTTGACGCCTCGCATTGGCTTGAAGCGCCGGTGCTGATCGACGTGCAGGCAGGTCCCAGCCCAAGCGAAGGGCCGCAGCGCTTGTTCCAAATGAGCGTGCGCCAAACGCGGCATGCCCACACCGGCGCCCAGTTCTGATGGTTGCTCACTGGTTGGCGCGCCTGAGCCATTTTGATCTGCGAGACCTGAACGTTGAGCGTGTCAGCAATGGCTCGTTCAGGCTCAAGGCCGTGGTTGTGTTGGTGTTAGTGAGTGCAGTGCTGGTGATGGGCTACGCGCTGATGCTACGGGCGCCGCTTAACCAGCTTGCTCAGCAGCGTGACGCCGAAGTGATGCTGCATGGCGAATTTGTTGCCAAGGCCGCTCAGGTCGCGAGCCTGGAAGCCCAGTTGCTGTCGATGCATGAGCTTGAAGCGGCGTTCAGCGACGTCTTGAAGCAACTGCCCGGTCAGGCCCAAGTGCCCGGCCTGCTGGACGACATGTCTCGTCTCGGCCAGACCAGCGGCTTGCAGATCGAGCACATTCAGTGGTCGCCCGAGGTGCTGCAACCGTTCTACGCCGAACTGCCGTTAAAGCTGGTGCTGATTGGCGGCTATCACGACCTGGGGCATTTCGTCAGCCAGTTGGCGGGCCTGCCGCGCATTGTCACCCTGCATGACTTCACCCTCACCCCACTCAACGAGACAAACGACGGCCAATTGCGCATGACGCTGCTGGCCAAGACCTACCGCACCTACGATCAAGGATAGATCCCATGAGTGTTGGCTTTCGGCTACTCGGAGCCTGCTGTCTGGCGGGCCTGACGGGCTGCGATCACGCGCAAAACCTTGCGCAACTGCAAGCATCATTACAGGCAGTTCCGGCAGGCCCGGTCGCCATTATGGCGGCTGTACCGCGTGTCGAGCCTCCCGCGGTGGTGGCGTATGCAGCGGCGGGGTTGCGCAGCCCTTTTCAGGCGCAACTTGACGGTGGAGCAGGGCGTTGGCAGCCCAGCCTGCTGGTGGCCGAAGAACTGGACAGCGACCGCCCCCGGCATTTTCTGGAGGGGCTGGCCCTTGAGCAGTTCGAGATGGTCGGCACGTTTTCCAATGAGCACGGGGTCAACGCCCTGTTGCGCGCCAATGGGCTCGTGCACCATTTGAAGGTAGGCGATTACCTGGGGCGCAATAACGGGCAGGTTGCCTCGATCAATCGCGCACACGTTGAAGTGTTTGAAGTGATTTCAGATGGTCAGGGCGGCTGGCTGGAAAGGTCCCTGAGCATCCCTTTAAAGCAGCAGTCTTAACGGATAAACACCATGAAAAGGATTTTCCCGGTCTGTGCACTGGCGCTATGGAGTGCGCTGAATTCGCAGACAGCGCTGGCCATCGTCCAGCATCAACCCCCGTTATCAGCAAAACCCGCTGTTGTGGCGCCGCCCCCGGTGTATGTCGGGGAAAAGGTCTCGCTGAACTTTCAGGCCATTGAAGTGCGCACGGTGTTGCAGTTATTGGCCGAATTTACCCGGTTCAATCTGGTGGTCAGTGATGCGGTGCAAGGCAGCATTACCCTCAATTTGCAGGAGGTGCCGTGGGATCAGGCGCTGGACCTGGTGCTGGCCAGCAAAGACCTCGGTAAGCGTCTCGAAGGCAACGTGCTGTTGATTGCCCCCGCAGAAGAAATCGCCGCCCGTGAGCGCCACGAGTTGGAGGCGCACAACCAGCGGGCTGATCTGGCGCCGTTGCGACGCGAATTGGTGCAGGTCAATTACGCCAAGGCCAGTGACATCGCCAAGCTGTTCCAGTCCGTTACCTACGGCCAGGACGGCATGGGCCTTCGCGGGTCTATCACCGTGGATGAGCGCACCAATAACATCATCGCGCTGCAGTCGGACGAGCAGTTGGCCGAACTGCGGCGCATCGTGGCGCAACTGGACGTGCCGGTTCGCCAAGTCATGATCGAAGCGCGCATTGTGGAAGCCGGAGTGGATTTCGAACGCCATCTGGGGGTGCGTTGGGGTGGCACCTTGAATGCGGGGGGCAATTGGAGTGTCGGCGGCACTGGCCCTGGGGCGGGTGAGGTGAGTGCACCCTTTGTCGACATGGGCGTCAGGGGCAATACTTCGGGCCTGGGCATCGCCTTTATCAGCAATAACGTCTTGCTGGACCTTGAGTTGAGCGCCATGGAAAAAACCGGCAATGGCGAAATTATCTCTCAGCCCAAAGTGGTCACGTCCGACAAAGAGACCGCCAAAATCCTTAAAGGCACCGAAATTCCTTACCAGGAGTCCAGTGCCAGCGGCGCTACCTCTGTGTCATTCAAGGAAGCCTCCCTGTCGCTGGAGGTGACCCCGCAAATCACCCCGGACAACAGCGTCATCATGGACGTGGTGGTGACCAAGGACGAGCCGGACTACATGAACATGGTCAATGACGTGCCGCCGATCAAAAAGAACGAGGTCAACGCCAAGGTGCTGGTCAAAAATGGCGAAACCATCGTAATCGGCGGAGTTTTCTCAAATACTCAAAGCAATGTGGTAGATAAAGTGCCATTTTTGGGCGATCTGCCGTATGTTGGCCGACTTTTCCGTAAAGACGTTGTTCTGGAAAAAAAATCCGAGCTGCTGGTGTTCCTTACTCCGCGTATTATGAGCAACCAGGCGATTGCTGTGAGTCATTGATTCTGTGCGAAATTTGATTCTTGTTGGGCCCATGGGGGCTGGTAAAAGCACCATCGGACGTTTGCTGGCCAAAGAGCTGCACCTGCCATTTAAAGATTCCGATAAGGAAATTGAAGTGCGCACCGGTGCCAATATCCCGTGGATTTTCGATAAAGAAGGCGAGCCAGGCTTTCGTGATCGCGAGTCGGCCATGATCGCCGAGCTGTGCGAGGCCGATGGCGTGGTGTTGGCGACGGGCGGCGGTGCGGTGATGCGCCCCGAAAACCGCAAAGCGTTGTGGGCGGGCGGGCGCGTGGTGTATTTGCATGCATCGGTTGAGCAGCAGGTTGCCCGCACCGCGCGCGATCGCAATCGGCCCTTGCTGCGCACCGCCAACCCCGAGAAAACCCTGCGCGATTTGCTGGCCATGCGTGACCCGCTTTATCGAGAAATCGCCGACCTGGTGGTAGAAACCGATGAGCGGCCGCCACGAATGGTGGTTCTGGATATTCTCGAGCGGCTGGGGCAGCTGCCTCCCCGTTAAAGTGCGCCACGAAATGCGTTATCCTCGGCGCCGACCATGACCGCTCAGCGGCATGCCATCACTTGATAATTGCGAAACAAGGCACGGGGTTTCATGCAGACACTGAAGGTTGATCTAGGCGAGCGTAGTTACCCAATTCACATTGGCGAAGGTTTGTTGGATCAGCCCGAGTTGCTGGCCCCGCATATCGCTGGCCGCCAAGTGGCGATTGTGACCAATGAAACCGTTGCGCCACTCTACCTCGAGCGTCTGACGCGCAGCCTCGCGCAGTATTCTGTGGTGCCGATCATCCTGCCGGATGGCGAAGCGCACAAAAACTGGGAAACCCTGCAGCTGATCTTTGATGGCCTGCTCACTGCCCGTCATGACCGTCGCACCACCGTGGTCGCCCTGGGCGGCGGCGTAGTGGGTGACATGGCCGGTTTTGCGGCGGCGTGCTACCAGCGCGGCGTCGATTTCATTCAGGTGCCGACCACCTTGCTGTCCCAGGTCGACTCATCAGTCGGCGGCAAAACCGGTATCAACCACCCGCTGGGCAAGAACATGGTGGGCGCGTTCTACCAGCCCAACCTGGTGCTGATCGATACCCAAACCCTCAACACCTTGCCCGAGCGCGAGCTGTCGGCAGGCCTGGCAGAAGTCATCAAGTACGGGCTGATCTGCGACGAGCCGTTCCTGACCTGGCTTGAAGACAACATGGATGCCCTGCGCGGCCTTGATCAACAGGCCCTGACCGCAGCGATTTACCGTTCATGCGAGGCCAAGGCGATCGTTGTGGGCGCTGATGAACGCGAGTCGGGTGTGCGCGCTACGCTTAACCTGGGCCATACATTTGGCCACGCGATCGAAACCCACATGGGCTATGGCGTGTGGTTGCATGGCGAAGCGGTGGCAACTGGCACCGTGATGGCGCTGGAAATGTCTGCACGTCTGGGCTGGATCACTGACGCCGAGCGTGACCGCGGGATTCGCCTGTTCGAGCGCGCCGGTTTGCCGGTGGTGCCGCCTGCTGAAATGAGCCCGGCTGATTTCATGCAGCACATGGCAGTTGATAAAAAAGTGATCGACGGTCGTATGCGCCTGGTGCTGTTGCGTCGCATCGGTGAAGCGACAGTGACCGACGATTATCCACAAGAGGTTCTACAAGCCACGCTGGGTGCGGATTACCGCGCGCTGGCTCAGCTTAAAGGTTAATAAGATCCCGATGACTAGTTTGCATGCCGACGAGGCGTTCCTCGGTCACTTCCAGCTGACCCATGACCCGTTCGCCCCTCGGGTGCCGGGTTTCAAGTTTTTCCCTGCACAGCGCAAGCCCGTGCTGGGGCAATTGCACCACCTCGCCCGTTACAGCCAGTTGCTGCTGGTGGTGACCGGCCCTGAAGGCAGCGGCAAGACCTTGCTGCGCCAGGCACTGGTGGCCAGCACCAACAAGCAGTCCGTTCAGAGCGTGGTGGTGTCGGCGCGCGGTGCGGGCGATGCGGCAGGTATTTTGCGCCAGGTGGCACAAACCCTGAACGTGGCCCGGCCTGAAGTCGACGCGATCCTCAAGCAAGTGGTGCAATTGGCCCTCACCGGCCAAGAAGTCTACTTGCTGGTCGATGATGCCGAGCAGCTCGACGACTCAGCCCAGGAAGCCTTGCTGGGCCTGGCCGCCGGTACGCCGGAAGGCCGTCCGCATGTGTTCCTGTTCGGCGAGCCATCGATGATTGCCGGGCTTGAGCAGCTCAGCGGCGAGGAAGAACGCTTCCACGTCATCGAATTGCAGCCCTACACCGAAGAAGAAACCCGCGAGTATCTGGCTCAGCGCCTTGAAGGTGCAGGGCGCGGAATCGAACTCTTTAGCGCTCAGCAGATCTCAGATATACATGAGAGCTCTGGAGGCTGGCCTGGCATCATCAATCAGGTCGCCCGCGATGCAATGATCGAAGCCATGATTGCCAGCCGTTCAGCGGTCAAGCGTCCAAGTATGGGGTTCAAAATGCCGAAGAAGCACGTATTGGCCATTGGTGCCGTTGTGGTCGTGGCGGTTGCCGCAGCTGTGTTGATTCCTGGCCGGGGCAAAACGCCGACCGCGCCAAATGCTGAACAGGGGCAATTGCCGCTGGGTCAGGCCGCGCCGAAAAATGGCGCCAACCCGTCGATTGATTTCGCCGGCTCTTCCCAGCCGATGCCATTGCCGCTGGTTGGCCAATCGCAACCGGTGATGCGTGGCCCGCTGGCTGAAGCCGCCGGTGGTATTAGCGAAGGCGACGATGGCGGTGCGCCTGCGGTCGACGGCGGTGTGGCCAACCCGCCAACTGTCACCACCACCGCGCCACCGGTGGGCGTGCCTTCTGGCCCGGCTCCGGCGCCTGCACCGCGTCCAACACCAGCGCCTGCGGTGGCTGCGAGCAAACCTGCACCTGCGCCAGCCGCCAAGCCTGCTCCGGCCCCGGCTCCCAAGCCTGCGGCCAAACCCGCTGAGAAGCCGGTGACCGTGGCCAAGGCTGCACCGGGCGGTAGCTGGTACGCCAGCCAACCGGCCAGCAACTACGTGGTGCAGATCGTCGGCACCAGCTCTGAAGCGTCAGCGCAAAATGTGGCCAAAGAGTTGGGTGGCGAAGCCCGTTATTTCAAGAAATCCTTGAACGGCAAGCCGCTGTATGTCGTGACTTACGGCAATTTCCCGAGCCATGCCGCCGCCACTGCGGCAATCAAGAACTTGCCAGCGAAGACGCAGGCTGGTAAACCTTGGCCTCGCACTGTCGCCAGCGTCCAACAAGAACTGGCAGCAGCTCGCTGATGAGCCGGCGACCTTACCCAGGTCGCCGTTCTAGTCCATCAAATTATTCGCCCAGCATGCGACTTAATCGAGTCGCATGCGTTGTGGTGTCTGCGCCGTGCGGCGGTCAACATCAAAAATGTTTTGACTAGCACGAGCAATCGCTTTAAACCTTCATCAATGCGACATAAATTTACGGTTAATCGCCGCTTAATTTGTGGGTCTTTGCGACGGTGTGTAAAATGGCCACCCTTTTGCTACCGCTAAGCTGGCGTACGTTCAGCGCGGAAAGCAGGTGGTTGAATTAAAAAGAAATTTGCCCCTTTTTGGGGCAGCCTGGTGAGAAAGTGTCTATGAAAGCAGGTCTGTACCACCCCGATGAATTCAAGGATAACTGTGGTTTCGGCCTGATAGCCCATATGCAGGGCGAACCCAGTCATACCCTATTGCAAACCGCCATTGAGGCCCTGACCTGCATGACCCACCGCGGTGGGATCAACGCAGACGGCAAGACCGGTGACGGTTGTGGCCTGCTGATTCAAAAGCCCGATCAGTTCTTGCGTGCAGTCGCCAAAGAACAGTTCGGCACTGATTTGCCCAAGCAATATGCGGTCGGCATGGTGTTTTTTAACCAGGACCCGATCAAGGCCGAAGCGGCCCGCGCCCACATGAACCGCGAAATCCTCGCGGCGGGCCTGCAATTGGTGGGCTGGCGCAAAGTCCCGATTGATACCAGCGTGCTGGGTCGTCTGGCGCTGGAGCGTCTGCCACAAATCGAGCAAGTGTTCATCGCAGGCGACGGCCTCAGCGATCAGGACATGGCGATCAAACTGTTCAGCGCCCGTCGCCGTTCCTCGGTGGCCAACGCAGCGGACACCGATCACTACATCTGCAGCTTTTCTCACAAGACCATTATCTATAAAGGCCTGATGATGCCGGCGGACTTGACCGCCTTCTATCCAGACCTGAGTGACGAGCGCCTGCAAACTGCCATCTGCGTGTTCCACCAGCGCTTCTCCACCAACACCCTGCCGAAATGGCCGCTGGCTCAGCCATTCCGCTTTCTCGCCCACAACGGCGAGATCAACACCATTACTGGCAACCGCAACTGGGCGCAGGCCCGTCGCACCAAGTTTGCCAATGACCTGATCGGCGACCTCGACGAGCTCGGCCCGCTGGTTAACCGCGTGGGTTCTGACTCCTCCAGCATGGACAACATGCTTGAGTTGATGGTCACCGGCGGCATTGACCTGTTCCGTGGCGTGCGCATGTTGATTCCACCGGCATGGCAGAACGTTGAAACCATGGACCCCGACCTGCGG
Source organism: Pseudomonas sp. FSL R10-2189 (assembly GCF_009600325.1). NCBI lineage: Bacteria > Pseudomonadati > Pseudomonadota > Gammaproteobacteria > Pseudomonadales > Pseudomonadaceae > Pseudomonas > Pseudomonas sp. FSL R10-2189. The sequence continues at coordinate 218,081 of NZ_WIVZ01000002.1, forward strand.
GCGTTCTATGAATACAACTCCATGCACATGGAGCCGTGGGACGGCCCGGCGGGCGTGGTAATGACCGACGGTCGTTACGCGGTCTGCCTGCTCGACCGTAACGGCCTGCGCCCGGCGCGCTGGGTCACGACCACCAACGGCTACATCACCATCGCCTCCGAAATCGGCGTGTGGGATTACAAGCCTGAAGACGTGATCGCCAAAGGCCGCGTTGGCCCTGGGCAAATCCTTGCGATCGATACCGAGACCGGCCAGGTGCTGGACACCGACTCCATCGACAACCGCTTGAAGTCGCGCCACCCCTACAAACAGTGGCTGCGCAAGAATGCCCTGCGCATTCAGGCCACCATTGAAGACAACGACCACGGGTCTGCGTTTTACGACGTCGATCAGCTCAAGCAATACATGAAGATGTACCAGGTCACGTTCGAAGAGCGCGATCAGGTGCTGCGCCCACTGGGCGAACAAGGCTATGAGGCCGTGGGCTCGATGGGTGACGACACGCCAATGGCCGTGCTGTCCCAGCGTGTGCGCACGCCGTACGACTACTTCCGCCAGCAGTTCGCGCAGGTTACCAACCCGCCGATCGACCCGCTGCGTGAAGCCATCGTCATGTCGCTGGAAATCTGCCTCGGCGCCGAGCGCAACATCTTCCAGGAATCGCCGGAGCACGCCTCGCGCGTCATCCTCAGTTCGCCTGTGATCTCGCCCGCCAAATGGCGTTCGCTGATGAACCTCGACCTGCCGGGCTTTGAGCGTCAGATCATCGACCTCAACTACGACCAGTCGATCGGCCTTGAAGCCGCTGTGCGCAACATCGCCGACCAGGCCGAAGAAGCCGCGCGTGCGGGCCATAGCCAGATCGTCTTGACCGACCGTCATATCGCGCCGGGCAAGCTGCCGGTCCACGCCTCGCTGGCCGTGGGCGCTGTGCACCACCGCCTGACCGAAAAAGGCCTGCGCTGCGACAGCAACATCCTGGTCGAAACCGCGACCGCTCGCGACCCGCATCACTTTGCCGTGCTGATCGGCTTCGGCGCCTCGGCGGTGTACCCGTTCCTGGCCTACGAAGTGCTGGGCGACTTGATCCGTACCGGCGAAGTGCTGGGCGACCTGTACGAAGTGTTCAAAAACTACCGTAAAGGCATCACCAAAGGCCTGCTCAAGATCCTCTCGAAGATGGGCATCTCGACCATCGCGTCCTACCGCGGTGCGCAACTGTTCGAAGCCATTGGCCTGTCCGAAGAAGTCTGCAACCTGAGCTTCCGTGGTGTGCCAAGCCGCATCAAGGGCGCGCGTTTTGTCGACCTTGAAGCCGAGCAAAAACTGCTCGCCGCTGAAGCCTGGAGCCCGCGCAAAGCCATCCAGCAAGGCGGTCTGCTCAAGTACGTACACGGTGGCGAGTATCACGCCTACAACCCGGACGTGGTCGCCACCCTGCAAGCGGCTGTGCAACAGGGCGACTACAGCAAGTTCAAGGAATACACCGCCCTGGTCGACAAACGCCCGGTGTCGATGATCCGCGATCTGTTCCAGGTCAAAACCCTCGACACGCCATTGGCCATCGACGAGATCGAACCGCTGGACTCGATCCTCAAGCGTTTTGACTCGGCCGGTATCTCGCTCGGCGCCTTGTCGCCAGAAGCGCACGAAGCCCTGGCTGAAGCCATGAACCGCTTGGGCGCCCGCTCCAACTCCGGTGAAGGCGGTGAAGACCCGGCGCGTTACGGCACCATCAAAAGCTCGAAAATCAAACAAGTGGCCACCGGCCGTTTTGGCGTCACGCCGGAATACCTGGTCAACGCTGAAGTGCTGCAAATCAAGGTTGCTCAAGGCGCCAAGCCGGGTGAGGGCGGGCAACTGCCAGGCGGCAAGGTCAACGGCCTGATCGCCAAGCTGCGTTATGCCGTGCCCGGCGTGACCCTGATTTCGCCACCGCCTCACCACGACATCTACTCCATTGAAGACTTGTCGCAGCTGATCTTTGACCTCAAGCAGGTCAACCCTAAAGCGCTGGTCTCGGTGAAGCTGGTAGCTGAAGCGGGTGTAGGCACCATCGCCGCTGGCGTGGCCAAGGCGTATGCCGACCTGATCACCATCTCCGGCTACGACGGCGGTACCGGTGCATCGCCGCTGACCTCGATCAAATACGCGGGTGCGCCGTGGGAACTGGGCCTGGCGGAAACCCACCAGACCCTGCGCGGCAACGACCTGCGTGGCAAAGTGCGGGTGCAGACCGACGGCGGCCTGAAAACCGGCCTCGACGTGATCAAGGCGGCGATCCTGGGCGCTGAAAGCTTCGGCTTCGGCACCGCGCCAATGATCGCGCTGGGCTGCAAATACCTGCGTATTTGCCACCTCAACAACTGCGCGACCGGTGTGGCCACACAGAACGAATCGCTGCGTAAAAACCACTACATCGGCACCGTCGACATGGTGGTCAACTTTTTCACCTACGTGGCCGAAGAAACCCGCGAGTGGCTGGCCAAGCTGGGCGTGCGCAGCCTTGAAGAGCTGATCGGGCGTACCGACCTGCTGGACATCCTGCCGGGCGAAACCGCCAAGCAGCACAACCTCGACCTCACGCCGTTGCTGGGCAGCGACCACATCCCGGCTGACAAGCCGCAGTTCTGCCAGGTTGACCGCAACCCGCCGTTCGACCAAGGCCTGCTGGCCGAGCAGATGCTCGACATGGCCCGCTCGGCGATCAACGACCTGAGCGGTGCCGAGTTCGACCTCGACATCTGCAACTGCGACCGTTCGATTGGTGCACGGATCTCGGGTGAAATCGCCCGCGCTCATGGCAACCAGGGCATGGCCAAGGCGCCGATCACGTTCCGCTTCAAAGGCACTGCCGGTCAGAGCTTTGGTGTGTGGAACGCCGGTGGTTTGAACCTGTACCTGCAAGGCGACGCCAACGACTACGTGGGCAAAGGCATGACCGGCGGCAAGCTGGTGATCGTGCCGCCTGCGGGCAGCGTCTACAAAACTCAGGACAGCGCCATTGTCGGCAACACCTGCCTGTACGGCGCCACCGGCGGCAAGCTGTTTGCCGCAGGCACCGCAGGCGAGCGTTTCGCCGTGCGTAACTCCGGTGCCCACACTGTAGTGGAAGGCACGGGCGACCACTGCTGCGAATACATGACGGGCGGCTTTGTCTGCGTATTGGGCAAAACCGGTTACAACTTCGGCTCAGGCATGACCGGCGGTTTCGCCTACGTGCTGGATCAGGACAACACGTTTGTCGACAAGGTGAACCACGAGTTGGTGGAGATCCAGCGTATCAGCGGCGAAGCGATGGAAGCCTATCGCAACCACCTGCAACACGTACTGGACGAATACGTTGAGGAAACCAACAGCGAGTGGGGCCGTAATCTCGCGGAAAACCTCGATGATTACCTGCGTCGTTTCTGGATGGTCAAGCCTAAGGCTGCCAGCTTGAAAACGTTGCTTTCCAGCATCCGTGCCAACCCGCAGTGATATGCGCCTGAAGAGTGTGATGAGGTTTTAACAATGGCTGAACGTCTGAGTAACGACTTCCAGTTCATCGATGTCGGGCGCAAAGATCCGAAGAAGAAACTGTTACGTCAACGCAAAAAAGAGTTCGTGGAAATCTACGAACCCTTCAAACCCCAGCAGTCGGCCGACCAGGCCCACCGCTGCCTGGGGTGCGGTAACCCGTACTGTGAATGGAAATGCCCTGTGCATAACTTCATTCCCAACTGGCTCAAGCTGGTGGCCGAGGGCAACATCCTCGCCGCCGCTGAACTGTCGCACCAAACCAACACCCTGCCCGAAGTGTGTGGCCGGGTGTGCCCGCAAGACCGTCTGTGCGAGGGCGCTTGCACCCTCAACGACGGTTTTGGCGCGGTGACCATCGGTTCGGTCGAGAAGTACATCACTGACACCGCCTTCGCCATGGGCTGGCGCCCGGACATGTCCAAAGTGGTGCCGACCGGCAAACGCGTGGCAATCATCGGCGCCGGGCCTGCGGGCCTGGGCTGCGCTGACGTGCTGGTGCGTGGCGGGGTGACCCCGGTGGTCTTCGACAAGAACCCGGAAATCGGCGGTCTGCTGACCTTCGGTATCCCGGAGTTCAAGCTGGAGAAAACCGTACTGAGCAATCGCCGCGAAGTCTTCACCGGCATGGGTATCGAGTTCCGCCTCAATACCGAAATCGGCAAAGACATCAGCATGGAAGAACTGCTGGCCGATTACGACGCGGTCTTCATGGGCATGGGCACCTACACCTACATGAAAGGTGGTTTTGCCGGTGAAGACTTGCCGGGCGTGCACGACGCGCTGGACTTCCTGATTGCCAACGTCAACCGCAACCTGGGCTTTGAAAAGTCGCCGGAAGATTTCGTCGACATGAAAGGCAAAAAGGTCGTGGTGCTGGGCGGTGGTGACACCGCTATGGACTGCAACCGGACCTCGATCCGCCAGGGCGCCAAATCGGTGACCTGTGCGTACCGTCGTGACGAAGCCAACATGCCCGGTTCGCGCAAAGAGGTTAAAAACGCCAAGGAAGAAGGCGTGAAATTCCTCTACAACCGTCAACCGATTGCGATTGTCGGTGACGGCAAAGTTGAAGGCGTGAAAGTGGTCGAGACCCGTCTCGGCGAGCCGGACGCCCGCGGCCGTCGCAGCCCTGAGCCGATTCCGGGTTCTGAAGAGATCATCCCGGCAGACGCCGTGATCATCGCGTTCGGCTTCCGCCCGAGTCCGGCGCCGTGGTTTGAGCAGTTCGACATCGCCACCGACAGCCAGGGCCGAGTGATTGCGCCTGAGCAGTCGCAGTTCAAGCACCAGACCAGCCACCCGAAGATCTTTGCCGGTGGCGACATGGTGCGCGGTTCTGACCTGGTGGTGACGGCGATCTTTGAAGGCCGCACCGCGGCAGAAGGGATCATGGACTACCTGGGCGTTTAACCAAAATCCTGTAGGAGCGAGCTTGCCTCGCGATCTTTTGATCGTTTAAAAGATCGCGAGACAAGCTCGCTCCTACAGCAAACAGTGCATCACCCCCGCGTCAAATCGCCCCGATAGATAAAAGGCACGGCTCTTGCCGTGCCTTTTGCGTCTGTCTCTGAGAAAATGCCCCCACTTTTTTTCCGGATGCAGACATGACTGATCTCAAGAATGACCGTTTCCTTCGCGCTTTGCTCAAGCAACCCGTAGACGTAACGCCTGTCTGGATGATGCGTCAGGCCGGCCGCTACTTGCCGGAATACCGCGCCAGCCGCGCCAAGGCCGGTGACTTCATGAGCCTGTGCAAGAATGCTGAATTCGCCTGTGAAGTCACGCTGCAGCCTCTGGACCGCTTCCCTCAGCTGGACGCGGCCATCCTGTTTTCCGACATCCTGACCATCCCTGATGCCATGGGCCAAGGCCTGTATTTTGAAACCGGCGAAGGCCCGCGCTTCAAAAAGGTCGTCAGCACCCTGGCCGATATCGAAGCCTTGCCGATCCCGGATCCGCAAAAAGACCTCGGCTACGTGATGAACGCGGTCAGCACCATCCGCCGCGAACTCAACGGCCGTGTGCCATTGATCGGTTTCTCGGGCAGCCCGTGGACGCTGGCCACTTACATGGTCGAAGGCGGTTCGTCCAAAGACTTCCGCAAAACCAAAGCCATGCTCTACGACACGCCGCAGGCCATGCACTTGCTGCTCGACAAGTTGGCGCAGTCGGTCACTTCGTACCTCAACGGCCAGATCCTCGCGGGCGCGCAAGCGGTGCAGATTTTCGACACCTGGGGCGGCAACCTGTCGTCCGCGGCGTATCAAGAGTTCTCGCTGGCTTACATGCGCAAAATCGTCAGCGGGCTGATCCGCGAGCACGAAGGCCGCAAAGTGCCGGTGATCCTGTTCACCAAAAATGGCGGCCTGTGGCTGGAAAGCATTGCTGATGCCGGCGCCGATGCGCTGGGCCTGGACTGGACCTGCGACCTGGGCGAAGCCCGCCGCCGCGTGGGCAATAAAGTGGCCCTGCAAGGCAACATGGACCCCACCGTGCTGTACGCGAACCCCGAGGCCATCCGCACCGAGGTTAAACGCATTCTCGCCAGTTACGGCAATGGTTCGGGCCACGTGTTTAATTTGGGCCACGGTATTACCCCGGAAGTGAAGCCTGAACACGCCGGGGCGTTTATCAGCGCCGTGCATGAGTTCTCGGGGCAATACCACGAGTAAGTGCAGTTTTTGGAAGTGATCCTCGCTAAAACGCCCGGTTAATGCCGGGCGTTTTTTTATGCGTGAAAACAAAATAATTCAGATTTTACTTATATATATTTGGGAATAGTCCTACATATAAAATAATCAGAATAAGTAAAATTTCCCACCCTGATTTCGGGCGGCCATGAATTATTTAAACCTTTCAGGCTGTCGTGTAGGAAGTTTCTTAGTTTTTTGTAGTTGCCCGTGGTAGGGCTCTCTCTGTCATATCTCGTTGTTTATATCGCGGTGCGTTTAACAGAGAGCGCGTGTATTTATCTTTTGAATTAAAAATAGAATGAGGGTCATATGGCTATTGCACTTTCAACGTCGCGAAATTTGATGCTGTGCGCATCATCCTTAACGCTGATGGCTACCCTGTTTACGGCTCAACAAGCAGCCGCCCACGGTTACATGAACTCCCCGCCATCGCGGGCTTATGCGTGCCAGCAAGGGCTGAACATCGATTGCGGTCAGGCCCAGTATGAGCCACAGACTGTCGGCGAAGCCCCTAAGGGGTTTCCTGAGTTCGGCCCGGCCGATGGCAAGATCGCAAGCGGTGGCCATTCCAGCTTCGCGGCACTGGACGCCCAGTCTGCCAACCGCTGGCACCTGACTGAAATCAAGGACCACAACATCGAGTTCAGCTGGTTCTACACCGCTGCCCATAAAAGCACGCGCTGGCAGTATTTCATCACCAAAGCTGGCTGGAACCCCAACTTGCCGATCTCCCGCGACAGCTTTGAGCTGACGCCGTTCTGCCAGGTTGAAGGTGGCGGTGGCGTGCCTATTGATGGCCCTGCGGGCGGTACAGGCCAGGCCAAAGACAAACACAGCTGCTCGATCCCGTCAGACCGCAGCGGTCACAACATTATTCTGGGTGTCTGGACGGTTGATGACACCGCGGCATCGTTCTATGACGTCGTGGATGTCAATATCACTGCGCAAAGCGCAGACCCGGATGGCTGGAAAAACGTCGGTTCGATCTCGCAAACCCAAACACTGCAGCCAGGTGACTCGGTCAAGGCACGTGCCTTTACCGGCAGTTCCGAGAGCGATGAATACAGCTTCGGCGTCACCATTGAGAAGCCAGAAGAAGGCCAGCCGGCCAACTGGTCCTACAAATTGGCAGAAACCGTTAACGCGGCGAACAAGCCTTTGGTACGTGCAGGCGTGCGTAATGAAAACGGTGACATTGAGCCGATCAAAGGCGCAAACACCCTTTACGTGAAGCCCGAGAGCGGCGTTACCCGCTACGAGATGCAGACCGTGATGGTGCCAGATCCGGGTGCCTACCTGCACCTGCATGATGTGGCGCCGGAGTACGTGCTGGACAAAGGCAAGGGCACTGTTGGCTTTACGGTAATGACCAACAAAAATGTCACGCTGGAAGCCACGGTGTTCAACGCCACCCACAAACAGGTGGGCTACACCAAGCAAACCGTCAGCGCCACTACCTCGCCGGTCAGCATTGCGGTGATCAGCGCGCCGGGCGAGCACTCCTTGAAGCTCATTGCGACCAGCCAGGATGGTCGTGAGAACTTCCAGGACCTCAAGTCGATCGACCTGACCGGCGAAGGCGGTGCTCAGGAATATGACTTCGTGTTCCCTGAAGGCATTGCCGGTTACAAGGCGGGCACGTTGGTGCTTCAACCTAAAAACGACAAAGTCTATGAGTGCCGACCGCTTCAGAATGCGGGCTTCTGCGTTCAATACAAACCAAGTGCCAATGGTTTCGAACCAGGCATTGGTGCGAGCTGGAACATGGCGTGGACTGAGAAGTAACACGCGGTGATGACGGCCGGATCGTTAATCGCGATCCGGCCACGTTTACTTTTGACGTGATGGCGAAAAGCACAAGAGGTATATGGCTATTAACAGTGGTGAGCTTACCAATGAAACTTCCTACACAACAGTGCAGAAATGGCTGCATGGTATTTCTGCGTTGATTATCGTGTGGTTGATGTTTTCAGGTTTTTATATCGCGTTGGGGCCAGTGTCAGACACATTTAAAAGTGCCATCAGCGCGTTTAATGTATCCACGGGTGCAGTATTTATTCCTTTGTTTTTATTCAGGATGTATGTGTCGTTCGGCAAATGCTGTTCAGGGCTGATCACGTCAAAAAGCTTTGTTCAGTGCTTGGCTTTTTTTGTACACGCAATGATGTACTTGGCGACAGCGATCATTTTGATCTCGGGAGTCCTGATGATGGATCGAGATATCAATATATTCGGTTTTTTTTCGATTCCCTCTTTGATCGATAACTCGGCGCATCTTGAAGGGTTCGCCTCTATTCATGACGTGGCCTGTCTGGGTCTGACTCTGTTGTTCATCCTGCATGTAGCGGCAGTGATCAAGCACCAGTGGGTGGGGCAGTCGGTCATCAAACGTATGTTCTCTTGATTTCGCAACGAGGCTGCTTGGCTGTGTTGCGGGCATTGCAGGCACACCGATGAAAAGATTTTGAACAGGCTCGATGGCGCTCTGAACCGCTATTTCCCGGTCTTGCTGGGCGCGCTTTTACTGGGTATACCGCTGGGTTACGGCACCTATTTAGCCTGGCAAGAGTGGTTATACCGCCAGGCACTGGCCGTGCCGGTTATTGCCCCGGCTCGCCCGGCGCCCGCGCCTGCGCTTGAGCCTTTTCAGCCAGAGGCCATCGCCAGCGTGCTGGGCCTTGCGCCTGAAGGCGCATTGGCACACAGCGCCGAGCCGCTGGAGCTGCGAGCCAGTCTTGTGTCCAGCCATGGCGCGTCGCAGGCGTTGTTGGCGGGCAGCCAGCAAGTACGCTTTTACCGCGTCGGTGAACGGCTACCGGGGGGCAGCGTGTTGCGGCGGGTCGAGGTGTCGCATGTGGTGTTGTGGCGCAACAACCGCGAAGAGCGCCTGCTGCTCAAGCCGCCCAGTCGCCATGTTTTACCCGCCAGCCAAACGCCCGCCACACCGGCCCAGGCAACCTCCCTTTATCTGCGGCCCCTTGCCGAACAACCTTAGAGAAGCATCATGACCAGGCCCAACGTGTTCGGCATCGGCCGTCTTTTACTGTGTAGCGTTGTGCTCAGCACCGCGCTAGTGCAAAGCGAGGCGCTGGCCGATGAACCGTATTGGCAATTGGCAATGAAAGACGCCGAGCTGCGCGAAATCGTGCAGGAAATGTCATCGGTACTGGGCGCCACCATCGTGCTCGACCCTCGGGTGCAGGGCCGCATCACTGTCATGTCTGAAGCGCCGCTGGACCGTGAAGGGGTGCGCGAGCTGTTTTACGCGGTACTGGATGCCCACGGTTTTGCCGTGGTCGATCAAGGTGATCGTTTATTGATCATTCCCGCCGCTGAGGCCAAAGCCCGCGCGGGCAACCCGGATGGCTCCGATCAGGCCTTTGTCACCCAGGTCATCGAACTTAATGCCAGCGTCGCGGCTGACGTGGCGGGGCTGCTGCGGCCCTTGGTATCGACCAACGGGTATGTCGGGCCTTCGGCGTCGGCCAATGCGTTGATCATTACTGACACCGCCTCCAATACCCGGCGTATTGCCGAGCTGGTTCGCCAACTGGATGGCGGCACGCGGCATGACTATTCGGTGGTCGAGTTGCGCCATGCGCAGGCCAGTGATGTGGCCAAGGTCATGCAGCAGTCGCTGGGCAAAAAAGCTGAAGGGCCGAGCAGCCAGGTGATTGCCGATGCGTCGGCCAACCGGCTGGTCATTCTGGGCAACAAGCCGGTGCGTGAACGCTTGAGCAAACTGGCGCACTCGCTGGACACAAAGCCGACGCAACAGTCCGAAAACTCACGGGTCATTCGTCTTCGCCACAGTGATGCCAAGCAATTGGCCGAGGTGCTCGAAACCGTTGCTCAGGGAATGCAACAAGACACCGCGCTGGCCGGTGCCACGCAAAAGGCTTCGACAAGCGAGGTCATGGTGGCCGCCGATGAAGGCCAAAATGCGTTGGTGATCATGGCCGATCCGGCGAAAGTGCGTAGCCTGGAAAGCATCGTGCGCCAGCTCGATCAGCCGCGCTCGCAGGTGTTGATCCATGCTGCCATCGTCGAGATATCCGGCGACATTGTGAACACCCTGGGCGTGCAATGGGGTGTGAACAGCGGCAGCGCTCAGGGTGGGATCACCTTTCCGGGCACCAATATCCAGGTCGGCGCATTGGCGGGGCCCAATCCTGCGCTGCCCGAAGGGGCTGTGCTGCAACTGGGCGGTGACCGCTTCAATGCGTTGATCTCGGCGCTGGCCAGTGACACCAACAACAACATATTGTCGACGCCAAGCTTATTAACGCTGGATAACCAGGAGGCAAGTATTTTAGTGGGGCAAAACGTGCCCTTGAAGTCCTCTACTCAGAACAGCTCTGGCAACAACGACAACCCCTTCACCACATTTACCCGTCAAGACATCGGCATCAGCCTCAAAATCAAGCCGCACATCAACGAAGGTTCATTGTTGCGCCTTGAAGTCGAGCAGGAAAACTCCGAGTTGGCCCCTTCGCTGCAAGGCGTGGACTCAACGGATCTGATCACCAACAAGCGCACCCTGAAAAGCACCATCCTGGCTGAAGATGGTGAAATCATCGTCATCGGCGGTTTGATCAAAGACAGCGTACGCACCCAGGTCAGCGGCGTGCCGTTGCTGCGCGACATTCCCTATTTGGGCGCGTTGTTTCGCTGGAGCAGAGACGAGCACACCAAAACCAACCTGATGGTCTTTGTGCGCCCGACCATTGTGCGCAGCAAGCACGATATCCGTGAGATCAGCGAAGACCGATACAACGCATTGCGAAATCTCAGCCAACCGTCGTCCAAAGACACTAACTCGCTGCTGCTGCCCAGCGACCCGCACCAGATGTTTGACGGTAACCTGCAAGACCCGAATACCGTCGACCTGCGCCGTCCCAAAGCTGCCCGCCCATGAGCCTGCCGCCAGTGCGCTTGCCCTACAGCTTTGCCCGGCGTTTCGGGGTGCTGCTGGACACCTCGACCCAGCCTGCAAGCCTGCTGATACGCAGCGACACGCCGCTGACCGTGCTGGCCGAAGTGCAGCGCTGGGCGGGTGTAGACGTGCAACTGCAACGGCTGCCGGATGCACTGTTCAGCGAGCGTCTGACCCTCAGCTACAGCGCCGGGCAAAGCGCGGCCGAGCAAGTGGCGCAAGGGCTCGACAGCGAACTCGACCTGATGAGCGTGGCCGAGCAAGTGCCGCAAACCGCCGACCTGCTGGAGCAGGAGGGTGATGCGCCGATCATTCGTTTGATCAACGCGCTGCTGCGTGAAGCCATGCGCGAGAAAGCCTCGGATGTGCACCTGGAAACCTTCGAGCATTACCTGTCGGTGCGCATGCGCATCGATGGCCAACTGCGCGAAGTGCTGCGGCCAAAGCGTGAGCTGGCGAACTTGCTGGTGTCGCGGATCAAAGTCATGGCGCGCCTCGACATCGCTGAAAAGCGCGTGCCGCAAGACGGCCGCATCAGCCTTCGATTGGCCGGGCATGAAGTCGATGTGCGCGTCTCGACTTTGCCTTCTGCCCATGGCGAGCGCGTGGTGATGCGCCTGCTCGACAAACAGGCCGGGCGCCTCGACCTGCAATGCCTGGGTATGCCCGCAGCCACCCTGAGCCGCTTTGAACACATCCTGGCCCGGCCCCACGGAATTTTTCTGGTGACCGGGCCTACCGGCTCGGGCAAAACCACCAGCCTGTATGCTGCGCTCAGCCACCTCAACGCGCCGACCCGCAACATCCTGACCGTCGAAGACCCGGTGGAATACCACCTGCCCGGCATCGGCCAGACCCCGGTCAACAGCAAAGCCAACATGACGTTCGCCCGTGGTTTGCGGGCGATTTTGCGCCAGGATCCGGACGTGGTCATGGTCGGCGAAATCCGTGACCACGAAACCGCAGACATCGCCGTACAAGCCTCGCTCACCGGGCATCTGGTGCTGTCGACCCTGCACACCAACAGCGCGGTGGGTGCGGTCACCCGCCTGGTCGACATGGGGGTCGATGCCTACTTGCTGGCGTCCTCGCTGGTCGGCGTGCTGGCCCAGCGCTTGCTGCGCACCCTGTGCGCCGACTGCAAAACCCCGTATCGCGCCGACCCGCAGCAATGCCAGCGCCTGGGGCTCGATCCACAGGTTGGCGTCACCTTGTACCAGCCGCAGGGTTGCCGCCATTGCCAGCAGGGTTATCGCGGGCGCACCGGGATTTACGAACTGGTCGGCATCACCCCGGCACTGGCCGAACTGATCCATCAAGGAGCCAGCGAGCCGGACCTTATACGCGTGGCACGCGAGCATGCCCCCAGCTTGTTTCAAGACGGCCAGCGCCTGGTGCTCCAAGGCCTGACCAGTTTTGACGAACTGCTGCGCGTGACCCTGGAGGACTGAGCATGCCGACCTTTGACTACCGGGCGCAGGACGCCAACGGGCGCAACTGCCGAGGCCAGCAAGAGGCCGACAATGCACGACATGCGCGGCAGTTATTGCGCGAGCGCGGTTTGCGCCCGAGCCAGTTGAGCGAAGTCACAACACACCGTGCGGCGCGTTCGCGGGGGCGGCTTGGCGTTACGGATCTGGCCCTTGTCACGCGGCAACTGTCGACCTTGATCCATGCCGGTTTACCCCTCGAAGAAGCCCTGGGCGCGGTAGCGGCGCAGAGTGCCAAGCGCCACGTCAGCAGCGTATTGCTCGCCGTGCGTAACCGCGTTACCGAAGGCCATGCCTTGGCGACGGCGCTGTCAGCATTTCCCCGTGCCTTCCCGGAACTGTTTTGCGCCACCGTGGCGGCGGGCGAGCGCAGCGGCCACTTGGGCCATGTACTCGAACAGCTCGCTGACTACACCGAAGCCCGTCATGCCTCGCGCCAGAAGATCCAGCTGGCGCTGGTGTACCCGCTGATTCTGTTGATTGCCTCGTTCGCCATCGTCGGCTTTCTGCTGGGCTATGTGGTACCGGACGTGGTCAAGATTTTTGTGAACAGTGGCCAGCCGTTGCCCGTGCTGACCCAGGCGATGATCGCCCTGAGCACGGGGTTGCGTGACTACGGCTGGTTGCTGTTGCTGCTGGTACTCGCCGCCCTGGGTGCGGCGCGTTGGGCGTTGCTGCAACCGGCCTTGAAACTGCGTTGGCATGCGCTGCTGCTCAATGTGCCCATGGTCGGCGGGGTGCTGCGCGCCATGGAGGCGGCGCGTTTTGCCAGCACCTTGTCGATCCTGGGCAAAAGCGCCGTGCCGCTGGTGGATGCCCTGGAAATCTCGGCCACGGTGATCGCCAACCTCGCCATCCGCCACCGCATGCTCGATGTCGCCCGCACCGTGCGTGAAGGCGCCACGCTGGCCCGTGGCCTGGAACGCAGCGGCGACATCCCGCCGATGATGCTGCACCTGATTGCCAGCGGCGAACGTGCGGGTGAACTGGACAGCATGCTGGCGCGGGCCGCCGAACAGCAGGAAAAACCCCTCGCAGCACGCATTGCGCTGGTGGTGAGTTTGTTTGAACCGATCATGTTGGTGCTGATGGGCGGCGTGGTTTTGCTGATCGTCATGGCCATCTTGTTGCCGATCCTTAGCCTCAATCAACTGGTGAATTGACCGATGAATACCCTTCGTACATCAACTCAACGTGGCTTTACCCTGATTGAAATCATGGTGGTGGTGGTCATCATCGGCGTGCTGGGTGCCATTGTCGTGCCGCAGTTCATGAGCCGCCCTGACCAGGCCAAAGTCACCGCGGCGCGCACCGACATCCAGGCCATCAGCACCGCCCTGGAAATGTACCGCCTCGACACCTTCAACTACCCCTCGACCCAGCAAGGCCTTGAAGCCTTGGTGACTCGCCCTGCGGGCACGCCGCTGGCGAGAAACTGGAACCCGCAGGGTTACCTCAAAAGCCTGCCGGTCGACCCTTGGGGCACGCCGTACCAATACCTCAACCCCGGCAGCCACTCGGCCGGGTATGACCTGTTTTCCTTTGGCGCAGACGGTGTGCAGGGCGGCGAAGGCTTTGCCACAGACATTGGCAACTGGAGCAACTGAGGCATGCGCGATTCATCGCTGGGTTTCACCCTGATCGAACTGATGGTGGTGATTGTCATGATTGGCGTGCTGGTCTCAATGGTGCACATCAGCCAGGGTGACAAACGCGCCCGCGATGCGCGGCAAGAAGCGCAGGTCATGCTCGCCCTGATGCAGGGCTTGCGCGAAAAGGCCGTGCTGGCAGGCCGTTGAAGCGCCAGTGAAATTACCCCCCGGTGTGCTGCTGACCCTGGTGCTGGAAGGGCGTGTACACAGCCTTGTCGCAGGCGATCAAACCCCTCATTTGCTGTGGCTCAGCAGTGATGAAAACACCCCCTTTGCTTTGCACTTTGAGAGCCCGCCGCTGCGCTGGCAGAGCCTCTACAGCGATGGCCTTGGCAACCCGCTGCTCGAAGCGTCCGAGGTCACGGATGCGCACTGAAAAAGGCTTTACCTTGCTGGAAGTGATGATCGCCCTGGCCATTTTCGCGACTCTGGCGGCGGCGGTCATGTCGGCCAGCCAATACGTCTTGGGGCAAAGCGCCCGGGTTGAAGCCCGGCTGCTGGCGGGCTGGTTGGCAGACAACCACCTGAGTGAACTGCATTTGCAAAGCGCCACCCTGGCCATGGGTTCAAAAACGCTCAACCCGCGTTTTGCCCAACGCGAGTGGCGCCTGTTTCAACACATCGCCAGCGAGCCCGACACAGGCCTGTTACGCGTGGAACTGAGCGTCAGCCCGGCGGGCAGTGATCAGGCATTGCTCAGCGTGACGTACTGGCTGGCGCGCAACCATGACTAAACCGCAAGCGGGCTTCACCTTGCTCGAACTGGTGATCGCCATCGCCATTTTTGCCTTGCTGGGCGTGGCCTGCTGGCGGCTGTTTGACGGCGTGCTGCGCGCTGAACGCAGCAGTAGCGCCCACGAGCAAACCCTGCGCGGCTTGCAGCGCGCGGTGGCGCTGATCGAGCGCGATATGTTGCACCTGCACACCTCGGCCAAGGCGCCGGGGCTGGCGCTGTATCCTAACCAGCTCAACGTGCGCCGCGCCAACTGGCGCAACCCGCTGGGCCAGCCGCGCAGCGAACTGCAAGACGTCAGTTACACACTGGAAAACGGCGAGCTTTGGCGCTACAGCCAGGGGCTGGAAGGCGGCGCACTGCAAAAGCAAAAACTGCTCACTGACGTGCGCGATCTGCGCTGGCGGCTGTACGACCCCGCCTTGGGGTGGCGCACCGATTGGCCCACTGGCAAAGCGGCCCCCAAGGGAACGCCGCTAGCCCTGGAGTTGCAGTTTTCGGCGGGGCGATTTGAGCAGCTTCGCCGCGTGATGTTGCTACCGGAGGGCCAATGATGCGCAAGGGGCAGCAAGGCATTGCACTGCTCACCGTGCTGCTGGTGATGAGCCTTGCGCTGCTGGTGACTGCCGGCATGTTGCGCAGCCACCGCCTGGCCTTGCACAGCAGCGCTCAGCAGCTCCATCAACTGCAATTGCGCCAGTCGGCGTTTGCCGGGGAGGCCTGGGGGCGAGAGCGTTTACACACGTTGCTGGCAGACCCGAAGTTGCCCGTTGCTGCAGGCCAGGCCTGGGCCCAAAGTCGGCCCGAATGGCTGATCGACAACGGCCACATTGAGGTAGACATCGAAGACTTGGCCGCCCGTTTCAACGTCAGCGCCTTGCTCACTCAAGGTGCTGTCGACGAGGTGCTGAAACAACGTTGGTTGCGCCTGCAAACTCAACTCGATCTGCCACCCATAGACGCCAGCGCGCTGCAAGGTCTGAACCTGAGCGACATCAGCCAATTGCGCAGCGTGCCGGGTGTCGACGCCCGCTGGTACACGCGCATGCAACCCTGGATCGCCCTGCTGGATAAAGACGCAACACTCAACATCAACACCGCCTCCGTCACGTTGCTCGCTACCCTCGAAGGCGTGACACCGGCCATGGCCCGTCGCTCAGTGAGCGAGCGCCCGTTGCAGGGGTACGCCAGCGTTGAGGACTTCACCTTCACCCCGGCGCTGATCGGCCTGGGGCTTCAGGCGACAGGGCTGGGCACCACCAGCCGCTGGTTTCGCATTACCACCCACGTGCGTGTGGGGCAAAGCCGTTTACGCCTTGAAAGCGATATGGCCCGCGACCTCAAAACCGGCCGATGGCACCTTCTCCAGCGGCGCCTTTTGGCGCCTGAACACAGTGAACCTTCTTGATGAACAGCCGGCTTTATCTCAGCGCTCACAGCGATACGCGGGTCTACCTGTGGCACGGCGAAAAAACCGCACACGAAACCTCACTGAACGAGGCCGCCGAGGTATTGGGCGCGCACGATGTGCAGCTGATTCTGCCAATGGAAATGTGCAGTTGGCTGCTGACCGAACCCTGGCCGGGCAGGCGCCGACCCAGCGCTCAGGCCCTGGCCTTTGCGGTCGAGGATCAACTGGCGGACGACCTTGATGAACTGCACATCGCCGTCGGCCCCCTGGATGCGCAACGGCGTTATCCGTTGCTGGTGATTAACCGTCAGCGCTTCAAAAATGTCTTGGCGCAGTTGCAGGCCCGTGGGTTGAACATCGCCAGCGTGTACGTGGATGCCGACCTGTTGCCCCGTGAGCAACCGAGCATCGCGTGGTGGGACGGGCGCTGGCTGGCGGGCGGCGCGCTGGACTTGCGCCTTGCGTTAACCCCTCAGGCGCTGGAGGCCCTGAAAGACGGGCCGCTCGGTACGGCGGTTGAACACACGTTTGATCTGGGTAGCGTGCCGCTTGGCGCCATCAACCTGCTGCAAGGCGAGTACCGGCGCACGTCGCAGCGGCTGCCGTGGCGGGGTGTCAGTGTGGCTGCCTTGCTCATCGTTGCCATGGCCGTGGGGGCGAGTCACCTGCGCAGCAGCTTTGTTGAGAGTGAAGCGGAGCGCCTTTATGCCCAAAGTGAACAGCGTTTTAAAGCGTTGTACCCGGAGCACACCCGCATCGTCGATTTGTCTGCGCAGCTCAACGCCCTGCAACAACAAGGCGCGGCCCGGCAAAACGGGCACATGGCGCGCTTGCTTCAGCTAACCCAGCACGTGATCGGTGCCAGCAGCGTGGACGTGCAACGCATGGAATGGCGCGCCACGGTCGGCTGGACCTTAACCATCACCGCCAACAGCTTTGCCGAGCTTGAACACCTGCGCGAGCGCGGCCTGCAAAGCGCACTGCCGATCACCTTGGGCAACGCCAGCCAGCAGGGCAACCGGGTGCAAGCTTTACTCACCCTGGAGGACGTTTTATGAAGGCCCGTGTGCGTGAGCGCTGGCGGCAACTGCCTCGCCGTGACCGCCAACTGTGCGGTGTGCTCGCGGTGTTCTTGTCGATGGTGTTTGGTTTTTATGGGCTTTGGCAGCCCGCGCAGCAGCGACTGGCAGCGGCTCAAACGCTGTATGCCCAGCGCGTTGCTCAGGCGGTGGAGGTGCAGCGAGCGCAGCCCACGCGCGCGACCCGCGTTTACACGCAACCGTTGAGCAGCCGCCTCAGCGAAAGCGCCGCGAGTGCGGGGCTTCAGGTGCAGCAGTTTGACGTGGACACCCAACGGATACGCATCAGCCTGAGCGGCAATGCCATGGCGGTGCTCGAGTGGCTTAACCGCATCGAACAAGAAGGGGCCGAGTTCGAGAACCTGAGCCTGGAAAAAAGCGCTCAGGTGCTGCAGGTGCAGCTACAGATCAGCAACCCATAACCACTTTCACAATCACAGCCTGCGCGTTCACGCGTTGTGGGTATTACCCGGCAACGCGGGCAGCTTGGCCAAACGCAGTGCCACCAGCAAGGCAATCACCAGCAAACCGCCGATAAACGCACCGATGCCGTTCCAGCCCGCGTAGTGCCAGAAAAAGCCCCCGGCGGTCCCGGCCACACTCGACCCGGCGTAGTAGCAAAAAAGGTACAGCGACGAGGCCTGGCCCTTGGCTTTGGTCGCACGGCGGCCGATCCAGCTGCTGGCCACTGAGTGCGCACCAAAGAAACCAAAGGTGAACAACAGCATGCCGATAATCACCAGTGCGATGGGTTCGAACAGCGTCAACGCGATGCCCGCCAGCATCAGCACAATCACTGCCCACAGCACCTTGCGACGGCCCAGTTTGTCCGCCAGTGCGCCAATCTGCGCCGAACTGTAAATGCCCGACAGGTACACCACCGAGAGCAAACCCACCACGGCCTGGTTCATGTTGTACGGGTCGGCCAGCAAGCGATAACCGATGTAGTTGAACAGCGTCACAAAGCTGCCCATCAGCAAAAATGCTTCGAGAAACAGCCATGGCAAACCGGCGTCACGAAAGTGCATGGTGAAGCCGTTCAACAGGCTGCGCGGGTTCATGGTTTGCGGGCGGAAGTTACGCGACTCCGGCAAGATCTTCACAAACACCATGGCCAGTACCAACGCCAGGCCGCCAATCACCAGCATCGCCGTGTGCCAGCTGACAAAGTCGATCAACACGCCGGTGATCAAACGCCCGCTCATCCCGCCAATCGCATTGCCGCCGATGTACAACCCCATCGCCAGGCCAATGTGCTGCGGGTGGATCTCCTCGCTCAAGTAGGTCATGGCAACGGCGGCCAGCCCGCTCAGCGACAAGCCCACCAGCGCGCGGGTTATCAGCACGCCTTCCCAGCTGGGCATCCACGCACTGAGCACAGTGAACAGCGCCGCGCTGAACAGCGCCGAGACCATCACCGGCTTGCGCCCGATGGCATCAGAAATAGGCCCCGTTACCAACAGACCGATAGCCAGCATCCCGGTGGCCACCGACAAAATCAGACTGCTTTGCGCGGCGTTGATCCCGTATTCATGGGACAGCATCGGCATCATCGGCTGCACGCAATACAGCAAGGCAAACGTCGCAAAGCCCCCCGAGAACAGTGCCAGCACCGTGCGCATGAACATCGGCGTGCCTTTCTCGATAAAGACGTCATTGAGTTGAGCGACAACATCATCCAGCGCCGTGGGCGGGATTTCGTGAGCGAGCGGGGCGACAGCAGTTTTCACGGGGACCTCATAACGCGTATAGCCAAACGGCAATGGCAAAAGAATATAGCCCCCTAACGATTCTTTCCAATATATTATTCGACCTGTTTGATAGGTTTAACGACTCAATGGAGCTTGCATGGAACTGCGCCATTTACGCTATTTCATCGCCGTCGCCGAAGAACTGCACTTTGGCCGGGCCGCCCAGGTGCTGGGCATCTCTCAACCGCCGCTGAGCCAGCAAATACAGGCGCTGGAAGAAGAGCTGGGGGCGCGGCTGTTTGAACGTACCAACCGTCGGGTCGCCCTCAGTGAAGCCGGGCGATTGTTTCTTGACGAAGCGCGCCAAGTGCTGGCGCAGGTGGATAAAGCCGCCGACGTCGCCCGCCGTGCGCAACTGGGCGAACTGGGGGAAATGAAAATTGGCTTCACCTCCTCAGCGCCGTTCAACTCCAGCATTCCGCAGGCCATTTTTGCCTTTCGTCGGGCCTTCCCGGCGGTGCACTTAAACCTCCTGGAAATGAGCAGCCGCGACGTGGCCGAGGCGCTGGTAGAAGAGTCGATAGAAATCGGCGTCATGCGGCCATTCCCCCTGGCGGATTCGTTGGTGGGTGTGGAGCTGTTCCGCGAGCCCTTGGTGGCGGTCATTCAGGCAGAACATCCGCTGGCCGAAGGCAGTGAAAACGGCCTCTATATCGGGGCATTGGCTGACGAACCGTTCGTCTTCTTCCCGCGCAGCTACGGCAGCGGGTTATATGCACAACTGCTGAGCCTGGCGCGCCAGGCGGGTTTCAGCCCGCACATCGCCCAAGAAGCGGGTGAAGCCATGACCATCATTGGCTTGGTCTCTGCGGGGTTGGGCGTGTCCGTACTGCCCGCATCGTTCCAGCACATGCGCATCAAAGGCGTGGTCTACCGCCCCCTGCTCGACGCCGACGCCAGCACCGCCGTGTGGCTGGTGCAACGCAAAGGCAATCCCTCACCAATGGCCAAAGCGTTTGCGGAGTTGGTGACACGCAAGATGGTGAAGCCCACAAACGCATAACGGTAGGCGCACACAAACCTTGTAGGAGCTGACGAGGTACGAAGGCTGCGATCGGGCGCGCAGTGGCCGCAAAACCGCCCACAACGGCCAAGATCGAAAGATCGCGAGACAAGCTCGCTCCTACAGGGTGGTGTGGCGCACGCAAATCTTGTAGGAGCTGACGAGGTACGAAGGCTGCGATCGGCTGCGCAGCGGCCGCAAAACCCTCCACAACGGCCACGATCAAAAGATCGCAGCCGGTGAGCGTTTGTTACCCGGCCAATAACGTATCCACAGACGCTTTGACCTGATGGATCAAATGCACCACCGCCAACGCCACGTCGCGGTTCAGGCCTTGCAGGTTATCGGCCGACGCATACGCCGTCGCAAGCGCGCACCGCAACAGTTCGTCAGTGTGTTCGAGGTTTTGTTCGTATTCGGGTGTGTGAGTCATGGTTTTACTCCGCTAAAAAGTTTGGGAGCTTTCACCATTTGCTTGCACACAAAGAGGGTGGCAGCTGTACGCGGGTGTGCAAGACCGGTCGATATAGAGCGGAGTTCCGGCAGGCCCGAAGACCTCCCACGTACAGCCACCATGAAACTGATTTTTCTGGCAGTCATTGTCTGGCTCTAACTTCGATTCGAACTTGCACGTCCGGCCATCCATGAGGGATGACGAACCGCAGGCTAGCGATCGAAACAGGCAGGCGCAAGGCCAAGGGATTCTCTAGGAATAGTCCTGCAAAGGAAAGAGACGAGACCTGCGGACGCTCTGACTTACCAGCAAAACTAGACACAAAAGGTTACTGACAAAGCTAACGTGCGATTGCTAGAAGAGGCCTTCAGCGCAATACTCGCCACGTTCCCGAAAGGGGCTTGTGAGACTCGGAGGATCCTGGGCAACCAGCCATCACCGAGCCGGACAGACACCGCGCGATGACAAGCCAGTCTGTTTGTGAATAAGGCGCCGCGAGGCGCCTTTGTCGTTTCTGGGGTGAGCGTTGTGTACAGCCCCCCACATGTCACAAAGCCCAGATAAGTTCGTCCGTATGTTCAGTAATGAGCTTTAGTCTCGTAGCTCTTTTCGCTGCAAGGTAGCGAAGTTGTTCTCAGGGCATCTACACTCGGGCACTTATTGATACACGGAGGTTTTGAAATGCGTCGCGTGGTGTTCAACCAAAAAGGTGGTGTGGGCAAGTCCAGCATCGCTTGTAACCTGGCGGCCGTCAGTGCCAGCGAGGGGTATCGCACTCTGTTGGTCGATCTGGATGCTCAGGCCAACTCCACTCAATACCTCACAGGGCTCACGGGTGATGACATCCCGATGGGCATCGCCGAGTTCTTCAAGCACAGCTTGTCTGCCAGCGTGGGCTCGAAGAAGAATCGGGTCGATATTTACGAAACGCCCTTCGACAACCTGCACATCATTACCGCCACGGCCGAACTGGCAGACTTGCAGCCCAAGCTTGAGGCCAAGCACAAGATCAACAAGCTCAAAAAGCTGCTGGATGACTTGGCTGAAGACTACGACCGCATTTATATCGACACGCCGCCTGCGCTGAACTTTTATGCGGTATCGGCATTGATCGCCTGTGATCGTGTATTGATCCCCTTCGACTGCGACAGCTTTTCGCGTCAGGCGTTGTACGGCCTGCTGAGCGAAATTGAAGAGCTGAAAGAGGACCACAACGAAGACCTGCTGGTTGAAGGCATTGTGGTCAACCAGTTCCAGGCCCGCGCCAGCCTGCCCCAGCAAATGCTCGATGAGTTGATTGCCGAAGGCCTGCCCGTGCTGCCGGTGTACCTCACCAGCTCAGTCAAAATGCGCGAGTCGCATCAGGCCAGCCAGCCGCTGGTGTATTTCGAACCACGGCACAAGCTGACCCAGCAATTTGTTGAGCTACACGATTACCTGGACCAAAACGCTTAAGCACGCACGCCGTGGCTTTGCAGCCAGGCCTTGAGCTGTTGCAACGGGAAGGCGCCGCTTTGACGGGCGACTTCCTGGCCGTTTTTGTACAGGATCAGGCTCGGAATCGAGCGAATGCCCAGTTGCCCTGACAGTTGCTGGTTGGCATCGCTGTCGAGCTTGGCCAACCGGCACACGCCCACCAATTGGCTGGCCGCCTGTTCAAACACCGGCGCAAAAGCCTTGCACGGCCCACACCATTCAGCCCATACATCCACCAGCAGCGGCAGATCACCTTTGATCTGGCTGGCGTAATCGGTTTGTTTCAGATCGAAAGGCTTGGCGATCAGCACCTCATTCTTGCAGCGCCCACACTTGGGGTGCTCGCCCACGCGCGCAGCGGGGATACGGTTAAGGCCGTTGCAGTGAGGGCAGGGGATAACCAGCGGGTCAGTCATTTCAAACACTCCGGAAATTGCAGTGGCGCACTCCTGCAAAAATGAGCACGTCGCGTAAAAGGTGCAGTTCAGCAGATGTTGCCCCCTCCCGCCACTGGCTGTGACGTATCTGCTCACAATGTGCCTGGGCTGCCTTGAGCATCGGCCGATGCCCAAGGTCAGTGGTGTTGATGTGCTGCGCTCAGTGATGCAAGAGCATGGGCTGAACCAGAGTGATCTGCCGGGCGTGGGCACGCAGTCGGTGGTATCCGAAATCCTCAGCGGCAAGCGTCAGCTCAACGTGCGGCAAATTCGCTGGCTGGCAGATCACTTTAAAGTGCCGGTAGAGATGTTTATTTGAGGGTGTCGGCCTGCAATACGCCGTCCAGCGTGGCATCCACCAGGCCTTTGCTCATTTCCACCAGTTGCAAGCTGGCAAACGTCAGGCTGTGGCTGGTTTGAGGGCTGGCGACCTGGCTTTCGGCACAGAGAACCGTGGCGCTGCTGAGTAATTGGGCTGCCAGTTCCAGCGCGAGCTTGATGGGGATACCGGCGTTAACGCTGAACAGGCAATCGCCGGTCAGGCTGTGGCCGAATGGGGTTGGTGTTTGAGTGAAACAAGGCATGGTGTGACTCCTTTTAGGGTTTGGAGTTACCGCCGTTCGCCGTCAAACGAATTGGGTGGCAACTGTGCGCGGGTTGACGGACCGGTTAAAAGAAGAAACCCGGCGCACTCGAGAGTGCCCCACGCACAGCTGCCATAACACGATTTAATCGAGCACAGACAGGCGTGAACACAGCGATTGTGATCGCTGATTCTTCTTTTATGATGCGGACCGTCAAATCCGGTCACGAATGTGTCGTGACGTCGGCGAGGATAGGGGCTGGCGCACAGAGGGTCAATCGGTTGGCAGGTAGTCCGCTTCCCTGACTTCAGACGAATACGTCTCTCGCAGTGCTAAAAGAGTGCGCAAAGCTGGGCTCATACCTATGAGTGGCGCTATTAAGAACTCGATAAATAAACGAAAAATCTTACGTATGTTTATCTTAGGGCCGACATTACTTCACACACTATCCCTCTATTCTCCTACGCCTGTGATTTAAGCCTCTTTCACTGTTCGAAAGAAGATGCTCAGACTTGAGCGTTCAGTCTGGCGATTAATTTGGCGTGTCTAAATAAAGGAGTTGTTAATGGCAATGTCTCAGGAAGCCCATTTTCGCTGCGTGCACTGTAAGAACGATTTTGAGCTGACGACTGAGCAGGTAGATGCTTTTATGGAGTCCGGTAAGGTGGCATGCCCGCAGTGCTCGCATGGCTTGGTGTTCAAAGAACATGACCTGGCCAAGTTGGTCGCGGTAAAAAGCAAGAATAGACGGCGGATTTTAATGTTTGGTTGTTTAACCATTGGCTTGCCGTTACTCAATATATGGGTCTTGTTGCAATGGGGCAGCGGCTTGGCCTTTGTGAGTTATTTTTTTACCTTTTTAGTGTTGGTGTCTGCCGTGCCAGCGTTGAAGGATGTTTCATTTGTGCGGCTTGATTTAGAGCCAGAAAATCCAGTTGGGCAGGGCTGAATAATGACCCGGCAAGTAGATCAAGTGCCAGAAACAGAGCTGCTGAAGTTTAGCTATGCGGACTTCAAATGTTGTGCGTGTAAACGGCAGATCAGCATAAGTCTAGAAGAATCTTTTTTATTGGCGAATGATAACTCTATAAAGTGCCCTCTTTGTCAGGTGTCTGTTAAAGCGGGGCCCTATGATCAAGCAGATTTGAGAATCGTTCATAAAAGCCTCAGCGGTAGCGGAGGATTTATTGTTCCTTTTGCGACAGTGTGGTTTTCGGTTTCTTTGATGGTTGCCCTGTTTGTTAATACACAAATATCTGTTTTGATGACCAGTGTAGGGCTATTGATTTCATACGCGTTAAATAACAGTAAGCCCGTCACTATTGATGTCGCTATACAGCTCGATTCCGTTGAATCAACGTGCAAGACAGAGCGCTCGTGAACGATGATAAATAATTACTAAAATAAGTATGCATTACCTCCCCGTCCTCATTTTTTTGGTTGTGGGCTTTGAGTGAACTAATGGGATCAGTCTTCTTGCCTGCGTAATACGGATGTCTGATATTTATTTCTACAAAAGTACACGAGAGAAATAAAGCTTAAGTGTATGTGTCACTAAAAAAGCTTAGTCAGCATGAAATGAAACGTCGCGATCGCCGGTTGTGGCGCCTTGAACATAAATAACGAATAAAAGGTTGGCAAATAATGGCCGCTGTCGAAGGAAAGGATGACCCGCTGTTGCAGGAGTGTGCGAAGTTCACGTTTAAGTGTGTTGGGTGTGCTGCTGAGCAGAAATTTAATCATCAGTGTGTTCATGATTTGGCGAAAGGTCAGTGCGTTAATTGTGCTGCTTGTGATGTGCGGCTTGAGGCGAGCGTGGGTGATCAAACGTATATGACTAAGTACATGGATAGGCAGGCAAATTACGGCAAGAGTATGCTGGTGTTCTGTGTGTTATGGTTTGCTAATAACCTTCTTGTGTTAATTATTTATGGTTCGCAAGAGGCCGGTTTGATGTCACTTGCCGGTATTGTTATTGCTGCTGGTATTAACTTTTGTAAGGACGGGCCTGCGTTTTTTAATTTGGAACTCGCTGCTGGGGATTGATTCTGCCCTTCAGCAGGGTTATTCGATCAAATCGTGCATGTCTCGCGACTTTTTAAAGATCAAAATATCGCGAGCAAGCTTGCTCCTACAAGAGGAACAAGTGCTGCCCGCTCATACGCCACCTATCTGTAGGAGCGAGCTTGCTCGCGATCTTTTTAAGAGGAGCAACTGATCTCTAGATGCTTGCCCCACTCGGGTGGGCGTTCGGCGTAGGGTTGCATGCCCGGTTGTTCGGTGAACGGTTGGGTCAGGACGCTGTGCAGGCGCCGTACTTCGCTGTAATCCCCGGCTTCGGCGGCGTCGATGGCTTTTTGTGCCAGGTAGTTGCGCAGGATGTACAGCGGGTTGACCGCGTGCATGCGTTCGCGGCGTTGCTGTTGGTTTTGCTCGCCGTCGCGGGCCACACGGGCGAGGTACTGCGCGGCCCATTCGTCAAACCCCTTGAGGTCGATAAAGTCGTCGCGCAGGCGGGCAATCGCGTGCTCTGCCGGTTCGTCGCCCAGGCGGCGGAAGAACAGGGTGTAGTCGATGGCGCTGCCTTGCATGCGTTGCAGCAGGTCTTCGATCAGTTTTTGATCACCGTCTTCGACGGTGGTCAGGCCCAGGCGGCGGCGCATCAGGTCGAGGTAGTGCGCCTGGTACAGCGGCAAGAACAAGCCCAATGTTTCACGCAGGGCGTCAACGCTGATAAACGGTGTCAGTGCCTGGGCCAGGGCGCTGAGGTTCCACTGGC
Organism: Pseudomonas sp. FSL R10-2189; assembly: GCF_009600325.1. Classification (NCBI taxonomy): domain Bacteria; kingdom Pseudomonadati; phylum Pseudomonadota; class Gammaproteobacteria; order Pseudomonadales; family Pseudomonadaceae; genus Pseudomonas; species Pseudomonas sp. FSL R10-2189. The sequence goes on from NZ_WIVZ01000002.1 coordinate 244,081, forward strand.
CGATGGGCACCTGGTTGCTGAAGGAGTAGCGCCCCTGGTGGTCGGAGTGGTTGCAGATGAACTGCGCGTCGAAGTCGTCGAGGAAGGCGAACGGGCCGAAGTCGAAGGTAATGCCCAGAATCGACATGTTGTCGGTGTTCATCACCCCGTGACAAAAACCGTAGGCCTGCCATTTGGCGATCAGTTCAGCGTTGCGCTCGACGATTTCGCGGAACATCGCCAGATGGGGCTCCGGCTGCTCCAGGCATTCAGGGTAGTGCAGGGTCAGCACGTGGTCGGCCAGTTGCTTTTGTTGTTCTGGGCGTTTGGTGTAGTAAAAGTATTCAAAGTGCCCGAAGCGGATATGGCTGTGCGCCAGGCGCAGCACCATGGCGCCGCGTTCCTGTTTTTCACGCCACACCGGGGTGTCGGAGCCGATCACGCACAGGGCGCGACTGGTGGGAATACCCAGCGCGTGCAGGGCTTCGCTGGCGAGAAACTCGCGGATCGATGAGCGCAGCACTGCACGGCCATCGCCCATGCGCGAGTAGGGCGTCATGCCGGCTCCTTTGAGGTGCAGGTCCCAATGCTTGCCCGCCTGGTTGTAGACTTCGCCCAGCAACAGCCCGCGGCCATCGCCCAGTTGCGGGTTGTACGAGCCGAACTGGTGGCCGGAATAGATCATCGCCCGTGGCTCGGCATCGGCCCATAAGGTATGGCCGCCAAACAGTTGGGCAAACACCGGGTCGTGGGCCACGGCCGGGTCCAGGTCGAGCAAGGCCATTGCCGCATCGCTGGCGACCACCAGCCGTGGTGCGTCGAGAGGGTCGGGCAGCACGTGGGTTGAAAACGCGTCACCCAGGCGGGCGAAACGGTTGTCAAAGGTCAGTTCGTCGAGGGCTTTCAATGGCCGTCTCCAGCAAAATGCATGTTAGTCGGGCTTACCCGGCAGGGGCTTTTGTTCCGGCGTTGGCAGGTCCATGGGCACCAGTTTGTATTCCTGGTTGCTGGTGTTCTTGAGGTACACCTCCATCTGCTGGAACGAGATGTTGATGTTGTGTGCCTTGAACTCGCGGTTGATAAAGCGGTTCACTTCGTCGATCACCGGATTGCGGTCGCCCAGGTCACGCACGTGCATGCGCAGTTCGTGGTCCAGCGTGCTTTGCCCGAAGCTCAAGAAGTACACATGCGGCTCGGGCTCTTTGAGCACGCGGGGGTTTTCTTGCGCGGCCTTGAGCAGCAGGCTCTTGACCAGGTCCAGGTCAGAGCCGTAATCAACGCCCAGCTTGAGGGTCACGCGGGTGATGGTGTCGGTCAGCGACCAGTTGATCAGTTGCCCGGTGATAAAGGTTTTGTTCGGGACAATGATGTCTTTGCGGTCGAAGTCTGTGATGGTGGTCGCGCGGATGCGGATCTTGCTCACGGTGCCCGACAGGTTGCCGATGGTGATGGTGTCGCCAATGCGCACCGGGCGCTCGAAGAGGATCATGATGCCGGAGATAAAGTTGGCGAAGATCTCCTGCATCCCGAAGCCCAGGCCCACCGAGAGGGCTGCCACCAGCCATTGCAGCTTGTCCCAGCTCACGCCCAGGGTTGAGAGCGTGGCGACAAAGCCGACGCCGATGATCACGTAGGTCAGCAGCGTGGTGGTGGCGTAGGCGCTGCCTTGCGCCAGGTCTAACCGTGACAGCACCAGCACTTCAAGCAAACCGGGCAGGTTGCGCGCCAGGGCAATGCTGATGCCGACGATGATCAACGCGCCCAGCACGTCACCAATGCTGATGGGCACCATGCTCATGTTGGCGCCGGTACCGCTGGTGTATTCGTACAGCGTGATGTTGTCGAGGTAGGAAAAGACCGAAATCAAGTCGGCCCAGACCCAATACAGCACCCCGATAAAGGCCGCGAGCAAGGCCAGACGAATCAGGCGCAGCGATTGCTGGTTGACCTGTTCGATGTCCAGTGTCGGCTCTTCAACGATGGCGTCGTTGCCTTCCCCGGCTTCCTTGGCCGCCTGGCGCTTGGCCAAAGCCCGCTGGTAAGCCAGTCGCCGCGCCGCGACCGAGAGGCCGCGCACAAAGGTGGCTTCAACCACCAGCCAGAGCATCAGCAGGTACAGGGTGTTAATAAGTCGGTCGCTGAGTTTGAGCGCGGTGTAGTAGTAGCCAAAACACACTGCCACAAACAGTGCGAGGGGCAGCAGGGCGAACGCGAAACCAAGCAGCTTGCGCACGCGGTAGGCTTTTTTCTCGGTCTGGTCGTTGAGGATCAGGCGGCACAGCAGCCACGCCATGGTGGCGTAGCACGTCAACACCACGAGGATGCCCAGCACGTCGTCGGCCAGCGCCGCCGGTTGCTGTTCGGCAAAGGCGACCACGGCCACCAGTGCCAGCACCACCAGGCCGAGTCTGCGGATCCAGTTTTGCAGGAAGGCAACCAGCGGTTTCTCCCAGCGAAAATGCAATTCGGCTACGCCGCCCGGCGCCAGAATCCGGTAAGCGGTGTAGAACACCAGCCAGGCTTCGGCCATTTGCATCAAGGCTGCGCCAGTGTTGGCGTTCATGCCGCGGGCATCGGTTTGCAAGGCGTACCCGCACAGGGCCAGGGCCAGTGAAACCGGCATCGCCAGCAAGATGTTGATGAGGATCGCCAGCGGCGTGTGCCACTGGCTGTCGCGCTTGAAGTGGCCAATGTCCTTATGGATATCGTTGAGCTTGTTGTACAGGTAGCGGCGCTTCCACAGCAGGGCGATCATCACCAGCACAAAAGGCAAAAACAGCAGCGGCCGCTGGATCAGGCCTTCGGCCAGCTCGGTGACGCTGGAACCCCACGGCAGGGTGACAAGTTGTTGCTTAAGGTGGCGCGGGGCCGATTCCAGCCAGTCCAGATCCAGCGGCTTGTTGCTGGGGATCCAGAACATCTGCTCATCCAGCGTCGCCCTCAGGCCCTGCGCGGTGCTGAGCAGTTGCTTTTGGTTCAGTTGCAGGTTGATCGACTCGCTGAGCAGCGAGCTGAGTTCACGGTTCAAACGGTCCAGCAGGTCGCTGCGAGTGTTGACCAGTTCGAGCAGGGTTTTGCGCAGTTGCGGCGTCACTTGGTCGGCGGGCTGGGTCGACAGCAGGTTGTCGACGTAGGCAATCGGGTTGCTGATCAGCTCGCGCTGTTGGTTGATCTCAAATTGGTACAAGCGGATATCGGCGATTTCATCGGCCAGATTCTTGTCCATCTTTTGCAGGCGCGGCAGGGCTTGTTTCTGCTGATAGAGGATTTTGGACAGCAGTAAACTGCCCCGCAGGACATTAATTTGCTCATCCAGGGCCTGGTCACTTTGGGTGACGTTGTCCAACTGCTGCTTGGTTTCAAGGTTCTGCTGGGTGACCACGTTGAGCCGGTCGGTGCTGCGTAACAGGTAATCGGAGAGCCTGAGGTTGGTCGCGCTTTCGGTGGCCAGCAAGCTGCTGCTGCCAGACTTTTGCGCCTCAATCGATTGTTCGGTCACGGTCTGTTGCGACTGGGCCAGGCGCTTCTTGTTGATCAGGGTTTGCAGGTCCTGGATTTCTTGGTCCTGGCGAGTGGTTTTTTCCAGCAGCAGGTCGTGCTGGCTGCCGCTCAGGTCTTGCAGTTGGCTGTTGCCGGCCAGCTCCTGACGGCGCAGTGCGATCAACGCGGTGAGCGCTGCCGATTCGGCACTGAGCTGGTTGCGTTGATCGGCAGTGAGCAATTTGCCGTTGTCGCGGCCGACTTTGAGGATGTTGCCGATCTGCTGAATGCGGGTCTGGCTGTTGCTGATCTCGGCCTGGGCGCGCTCGGGGCGGGTCTGGGCGGCGATGCTCTGGGTGTTGGCGCTGGCCAGGGCCTTTTGCAACTCACCTTGCTCGGTGGTGCGGTCGGCGAGCATTTGTTCCAGTTGCTGCACCGACAGCGTTGCGTAGCGCTGCTCGATGGGCACCACTTTGCTGGCCTTGAGGCGGGCCAGTTCGCGCTGGTTATCGATGGTTTGGCGCGGGGCACTGTGGAGCTGGTCTTTGACCTCGATCAGGCGCTGTTCGTAGTCGCTTTTGTTGGCCAGAAAGCTCAAGGTTTGCTCGAGTACGGTCTGCAAGGCTTTCTGGTCGGCGTCGGGCAGTTTGCGGTCGGCTATTTTGTCCAGGCTGAGCTGCACGGCCTCGGCCGAAGGCGGATCACCCGCGTAAACCGGGCCAACGGAAAGGCTCAGGCCGAGCAGGACTGTTGCGAAGAACGTGCGCAGAGTTGGCATAGAATCCGGTCAAGCAAGCGTAGGAAATTTGGAGTTTAGAGGAACAACCCCGGTCCCGGGGCACTTCCTTCGGGGAATCTGACGCCCACTTTGCCTATCTTGTTCCCGTCCATGACCGCGACGGTCCAGATGGTGTTGTTCCACTCGACCTGGTCGCCGACAACCGGCGCGCCGCCGACTTTTTGCGCAATAAAGCTGCTGAGCGGAATGTCCGGGCTGATGCCATCGAGCTTCAGGCCGTAAAGTGCCGAGACGGCGCCCAGCTGGGCATCGCCTTCGAGTACAAAGTCGCCAAAAAAGCGCAGGTCCAGCCCGCGAGTTGGCGGCTGGCTGAACAGTTTGCCCAGGGCTGGCAAGTTGTGTTCATGGCCGATCACACAGAGCAAATCGCCGATTTCCAGCGTGGTGCTACCCGACGGATGGAGCAACGTCTGGTCGCGAAACAAAGCGGCGATACGCGTGCCCTCGGGCATTTTCAGTTCGCGCAGGGCCGCGCCGATGCACCAGTTTTGTGCGTCCAGCCGATAAACGAACAGCTCCCACTCGCTGGTCACGTGTACTTCCAGGGCGGAGCGGGAGATAGGCGCGAGGTCTGGCGGTACGGTGACCTTGAGCAGCTTGGCCACCCACGGCAGGCTTGTGCCCTGCACCAAAAGGGACACCAGCACGATAAAGAAGGCGAGGTTGAAATACAGCTGCGCGTTCGGCAATCCCGCCATCAGCGGGAACACCGCCAGAATAATCGGCACCGCGCCGCGCAGGCCGACCCACGAAATAAAGGCTTTTTCGCGCCCGTGGAAGGCCTTGAAGGGCAGCAGGCCGACGAATACCGACAGCGGGCGGGCGAACAGAATCATCCACAGGGCCAGGAGCAGCGCAGGCACTGCAATCGGCAGCAGGTCATGTGGCGTGACCAGCAGGCCCAGCACCAGGAACATGCCGATTTGCGCCAGCCAGGCCATACCGTCAAGCATGTGCAAAATGCCGTGGCGGCTGCGGATCGGGCTGTTGCCCAGCACCAGACCGCACAGGTACACCGCCAAAAAGCCGCTGCCGTGCAGGGCGTTGGTCAAGGCAAACACCACCAGCCCGCCAGCGATGACCAGAATCGGGTACAGGCCGTTGGCCAAGTGGATGCGGTTAACCATTTGCAGCATCAGCCAGCCACCGGCCAGGCCGACAATGGCGCCGATGCCGAACTCGCGCAGCAAATCCAGGAGCAGGCTGGCATGCAGCGTGGTCTCGCCGCTGGCGAGCATGTCGATCAGGGTGACGGTAAGGAACACCGCCATCGGGTCGTTGCTCCCGGATTCGATCTCAAGGCTGGCCGAGACCCGTTCGTTCAAGCCCTTGCCGCCCAGCAGCGAGAACACCGCGGCGGCATCGGTGGAGCCGACAATGGCGCCGATCAACAGGCCCTGAATCAAATTGAGGTTAAACAGCCAGGCTGCCACCAGGCCGGTCAGCCCGGTGGTGATCATCACCCCCACGGTGGCCAGCGAGAGGGCAGGCCACAACGCCACGCGGAAACTGGAGACCCGCGTGCGCAAGCCGCCGTCGAGCAAAATCACCGCCAGGGCGAGGTTGCCCACCAGGTACGCTGTGGGGTAGTTGTCAAAGATGATACCGCCGCCATCAACACCGGCGGCCATGCCCACGGCCAGGATAATCACCAGAATCGGGATGCCCAGGCGTGAAGACAAAGAGCTGACCAGAATACTTGCGCCTACCAGCAACGCGCCGATCAAGAACAGGCTGTTGATGGTCGTCGCATTCAAAGGCAGTACTCCATAAAAAACAGAAAAGACAGGGCGTACCCATGCAGGCTACGTGCCAGCGATTCTAACCTGCGTTATTGGCGCGCTGTCAAAAAGCTTTTCAGGGTGCTTCGTTGCGGGTGAGGCACGTGCTGCGATGTGTTCTGTAGTCCATTGCCGCCTTGTGTCTGTTGAGTGACGGAGGAAATGGCTTTTTCTTACACAAGAATTGGAGCCGGCCTGCATTTTAATGTTAGCCAAATTGTGTCTACTCACGGCTCTGTTTAGCCATGGACACGTCATGAAGCCCACAATTGCGACTGATGACAGGCCCGGTGCATTGTACACCGTGGCAATTCCGCACTTCCTGCTGCTGTATGTACTGACAGGCGGTTGTTACTTGTTCTATTGGTCTTACCGCAACTGGGCCTCTTACAAAGCCCACACCGGCGCTGCGATTACACCGGTGGTACGCGGCCTGCTCTGGCCTTTTTTTGTTCTGGAGCTGTTCGACAAAGTGCAAAACGCTCTGGACAGAGCGCAGCAACCCCATCGCTGGTACCCCGAAAGCCGGGCATTACTGATCATGCTGCTGGTGATGCTCTCGGTGCTGTTGTTCACCTTTCCTGATCGACCGTTGGGCATGGTGTGCGTCTATGTGGCCGAGGCTGTTTTGATTGCCTTTAGCGGCTATCTGTTTATGGGGGCTCAGCGTGCGATCAATTTGCTGGGTGGCGATAAGCGATAGCTCCATGGGCCGGACTACCTGAAAGTTTCGAGTTATGCGTCTTTTAATTTCATTAACTATTGAGGTTTAAATGTCTTCCTCCGCGATAAGTGACGACCATTGTGCTCATCCAGGCCCGGCCTCAGAGGTTAAAAAACAAACGTTCTATGTGGTGTCGATCAGAAAATTCTTGCTGCTTTATTTCATGACAATGGGTTTCTATTTGATTGTCTGGTTTTTTGAAAACTGGAAGCAGTATCGGAAGGCGACAGGGGTGAAAGTGTGGTCGGGTGTACGTGCGCTGGCTGGCGTAATCATGATTTTTTCCCTGTTTGGGAAGGTCCAGAAGGCGCTGTCTGAGTCGGGCCGTACTTATCGTTGGTTTCCTGTAACGCGTGGGATCTTGATTTTTACGGTCTGGGTGGTTTCCGTTTTTTTTGCTTTCATGCCTATCGACGAGTTCTGGGCGCCGTGGGTTATTGTAATCAGCCTGCTTCTGATGGGCGTGTTGGGTTTCTTGTTGGTGGGCGCTCAGCGCGCGATTAATTTTTTGGAACATGACCCTGCCGCTCAATCCAATTCGACCTTAACGTTTGCCAATGGTGTGTGGGTCGGAGTGGGTGGTTTTGTATGGGGGTTATGGCTTTTAGCTGCTTACATCCTGTTCCCTGATGTTTTCTGAGCGGTGGGTGTCTAGTTTCAATACATAGCGTCGGCGTTTTTGGCGCACAAAAAAAACCGGGCGCCCTCACAGGTGCCCGGTTTTTTGTAGCTCGGCGTTTAACCGATGGTCATCAAGCTCGCGTTACCACCCGCAGCAGCGGTGTTGACGCTCAGTGCGCGTTCGATCACCAGGCGCTCCAGGGCGATGTTGGTTTCGCCTTGGGACAACCCTTGCACGCCGACAATGGCGCCTGCACGTTTGGCCACTTGCTGGCACACCTCGCGCAGCTGGTCGCTGTCGCCGTGGTGCAGGACCGCGTCGAAAACAACGTCGTCCTTGGTCCAGTCCGCTACGCGCTTGATGCGCGCTTGCACCTCTTTTGGCAGACGGGCAAACAGGGCTTTGCCCAGATCGCTGTCCGGCAGTACCGCCGAGCTGCCCACAGCCAAGACGCCAGCCAGTTGGGTCAGCAGGTCGGCTTCAGTGTCGGCCAGGCACAGCACGTATTCGCGCGGCAAGATGGCGTAGCTGTTGCGCTCGCCGGTCGGGCCGTTGAGCAGGCGGGTGATGCCGCTTTGCGAGTGGGCGGCGAATTCGCTGCACAGTTCGGCCAGCGCCGCGTGTTGATTGCTTTGTGCCCAGGCTTGCAGGGCCTTGAGCGGCTTGCTCAAGGCTTCGCGGGCTTGGGTGTCTGGCGCGCTGATGGCGTCGACTTTGGCGAACGATTGCTCGATGGCATCGCTTGGGCGCGTCGACAGCAGGCGGAACAGGTACAGCGGGCCACCGGCTTTCGGACCAGTACCCGACAAACCTTCGCCGCCGAACGGCTGCACGCCGACCACGGCACCGACGATGTTGCGGTTGACGTACACGTTACCGGCGTTGACGTTGTTGACCACTTTGGCAATGGTTTCGTCGATGCGGGTATGCACGCCCAGGGTCAGGCCGTAGCCCGATGCGTTGATCTGGGCGATCAACTGGTCGATGTCTTTGCGCTTGTAGCGCACCACGTGCAGAACCGGGCCGAAGATTTCGCGCTCCAGTTCGTCGAAACTTTCCAGCTCGATCAGGGTCGGCATCACGAAGGTGCCGCGCTTGGACTCTTCGATGTCGGCAATGGCCATCTGGAAAACGTTGCGGCCTTTGTCGCGCATGCCCTGGATGTGTTTCTCGATCCCGGCCTTGGCTTCGGCATCGATCACCGGGCCAATGTCCACGCTCAACCGCTCCGGGTTGCCCATGCGCGATTCGGCCATGGCACCTTTGAGCATTTCGATGACGCGGTCTGCCGAATCTTCCTGCAAGCACAGCACGCGCAGTGCCGAGCAGCGCTGACCGGCGCTGTCGAACGCCGAGGACACCACGTCGATGACCACTTGTTCGGTCAGGGCCGAGGAGTCGACAATCATGGCGTTCTGGCCGCCGGTTTCAGCGATCAGCGGGATTGGGCGACCTTGAGCGTCCAGACGGCCGGCGATGTTGCGTTGCAGCAGGCGAGCGACTTCGGTGGAGCCGGTGAACATCACGCCTTTGACCCGATCGTCACCGACCAGGCGCGCGCCCACGGTTTCGCCACGGCCTGGCAGCAGTTGCAGCACGCCTTCTGGAATACCGGCTTCCAGCAGGATACGCACGGCCTGGGCGGCCACCAGCGGTGTCTGCTCGGCAGGTTTGGCCAGTACCGGGTTACCGGCGGCCAGCGCTGCGGCCACTTGGCCACTGAAAATCGCCAGCGGGAAGTTCCACGGGCTGATGCACACCACAGGGCCCAGCGGGCGGTGGGCGTCGTTGGTCAGGTCATTGCGCGCCTGCACGGCGTAGTAGCGCAGGAAGTCGACCGCTTCGCGGACTTCCGCAATGGCGTTGGCGTAGGTCTTGCCAGCTTCGCGGGCCAGCAGGCCCATCAGCGGCTGAATCTCGGCTTCCATCTGGTCGGCGGCGCGTTCCAGGATGGCGGCACGTTCGGTCGGCGGGGTGGCCTGCCAGATCGGCGCAACGTTCAGCGCGCACTGGATCGCGTTGTCTGCGTCTTCAACCGTGGCTTCTTGTACATAGCCGACCACATCACGCAGGTCGGCCGGGTTGAGCACGGCGGCCGGGACTTGGGTGCTGGAGGTGCATCCCAGGATCGGCGCGGCTTTCCAGTCGTTGTGAGCGGTGGCCAGCAGGGCACAGGACAACGATGCCAGACGGTGTTCGTTGGCCATGTCAATGCCGCTGGAGTTGGCGCGTTCGCTGCCATACAAGTCACGCGGCAACGGAATGCGCGGGTGCGGCAAGCCGAAGCTGCCTTCTGCCGTGGCCATTTGCTCGATCTGGATGACAGGGTCGGCCACCAACTGATGAATCGAGATCGAATGGTCGGCAATGCGGTTAACAAACGAGGTGTTCGCGCCGTTTTCCAGCAGGCGACGCACCAGGTAAGCCAGCAAGGTTTCGTGGGTGCCGACCGGAGCGTACACACGGCACGGACGGTTCAGCTTGCCTTCGGAAATCTTGCCTACAACTTGTTCGTACAGCGGTTCACCCATGCCGTGCAAGCATTGGAACTCGTACTGGCCCGGGTAATAGTTCTGACCGGCGATGTGGTAAATGGCCGACAAGGTGTGGGCGTTGTGCGTGGCGAACTGCGGGTAGATCGCTTCGGGGACGGCCAGCAGTTTTTTCGCGCAGGCAACGTAGGACACGTCGGTGTACACCTTGCGCGTGTACACCGGGTAGCCTTCCAGGCCTTCGACTTGGGCGCGCTTGATTTCGCTGTCCCAGTAGGCGCCTTTCACCAGGCGGATCATCAGACGGTGACGGCTGCGGCGGGCCAGATCGATCACGTAGTCGATCACGTACGGGCAGCGCTTCTGGTAAGCCTGGATGACGAAACCGATGCCGTTCCAGCCGCTCAGCTCTGGTTCAAAGCACAGACGCTCAAGCAGGTCGAGGGACAGTTCCAGGCGGTCAGCTTCTTCGGCGTCGATGTTGAGGCCGATGTCATATTTCTTGGCCAGCAATGTCAGCGACAGCAGGCGCGGGTACAGTTCGTCCATCACGCGTTCGTACTGGGCGCGGCTGTAGCGCGGGTGCAGGGCCGACAACTTGATCGAAATGCCCGGGCCTTCATAAATGCCACGACCGTTAGAGGCTTTGCCGATCGAGTGGATGGCTTGTTCGTACGAGGCGAGGTACTTTTGCGCGTCATGTTCGGTCAGTGCGGCTTCGCCGAGCATGTCGTAGGAGTAACGGAAGCCCTTGGCTTCAAAACGCGTGGCGTTGGCCAGTGCTTCAGCGATGGTTTCGCCGGTCACAAATTGCTCGCCCATCAGGCGCATGGCCATGTCTACGCCCTTGCGGATCATCGGCTCGCCGCTTTTGCCGATGATGCGGCTCAGGGAGGAGGTCAGGCCTGCTTCGTTGTGCGTCGACACCAGTTTGCCGGTCAGCAACAGGCCCCAGGTGGCTGCGTTGACGAACAGCGACGGGCTGTTGCCCAAGTGCGGGTGCCAGTTGCCGGTGCTGATTTTGTCGCGGATCAGGGCGTCACGGGTGCCTTTGTCCGGGATGCGCAGCAGCGCTTCGGCCAGGCACATCAGGGCCACGCCTTCTTGGGACGACAGCGAGAACTCTTGCAGCAGGCCTTGCACGATACCGGCACGGCCGCTGGCGCTCTTTTGATTGCGCAGTTTTTCAGCAATTGAGGCGGCCAGGGTCTGGGTGGCTTCGGCCATCGGCGCAGACAGACGCGCCTGCTCCAGCAGCATCGGCACCACTTCGGGTTCAGGGCGGCGGTAAGCCGAAGTAATGGCTGCGCGCAGGACTGACTGCGGCAAGATGCTTTCAGCAAATTCCAGGAAGCATTGGTGGGTGTGATCGGTGTTTGTGTCATCAGCGTCATCGCTGGTGCCAGCTGGCACACCGTTCAACTCGGCCAGGGTTGCACCACCCTCGAGTTTTTCCAGGTAATTGAAAATTGCCTGTTTGATCAGCCAGTGTGGCGTGCGATCAATCGAGGCCGCAGCAGCCTTCAGGCGCTCGCGGGTTGGGTCATCGAGTTTGACCCCAAGGGTGGTGGTAGCCATTTTTTTATCCTCATGGGTGCCACATGGGCGCGGCAGCAGCTGGCGGCAAGATTAGCGCTGCGCTGAATTGGGTGCAACTAGGTGCAACCCGGTTTCATCGGAATTTTTTTCCTTACCTGTAGGAGTTCGTTTATCTCGAGATTGGGTGCTCTTGTAAAAGATCGCGAGGCAAGCTCGCTCCTACAAGGAATGTGTGGTTTTAGATTGATACGGGGTGCTTTTGCGTCGAAAAAGAAGCGAAAGGCGCGACAAGGTGCAACTGGCAAGGCAGAAATTGGTTGCACCTGATTTGCGTTGTTGCATAGCATTCGCGACTTAGGTGTGACCCTTTGAACCCACAAGGTTCTACGGCTGACGATTTTCCTGGAGAAGCGTCAGTCATAAATGCGCAGCCTGGTTAACCGTCTCAGACAAAACGTTTGTGAATGTGCGGTCAGGCGGCCGTCAACGATAAAAACAATGCCAGGGCTTAATGCAATGAGTGTAAGTAACCCAACCCTGATCACGTTCGTGATCTATATCGCGGCAATGGTGCTGATTGGCTTTATGGCTTATCGCTCCACCAATAACCTGTCGGACTACATTCTCGGCGGTCGCAGCCTGGGCAGCGTGGTCACCGCGTTGTCCGCTGGCGCCTCTGACATGAGCGGCTGGCTGCTGATGGGCTTGCCGGGTGCCATATACATGTCCGGCCTGTCCGAAAGCTGGATTGCCATCGGCCTGGTGGTCGGTGCGTATTTGAACTGGCTGTTTGTGGCCGGGCGCCTGCGGGTGCAGACCGAGCACAACGGTGATGCGCTGACTTTGCCGGACTACTTTGCCAGCCGTTTCGAAGACAAAAGCGGGCTGCTGCGGATTATCTCGGCGGTAGTGATTCTGGTGTTCTTCACCATTTACTGCGCCTCGGGCGTGGTGGCCGGTGCTCGTCTGTTTGAAAGCACCTTTGGTATGTCGTACGAAACAGCCCTGTGGGCCGGTGCTGCGGCGACTATTGCCTACACCTTCGTCGGCGGCTTTTTGGCGGTGAGCTGGACAGACACCGTGCAAGCCACCCTGATGATTTTTGCGCTGATCCTCACCCCGATCATCGTATTGCTGGCAACCGGTGGCGTTGACACCACGTTCCTTGCGATCGAAGCCAAGGATCCGGCCAACTTTGACATGCTCAAAGGCACTACCTTTATCGGCATCATCTCGCTGATGGGGTGGGGCCTGGGCTACTTTGGCCAGCCGCACATTCTGGCGCGCTTCATGGCCGCAGACTCGGTGAAGTCGATCGCCAACGCACGTCGCATCTCCATGACCTGGATGATCCTGTGCCTGGTCGGCACCGTTGCCGTCGGCTTCTTCGGTATTGCTTACTTCTCGGCGCACCCGGACGTGGCAGGCCCGGTCAACGAAAACCCTGAGCGGGTGTTTATTGAGCTGGCCAAGCTGCTGTTCAACCCGTGGATTGCCGGTGTCTTGCTGTCGGCCATTCTGGCGGCGGTCATGAGTACCCTGAGCTGCCAGTTACTGGTGTGCTCCAGTGCCCTGACAGAAGACTTCTACAAATCCTTCTTGCGTAAAAATGCCTCCCAGACCGAGTTGGTGTGGGTCGGTCGCGCCATGGTGCTGCTGGTGGCCGTGGTTGCCATCATGCTGGCGTCTAACCCGGACAACCGCGTACTGGGCCTGGTGAGCTATGCGTGGGCAGGCTTCGGTGCTGCGTTTGGCCCGGTGGTGCTGATCTCGGTACTGTGGAAAGGCATGACCCGCAATGGCGCGCTGTCCGGTATTTTGGTCGGGGCCATCACGGTGATCGTCTGGAAACACTTCAGTTTGCTGGGTCTGTACGAAATCATCCCGGGCTTCATCTTCGCCAGCATCGCCATTTTGGTGGTCAGCGCCATGGGCCAAGGCCCAAGCAAGAAGATGGTCGAGCGCTTCGAAGCGGCTGAGAATGACTTCAAACTGCACCACTGAGTTCAGTGAGTTGCGGCCCACCTAGTGGGTAACAGACAACGGCCCGGCTCCCATGGATACGGGCCGTTTTTATTGGGGCTCGCTTAAGACACGGCGTTGCGCGTGGGATTAACAGCATGTCCTGCCCGGAGGTTTCCCATTTGTGGTGGGGGTTCTTCTGAAGCGTAAATGGCCTGCTCCAGACGTATTAGTCTTGGTTTAGCGCTCACTGATGAGTGCCTCAATCAAGGATGACAACCATGCGTAAAAAGATTTTCCTCGGGCACATCTCCGCTCGGGACTTGCCCTTCTCATTTCAAAGCCACTATCACTGGATTATTTCGGTGTACGCCCGCAAGCCGGGTGGTGTAGAGCGCCTGCTGCTCGAAACGCAGGGCTATTACGCCATTCCGGCACCCTGGACGTTTGCCTTTCACGTCGATGACGATGAGTCGCCGGAGCCCGTTGAAGCCCATCAAATCCGCGTGCAAGTGCTGGACAAGGACGTACTGATTGCCGATGCCAGCGAGCAGTTCGCGATTGACTGGGTGGCGAGTGAGGTCAGCGTGCATAACCTGGTATTGGTGCCGCGAGCGATTTGAGCAAGGCACCGTCTGGCGTGGAGCGAGGCTTAACCCCTGACGTTATTCGCTGCACAGGGTAAACTTCGCCCCCTGCGCAGGAGCAACCATGAACTATCGTCACGCCTTCCACGCCGGTAACCACGCCGACGTTCTTAAACATATCGTCTTGACCCGCCTCATCGCGTTGATGTCGCGCAAAGAGCAGCCTTTTGCTTACCTCGATACCCACGCCGGGCTGGGTTTGTATGACCTTCAAGGCGATCAGGCCACGCGCACTGGCGAGTACCTGGAAGGCGTCGCACGCTTGTGGGGCAGAAAAGACCTGCCCGCGATGACTGCGGACTACATGCAGGTGCTGCACAAGATGAACCCGGACGGGCAATTGCGTTATTACCCGGGTTCGCCTGAACTGGCACGTCGCACCACCCGTGCGCACGACCGCGTGTTGCTCAACGAAAAACACCCTGAAGACGGCGTGATGCTCAAGGCCAACATGAAGGGCGACCGTCGTGTGGCGGTGCACTTGGGTGAGGGCTGGCACGTACCGCGTGCGTTGCTGCCCGTGGCCGAAAAGCGTGCGGTGATGCTGATTGACCCGCCATTTGAAAAGCTCGACGAAATGCAGCGTTGCGTGGAGTCGTTAAAAGACGCCATCAGCCGCATGCGTCAGACCGTTGTAGCGATCTGGTACCCGATCAAGGACAAGCGCCAACTGCGCCGTTTCTATCAGGACCTGGCCGCCTCTGGCGCTCCGAAGTTGTTGCAGGTCGAGTTGTTTGTGCACCCGCTGGACACGCCCAACAGCCTGAACGGCTCGGGCCTGGCGATCGCCAACCCGCCTTGGGGTCTGGAAGAAGAACTGCGCGAACTGCTGCCATGGTTGGCGAAAACACTGGGCCAAACCCAGGGTGGCTGGCAGATGGAATGGATAATCGCTGAGTAACGATCACCTCACCCTGTAGGAGCGAGCTTGCCTCGCGATCTTTTAAGATCAAAAGATCGCGAGACAATCGAGCGTCGACCGGCTGCTCCTACAGGGGTGTTGTGTCAGATCGGGCAGGTCACGCCTGTGCCGCCGATGCCGCAGTAGCCTTGCGGGTTTTTCGCCAGGTATTGCTGGTGGTACGCCTCGGCGAAGTAGACCGTTGGCGCCTGGTCGATTTCGGTGGTGATGGTGCCCAGGCCGGCCTTGGTCAATTCAGCCTGGTAGGCCGCTTTGCTGGCCTCGGCCGCTGCCAGTTGTTCTGGCGTGGTGCAGTAGATCACCGAGCGGTATTGGGTGCCGATGTCGTTGCCCTGGCGCATGCCCTGGGTCGGGTTGTGCAGTTCCCAGAACAATTTCAGCAGGTCTTCGTATTTCACTTTTGCCTGGTCATACACCACCAGCACCACTTCGGTGTGGCCGGTCAGGCCTGAGCAGACTTCTTCATAGGTCGGGTTGGGGGTAAAGCCACCGGCGTAACCCACCACCGTGCTGACCACGCCGGGTACTTGCCAGAACTTGCGTTCTGCGCCCCAGAAGCAACCCAAACCAAAGATTGCAAAGCCGACGTCGTCCAAAAACGGGCCCAGCAACGGGTTGCCGTTGACGAAGTGGGTTTCAGGCAGTTGCATCGGTGTTTCACGGCCCGGCAGGGCTTGTTCTTGAGTGGGTAGCACGTTTTTATTCACCAGGATTTCCGAGCGCAAGACCATGTTTCATGTCCTCTCAGTCAGATTGCAGGAAGTTAGAACAGCAGTGTGCCCGAGTGCTGCGTCGCTGTCAGGTCAGCGGTCCGCGCGGGTAGCGTTTGAGTGCACGTTCCAGCTCGGCGCCGGGGATCGGCCGGTCGAACAGGTAACCCTGGCCCACGTCGCAGCGGTGGCGGCGCAAGAAGGCCAGTTGGGCGGCGGTCTCGATGCCTTCGGCCACTACTTTAAGCTTAAGGTTATGGGCCATGGCAATCACCGCTGAGGTGATTTCCATGTCGTTCTGGTTATCGGGGATGTCTTTGATAAAGCTGCGGTCGATTTTGATGATGTCGATCGGGAATTTCTTCAAGTAGCTGAGTGAGGAATACCCAGTACCAAAGTCGTCCATGGCCAGGGTCAGGCCCAGTTCCTTGAGCTGATCCAGCTGCAGGCGGGTGTCATCGGTGGCTTCCAGCAGCAGGCCTTCGGTCAGTTCCAGCTCCAGCAAGGCCGGGGGCAGTTGTTCTTCCTTGAGGATGCTGGCAATCGAGGCAACCAGATCCGGGTCGGAAAACTGCTTGGGCGACAGGTTGATCGCCACCTGCAAATTGCCAAACCCCGCCGCACTCAGTTGCTTGCTCATGCGGCAGGCCTGGCGCGCGACCCACTTGCCAATGGGGATGATCAGCCCGGTTTCTTCCGCGACGCTGATGAACTGGTCGGGGCGGATCATGCCTTTTTCCGGGTGGTCCCAACGTAGCAGGGCTTCCATGCCCAACAGCCGCCCTGTGCGTAAACACAGTTTGGGTTGGTAGAACACATCCAGCTCGTTTTGGGTCAGGGCGCGGCGCAGGTTGTTTTCGACGAACAGCTTATAACTGGCCTCGGCGTTCAAGGTTTCGGTGAACACCTGCACCTGATGCTTGCCGTTGGCTTTGGCCTTGTGCAGCGCCAGCCCGGCGTTACGCATCAAGGTCTGCGGGTCGAGCCCGTGCAGGGGCGCACAGGCCACGCCGACAGAGCCGGTGACGCTGATCAGTTGGTTATCGACGAACATCGGTTTGTCGAGGGTCATCAGCAACTGGCTGGCGGTTTGCTGGCCGACTTCAAGGGAGGCGTTGTCCAGCAATACGGCAAATTCGTTACTGGCGAAGCGGGCCAGATTATCTTCGGGGTTCAGGCTGTTGCGCAGGCGGCGCGCCAGGCTGATCAAGAGCTTGTCGCCGGTTTGGTGGCCGAGGCTGTCGTTGATCCGCTTGAAGTTGTCGATGTCTACCAGCAACAAGCACACCTTGGTAGCGCTGTCATGGGTGAACCGCTCATCGAGGTTACGGATAAAGGCCGGGCGGTTGCCAAGGCCGGTCAGGTTGTCGGTGTAGGCCAGGCGTTCGATCCGCTGTTGCGCCAGCTTGGCCTCGGTGATGTCTTCGTAAATACCGATGTAATGGGTCAGTTCGCGGTTGTCGCCATACACCTTCGAGATCGACATCTGGCCCCAGTAGGGCTCAAGGTTTTTACGCCGGCTTTTGAACTCGCCTTGCCAGCTATTGCCCTTGCTCAAGCTTGAATGCGCATCGAACAGCAGGTCGCTGAGGTTCTCCAGCGCCAGCAGTTCAGACAGCTTGTGGCCCTGGACTTCTTCGGCGCTGTATTGGGTGATGGCGGTGAAGCTCGGGTTGACGTACTCGACCACGCCGTCGCAATTGACCAGCAAAAAGGCATTGGCACTTTGCTCGACGGCCCGCTGGAACAGGTGCAGGGCGTTAGTGGCTGCGCGCCGGTTGTGGTTGTTGATCACTTGCGCGAACTGGTCGGCCAACTCGCCGGCAAAGGCGATTTCATCGGCTTGCCAGGCCCGCGTCTTGCCGGTTTGCTCAAGGCACAGCACGCCAATCACTTGGCCGTCGATGCGAATGCTGGCATCGAGCATGGCGTTGGTGTCGTGGCGGTTCAGGCAGGCCGCCAGTTCCCGGGTGCGCGGGTCGCGGTTGGCATTTTGCGCGTCGATGGAGCGGCTGGTGTGCAGGGCGTCGAGGTAGTCCGGGAACAGGCTGATGTCGATGGCGTCTTGTGCCACATACGCCTGGCTTTCGCGTTGAAACGCCGAAATCGGCAGCAGGCGGTGACCGTCGAGGGTCCACAGGCTGGCGGCGTCCAGTTGGTAAATGTCGCAGGCGCTGCGGGTGATCAGTTCGGCGGCTTCTTGCAGCGAGTTGTGCTGGCTGTAGCGGTGGCGGGCCAGACGCAGGATCAAGTCCTGTTGGGCGCGCACACGTTCAAGGTGTTGCAGTTGTTCTTGCTGGGCGCGCTGGTTGAGTTCCAGGGCGATGTGCAACCGGCTGTTTTGTGTTTCCAGCTCAGCGACCGGGGCCAGCGCGGTGCTGCTGACCGAGCCCTCCACCACTAGCACATAACCGCGCAAGAGCTGGCGGTTGTGTTGCTTGTAGGCTTCGCCCACTTCCATCAGATTCAGCGCCCCCAGGGGCGTGTGCAGGGTGTAATGCACCACATAGTGGGGGCTGGCGCGCAGTTGCAGCGCAATCGCGTCATGCAAGCGATAGCGCGCTTTGGGCTCCATCAGGCTGGCGTAGGGCGAGCCGACCAGTGCGCACAGCTCAGTGGCGGGCAACCCGACGTAGCGCTCGCAGCCAGGGTCGAGGTAAAGCAAGGCCCAACTGGCTTCATTAAGCCGCTCGAAACGCAGCATCCCGAGCCGCGAGGGCACGGGTAACTGCGTCACGACCTCGGCTGCCGTTCGCAGGGCAGCATCGGATTGGCTTTTCATGGGGGTACTCGCTTCACACATACGGATGGCACCAGGGCTCAAGCCCTGTTCCTGCGGTCTGCGGCAAGGTTGCATCATGCGTACTGAGCTGACAAGTGAACATGATTGACATCACCCACTTGAAGGTTAGCGCCGCAACGTCAGGATGCAACAGGCTGGCGATCGCTGGTTTCAGTTTTATGACTGTTATTTCAATGCAATCGTCACCGACTCAAGCACCCGACCCTTCGGGTTATAAAAATCGACCTGCAAGGACTGCCCGCTGAGGGTCAGGCAGGCAAAGTTGTCTTCGCTGACCATGGTGCTGGTCAACGCGGGGGAATAATGGCCTTGCCCATGACTGGCCAGCGGAGCATTGAGCAGCAGATTACTGGCCTTCGCGTACGGTAACAGCCTGCTGTTGCACAGCGGTGACGATACGATGCCGTGCACTACAAAGTTCGGGTCTTCGCTGTGGGTGAGCGAGCAGGTCAAAGAGCCGTGGATGTTGCCGCTGACAAACATCACGTTTTTAACGGCGTTGGTGCGGATGACTTCCAGCAGGCGCAGGCGTTGTGCGGAAAATGACTTCCAGCCGTCATCGCCATGGCTTTTTTGATCGGGCATGAACACTACGCTGCTGACGATGAACTTCACTTTGGCGGTGCTGTTTTTCACCCATTTATGCAGGGCGTTTTCTTGCTCGACGCCGATCATCCTGCGGTCAGTACCGGTTAACACGCGCTCGGTGCGACAGTCCATGACAAACCAGTCGGTGTCGCCATCGGCAAAGGTGTACCAGTATTTCTCTACGCTGCGGTTGATGCGCCCGTCTGTGAGCAGGTCGTGGGCGGGGCCGTGGCTGCACTGGAAGGTTTCGTAGGCGCGAATGGCATTGCTGTAGAGCTCGTCGTCCTGGTGGCTGCGACTTGCAGGCCAGTTATCTTCGATCTCATGGTCGTCGAGGATCATGTAGGTCGGGGTGCTGGCCATGAGCTGGCGGATGTGCGGCTGTGAGAAGGCTGCCCGGTATTTGCGCGAGATGTCTGCGTACTCCCGGTCGGGTGCGAAGATGTTCATGTCATCGACGTACACCTGATCCCCAATCATCAACATGCCATCAAGCGGTGTGCTGGCGTTCAGGTCGCTGATGGCCTTGAAGATCTTGTCGCCCAGTTCTGGCTTGGAAGGGGTATTCAGCGTGAGCCGCAGGTAGCGGCATGAGCCTACAACGTAGCGATGCGTGCGGTTGCGTTTGGGGGAGGCAGATTTAAACCGGTAGATCGTTGAGGGCCATTCCAGCGCTATGTGTTTGACGGTGTCCGGAGTGTGGTCCAGGTAAGTGGTTCTGAACCAGCCCGCCTGGTATTCGTAGGGGGTGTCTGCGCTCAGCCCGCGCAGGACCAGGGTGTCAGACATGTCGTAAATGTTGCTGAGCTTCGAATAGAGGCCAGCAGACCATTGCTGCGTGCCCGCTTTGCGGTAGCGAATCGCGGCAAAAACGGCATTTTCAGCATCGGCAGCGCCCCGGATAAAAATGCGCGCTTGCTCTGAGGTGGTGTAGCCCACTATGGGGCCAACGGTGGGTGTGTCCACGTCGAAATCCTTTTTGATAAGTGGCGATCCCTGTCGCCGTGGTTAAGTCCTTTCATTAACCGTAGAGGGGGGCAGAGGGAACTTCGCCTCTCAACATCAGCGGGCTTCGTAGTGCCGGGGTGTTGTGTGGTGAGGGAATTTTCTGGTTACAGAATCAAGAACCCCTCACCCTAGCCCTCTCCCGGAGGGAGAGGGAACTGACCGCACGCGGGTTCAAGAACACCTCTAATCAGCTCCCTCTCCCGGAGGGAGAGGGTTGGGGTGAGGGGGGATTTCAGGCAAAAAAAAGCCCCGCTTATTGGGCGGGGTTGAGGTACGAGCGTGGCGCTCGGAAAACAGTGCGCTATCCCGGCCTTCGGTGAGGAAGGCCGGGACGTGGCTTACAGCAGGATAGTGCGGATGTCGCCCAGCAACTGGCTCAGACGCTGGGTGAAACGTGCAGCTGCAGCGCCGTTGATCACGCGGTGATCGTAGGACAGCGACAGTGGCAGCATCAGCTTCGGCTGGAAGGCTTTGCCGTCCCAGACTGGCTGCATGGTTGCCTTGGACACGCCCAAGATCGCCACTTCCGGTGCGTTGACGATCGGCGTGAAGCCGGTGCCGCCAATGTGACCCAAGCTGGAAATGGTGAAGCAAGCGCCCTGCATGTCGTCAGCGGTGAGCTTCTTGTCACGGGCTTTGGCAGCCAGTGCAGCGGCTTCACCTGCCAGTTGCAGCAGGCTCTTCTGATCAACGTTCTTGATCACCGGCACCAGCAGGCCGTCTGGAGTGTCTACGGCGAAGCCGATGTGTACGTACTTCTTGCGGATGATCGCTTTGCCGCTTGGCGCCAGCGAGCTGTTGAAGTCTGGCAGTTCCTTGAGCAGGTGTGCGCAGGTCTTGAGCAGCAGCGGCAGAACGGTCAGTTTCACACCGGCTTTTTCTGCGACGGCTTTTTGCGCGACGCGGAAAGCTTCCAGCTCGGTGATGTCAGCCTGGTCGAACTGAGTCACGTGCGGGATGTTCAGCCAGCTGCGGTGCAGGCTCGATGCGCCGATTTGCATCAGGCGGGTCATGGCCACTTCTTCAACTTCACCGAAGCGGCTGAAGTCGACCGTCGGGATCGGCGGAATGCCTGCGCCGCCAGTTGCAGCGCCGGCAGCCGGAGCTTCCTTGGCCTTCTGCAGAGCGGTTTTGACGTAAGCCTGTACGTCTTCTTTCAAGACGCGACCGTGTGGGCCACTTGGGCTCACCGCGCTCAGCTCTACACCAAACTCACGGGCCAGTTGACGCACGGCAGGGCCGGCGTGAACTTTGGCACCGCTTGGCGCAGGGGCAGCCGCCGGTGCCGGAGCAGGGGCCGCTTCAGCCTTGGC
>NZ_WIVZ01000030.1:0-70301 GCF_009600325.1 Pseudomonas sp. FSL R10-2189
GCTTACATTTTCTAAGATCCTCGACTCCTTTTCCAGCCGGTCAGATTTTTTCTACACCCTTAAATGCGAAGAGCCCAATTACTTCCCAAGTCAAGCATTGACTCCTGAAAATATTGAAGGGCACAACTCTTCGGAGCTTGAGCTGTTCAAATTGGTCAACGACCGGGAACTGATGGTTCTCAAGCTCTTCGCCCAAGGCAAAACAAACAAGGAAATCGCCACGGGTATGTTTCTTAGCAATAAAACCGTGAGTACTTATAAAAAACGGCTCATGCAAAAACTTAAAGCCAATTCTTTGGTCGACCTCATTGAATTGGCTAAACGCAACGCCCTAGTGTGAGAAACAGGATGCCCATGCGGTTAACGTATTACCTTTATCTGCTCGCAGGACTGCTCCTGTGCGCACCCGTGTTTGCCGAGTTACCCAAACCCGAAAGCTTTCCCCTGCTCAGCCGCTCGGGCACCTATCACATGGAAGTCCCGCTGGATAAACAACAGCGTTACTGGTTACACGAAAAACGTGAATTACAGTTGGGGGCCTCCGCCCCCGATTACCCACCGTTTGACATGACCGTCAGCGGTCAGGATTTCGAAGGCCTGACCGCTGATTACGCAGGCATCCTCGCTAAAGCACTGAATGTATCGATCAAAGTCAAACGCTTCGCGTCTCGCGATGCAGCCATCCAGGCACTGGAAGACGGCAGCATCGACGTGCTGGGCACGTCGAATGGTTTTGAAGCGGCCAATCAAAACCTGCTGCTTTCAGCCCCCTATGCCATCGACCAGCCGGTACTGGTCACCCGTGAGGGGGAGACCCGCTCTCTCTCTGACGGCCTGGCGGGCCTGCGGCTGAGCATGGTCTACCACTATTTGCCACTGGATGAGGTCAAGGCGCTTTACCCCAACGCCATCATCCAGTCTTACCCCTCTACGCAAAACGCCATTAACTCGGTGGCGTTCGATCAGGCCGACGTGTTTTTGGGTGACACCATCTCTACCCATTACATGATCAACAAGGGCTATTTGAAGAACATCAAAATGGCCAATTTTGGCAAGCATGAAGCCCACGGCTTCAGCTTTGCCGTACGCCGCGACAATCCGCAATTGCTCGACATGATCAACGCCACCCTGTTGGCCGTGCCCAACAGCGAACGTGAAAGCATTGCCAAACGCTGGAGCGCAGGCAGCGACCTGCTGCTTACCGATCAAAAACTGCAACTCACTGAGCGCGAAGAGCGTTGGCTGGTCAAGCACCCGGTGGTCAAAGTGGCGGTCAATGAAACCTTGGCCCCCCTGACTTTTTTTGATGCCGACGGCAATTTCCGCGGCATTACCGCTGACCTCCTGGAAGTGGTGCGCCTGCGCACCGGGTTGCGCTTCGAAATCCAGCGCGAGCGCAGCCTCAGCACCATGATGCACATGGTTCAGCAACACGATACCGACATCATTTCGGCCATCAGCCCCTCCGCTTCGCGAGAAAGCGCATTGGCCTTCAGTCGTCCCTATCTCGAAAACTCATTTGTGTTGCTCAGCCGCAAAGGTGCGGAGCAACCCACCAGCCTCGATCAACTGGCCGGCAAGCGTCTGGCATTGACCCACGGCAACCCGTTGACCGACTACCTGGTTGCCGAGTACCCGCAGATCACCCTGGTCGAGACCGATGACATCTACCAGGCCACTGAATTACTGGCCGAAGGCAAAGCTGATGGCGCCGTCAATACGCTGGTCATTGCCAACTACCTGCTCGCCTCGCAACTGTTCCAGGACCGCTTGCAGATCAGCACAACCCTGGGCACCCAACCGGCCATGTTCTCCCTCGCCACAGCCCGGGATGCCACCGAACTCGGCTCCATACTCAATAAAGCCCTGCTAAGCATTGGCCCCGACGAGTTGGGCGTAATCAACAGCCGCTGGCGCGGCTATGTGCCGGCGTCCGACAGTTACTGGCGCAATTACCATCGCCTGATTTATCAGATCATTATTGGCACCAGCCTGCTGCTGTTGCTGTCATTGGTCTGGAATGCGTACATGCGCCGCCAGATCAATCAGCGAAAAAAAGCCGAGCGCGCGCTCAGCGACCAGTTTGAGTTCATGAGTGCGCTGGTCAATGGCACCCCGCACCCCATTTATGTGCGCGACCGCGCCGGCATTCTGCAAACCTGCAACGACAGCTATTTGCAGGCTTTCTCGGCCCGTCGCGAAGACGTGATCGGCAAAAACGTGATGCAAACCCAAAGCCTGCTCAACAATCAGCATGAAGCCCATGACTACGAGGCGGATTACCAGCGCGTAATGCGCGAAGGCACGCCGAAGATCGTTGACCGACCGCTGCATATCGGTGGCAAGACGCAAACCATTTACCACTGGATCCTGCCGTATCGGGACTCCTTGGGCGAAGTCCAGGGCATTATCGGTGGCTGGATTGATATCAGCGACCGACGCCAATTGATGGATGAACTGCGCGCCGCCAAAGAACAGGCAGATGACGCCAACCGCGCCAAAAGCACCTTTCTGGCGACTATGAGTCATGAAATCCGCACACCGATGAACGCCGTCATCGGCATGCTTGAACTCACCTTGAAGCGCGCCGATCAGGGCTATCTGGAACGCCCCTCCATTGAGGTCGCCTACAACTCGGCCAAAGACTTGCTGGAGTTGATCGGCGACATCCTCGACATCGCCCGCATCGAGTCCGGGCGACTCAACCTGAGCACGGAGCGGGTGAACCTGCGCGAGCTGGCCAACTCGGTGGTAAGGGTGTTTGATGGCCTGGCCCGGCAAAAGAACCTCAGCCTGGTGCTGATCTTCGCCCCCGAAGACAATGCCCCCGATGTGCTGCTCGACCCCCTGCGCTTCAAGCAAATCATGACCAACCTGGTCAGCAATGCGATCAAGTTCACCGAGCGCGGCCAGGTCACGCTTGAACTGAAGATGCTGGCGACCGGCATTGCTGACGAGGTGGAGTTGCAGTTAAACGTCATCGATACCGGGATTGGCATCAGCACCTTCGATCAGGCCCGCTTGTTTGAACCCTTTGCCCAGGCAGAAAACTGCGGCCAATTGGCGCTCAGCGGTGCGGGGCTGGGCCTGGTGATTTGCCGCAGCCTGTGCCAGATGATGGGCGGCACTTTGAACTTGAACAGCCAGCCCGACATCGGTACGCAGATCCACATCAAACTCACCGTCAAGACCCTCGCACCGTGCGCCAAAACCGAGGCACAAGAACCGGCCATTGCACCCGCCGTTCGGCAATTGAATGTGCTGGTGGTGGATGACCATCCGGCCAATCGCTTACTGATGTGCCAGCAATTGAGTTACCTGGGGCACCAGTTCACCACGGCGCATAATGGCGCAGCCGGGCTGGAACTGTGGACAGGCGGCGCTTTCGACCTGGTGATTGCCGACTGCAACATGCCCGTCATGAACGGCTACGACCTCACACGTGCTATTCGCCGCCACGAACACGCCGCACAGCACGTGCCTTGCACCATCCTGGGCTTTACCGCCAACGCGCAACCCGAAGAGCGCCAGCGCTGCCTTGAAGCGGGCATGAATGACTGCCTGTTCAAACCCATCAGCCTGACCTTGCTGAGCCAGCGATTAACCGCCCTTGAGCCACTGACCTGCGCAACGGACGTCTTCAACATTGATAATCTCTACGCGCTGTCCGGCCAGGATGACAAGCGGATAAAGCTGCTGCTCGAAGAGCTGTTGCGCACTAACCAGCAGGACCTCAGCACCCTGAGCAAACTGACTGTTGAGGACGGTCTGGAACCGTTTGCCGCCATTGCGCACCGGATCAAAGGCGCAGCACGTATCGTCGGGGCCGTGCAACTGATCAACCAGTGTGAACGTCTCGAACACGCCAGCCAGGCCACTCTCCAGGATTGCAGTCTGGGCGTACAACACGCCATGAGGACGCTTGAGCTGACATTGCTGCGCGAGCTGGCCCAGCGCGCCGCAGCCACCTGACTATTTGTTTGCACAAAACGGCCAATCCACAGGCAGATTGGCCACGGCTTACTATGCTTACAGGCATCAGCGCCCTGATGCCTGCGGAGACATGTCATGCCTTTTACCGTGCCCGCTCATCAGCGGCAGTTTCCGCTGCATATTCATATCAGCGTGGTGTTCACCTTATTGCTGCTCCTGATGGGCGTCGCACTGGGTGTTTTCAACTACCTGCAAAATACCCGCATCATCCTCGATAGCAGCCAGAAGCTGTTCGACCAGATCGAGCAGGATGTGCAACTGGATCTGCTGAACACCTATCAGCCGCTGCGCAACACCTTGAACTTGCTGGCGCGCAACCCGGCGGTGCAGACCGATCAATTTGACGCCCGGATGGAGCTGCTCCCCACCTTCGTCCAGGCACTGGATGACAACCCGGCGTTGTCAGCGTTGTACATGGGCGACAATCAGGGCAATTTTTTCCAGGTCCGCCCTTTGCGCACAGAGGCGATCAAAAATCGGCAAAAAGCCCCCGCCCAAGCCGCTTATGAGGTGTGGTCCGTGCAACGCTCGGGCAAAACCCAGGGCACCGAATCGACCAGGCTTTTTTATGACGAATCGTTGACGCTGCTGGCACAGCGCACCGCCATTAATGACAGCTACGACCCGCGCAAGCGCAGTTGGTATATCCCAAGCCACGCCAGTAACGATCAATCCACTACCAGCCCGTACTTGTTTTTCTCGACCGGTGAAATCGGGACCACCCTGTCCAAGCGCAGCTCGGCCAAGACGGTGATCGCCGCCGACCTGACGCTGTCCGAGCTGTCCAGTACCCTCGCCAAACACTTGATCACCCCCAACACACAAATCGTCCTGTTCGATGAGAGCGGTCAGGCGGTGGCGTACCCGGACACCGCCAAGCTGTTTAGCGCAGAAAGCCCCACGCAGTTGGCCAAGGTCACGTCCCTCAATCCGGCCCTGGAGCGTTTGATCAACCAGGGTGCAGACGCCAATCACCACCTTGATGACGGCCAGCGCCAATGGATCGTGTCGTCGGCCAAGGTGCAGGATGGCGGTTCCAACGGCCTGCAACTGGCGCTCATGGTGCCGGAAGACGAGTTGCTGGCCGACGCCTATCGGCTGCGCTGGCAAGGCACGCTGGTGGCGTTTGCAATGTTGCTGCTGTGCCTGCCATTGGGCTGGATGACCTCACGCTTGTTGGTCAAACCACTGAAAGGCCTGGTGCAGGAGGCGAACGCGATTCGCAGCTTCGATTTCAATTACCCGCTGCAACAGCAGTCCCCCGTGTTGGAGATCCATCAACTGGCCGTGTCGATGCGGCGAATGAAAGAAACCCTCGCCAGTTTCTTTGAGATCACCGCCAGCCTTTCGGCGCACACCCGCTTTGAGCCACTTCTGCAGTCGGTGATGGTTGAAATGATCAAGATTGGCCAGGCTCAGGCAGGCTTGATCTACCTGACTGAAAACGACAGTGCCGACCTGGAACTTAAAGGCCTGATAATCAATGACCAACCGTACGATCTCGCCACCCTGTCCCATGCCGTGATCAACCCGCAAAGCGATCTAACCCCGCAATGGTTGCGCACCCTGAGTCAAGGTCAGGACAGCGTGGTGTGCACCCTGGACCTCGAACACGCGGGGGAACTGGCACCGGTGATGCGCGAGCTCGACAGCCAAAACATCCATGTGATCGGGATTCGGCTGCATAACCGTCACCGCGAAACCGTGGGGGTGCTGGCCTTGATCCTCAACAACAGCGCCCCCCATACCGAACAGGAGCCGCTCAGCGCAGAACGCATTGCCTTTATCAAAGCGGTGTCCGGGGCGGCGGCGGTGTCGATCGAGAGCCAGCGCCTGCAAGAGCGCCAAAAGCAGTTGCTCAATGCCTTTATTCAACTGGTGGCGGGGGCGATTGACGCCAAGAGCCCGTACACCGGCGGGCATTGCCAGCGGGTTCCGGAATTGACCTTTATGTTGGCCAAAGCCGCTGAACAGGACCAAGGCCCGCAGTTTGCCCACTACAACCCTACCGAGGAAGAGTGGGAAGCCCTGCACATTGCCGCCTGGCTTCATGATTGCGGCAAAGTCACGACCCCCGAATACGTGGTCGACAAAGCCACCAAACTTGAAACCCTGTACGACCGCATACATGAAATTCGCACCCGATTTGAGGTGCTCAAGCGCGACGCGTGGATCACCTACTGGCAAGCACTGGCCAACGGCGGTGACGAGCCGCCGTTAGCACAACAGCGTGACGCCCGCCTGGCCGAGCTGGATGATGATTTTGCCTTTGTCGCCCGCAGCAATGTCGGCGGTGAAGCCATGGCCGAGGCCGATTTGCAGCGTTTGGACAGCATTGCCCGGCAAACCTGGACCCGCACCCTGGATGACCGGCTGGGCGTGTCATGGGAGGAAAACAAACGCCAGGCGACCCGCGAAGAGCAGAGTTTGCCGTTGACTGAAAGGCTGCTGGCCGACAAGCCTGAGCACCTGTTCACCCGCAATGAGTCAGAACTGATTGCCAGCGACAACCCGTGGGGCTTCAAGCTGGAGGTGCCGCAGTACAAGTTCAATCGCGGCGAGCTCTACAACCTGAGCATCACCCGGGGCACGCTGACCGCTGAAGAGCGCTACATCATCAACAATCACATTGTGCAAACCATCCTCATGCTCAGCCGCCTGCCCTTCCCCAGCTATCTGGGCAACATTGCCGAGATAGCCGGTGGGCACCATGAACGGATGGACGGCAAGGGTTACCCCAAACGCTTGAACCGTGACGAGATGAGCCTGGCGGCACGAATGATGGCGATTGCCGATATTTTCGAGGCCCTTACAGCCTCGGACCGGCCTTACAAGCGGGGCAAAACCTTGAGTGAGGCGCTTAAAATCATGGCGGGCATGTGCCTTGACGGGCACATAGATCCGCCCTTGTTTGAGCTGTTTATGCGCGAAAAGGTGTTTATGCAGTACGCCCGCCGCTACCTTGAACCGCAGCAAATCGACCCGGTCAATGTCGACGAACTGCTGCTCAAGGCGGGGATCAGCTGACGGATGTTGCGCTGATCAGCAGTCGCTCAAACGCAAGAATATCGCCGCCAACGCTTCAATGCCCTGTTGATCCTGCTCGGTGAAGCGGCCGATGCTCGGGCTATCCAGGTCCAGCACACCGATCAGGCGGCCGTCCTTGATCAACGGCACGACCAATTCGCTGTTCGAAGCGCTGTCACACGCGATGTGCCCGGCAAATGCGTGCACATCTTCAACGCGCTGAGTCAGCCGGGTGGCCGCGGCGGTGCCACACACACCACGGCCAAACGGAATACGCACGCAGGCGATCTGCCCCTGGAACGGCCCCAGCACCAGCTCTTCGTTGCGATTGAGGTAAAACCCGGCCCAGTTCAAGTCTTCAAGCTGGTTAAACAAAAACGCCGAAAACTGTGAAGCGTTGGCAATAAAGTCCCGCTCATCGGCCAGCAAAGACTCCAGTTGCGCCTTCAGCAGTGCGTAGCCGTCCAGACCCTCGCCGGTGGCGTTTAAATCAATCATTCGTCTGCTCCAACAATTTCAAACCAACCCAGTAGCGCGCGAACTGATAAGCACAGCGGCCATTACGATTGCCGCGCCCGGTTGCCCAGCGCACGGCCAAAATATCCAGCGCCTGATCGCGTTGCCACTGCAGCCCGGCCTTGCTGGCCAGCACGTTGATCCAGTGTTCAACCACACTCAGGTAATGTTCTTGAGTAAACGGATAAAACGACAGCCAGAGCCCAAAACGGTCAGACAGGGCAATCTTGTCTTCCACAGCTTCATTGGGGTGAAGTTCACCGTCGACGTTCTTCCAGTTTTCGTTATCGCTCTCTTTTTCGGGCACCAGGTGCCGACGGTTCGACGTGGCGTACAGCAGAACGTTGTCCGGCGCTTGCTCCAGCGAGCCATCAAGGACGCTTTTCAGCACCCGGTAATCGCTCTCGCCCGATTCAAAAGACAAGTCATCGCAAAACAGCACAAAACGCTGCGCCAAACCTTGTAACTGCTCGACCACCCGCGGCAGGTCCGCCAGGTGATCACGCTCGATTTCAATCAGCCGCAACCCTGCGCCCGCATATTCAGCGAGCAAGGCGCGAATCAGTGAAGACTTGCCGGTCCCGCGTGAGCCCCACAGCAAGGCATGGTTAGCCGGTAAACCGTCAAGAAACTGTTTGGTGTTGCGCCCCAGTTGATCGAGCTGTTTATCGACGCCGATCAAGTCCGTCAGGCGCATTTCCAGGCTGACGTCCAGCGGCAGTAAATACCCCGTACGGCCATCACGCTGCCAGCGAGCAGCCAGGCAGGTGTCCCATTCAATCGCCTGGCGAGTCGCGGGCAACAAAGGCTCAAGGCGAGCCAGAACGGCTTCGGCGCGCTCCAGAAAAGCACTCAGTTTAGGATCCATTTCATCTCCACAAACAGCTACACAGTGATTGCGCATTGACACGCCAGACGCTGAACGTTCGTTCGACATGTAGGACGATTCGGTTAATTGAAAAAACCGCACGCCCACCAACAAGTTACCCCGCACTTCGACTATTCTTGCGACCGGTAAGGGAATGGGAACAGGTGCAGCACCCAATGGACATAAAATTCACCCATCGTCTGTCTTTCAAGCAAGCAAGGCTGACAGTGCTGGTCGGGTTTGCTCTGGGGACGATGCTGAGCCTGGTGCAAATCGGCATCGATTATGCCAGTGAAAACGCTGCCATCAACCGGGAAATCCAATCCCTGCTGGACATCAGTCACAATCCGGCTTCGCGCATTGCCTACAACCTCGACACAGAACTCGCCCAAGAGCTGGCCATGGGGCTGCTGCGCTCCCCTGCCATCACCACCGGCGTGCAGATCAGTGACAACGACAAAAACACCCTCGCGCAGGTTCGCGACTCGCCTGAGGGCGGGCGTTATCGTGCCCTGAGCGATTTTTTGTTTGGTGACACCCGAAACTTCGACGACCGGCTGTATTTCAATCACTTACCCGAACAAAGCGTGGGTGAGTTGCACCTTGAGGTAGACACCTACCCCTTTGGTGCGCGCTTTTTGCAACGCGCCGAAGTCACCTTGCTCAGCGGTTTTGCCCGCAGCTTTCTACTGACCTTTATTCTGCTGGGACTGTTTTACGTCATGCTGACCCGCCCGCTGGTGCGCGTCATTGGTGAGCTGAGCAACACCAAGCCGGGCCACCCGAACCCCTCGCGCGTGCAATGCCCGCCGGGCCATAAAGACGACGAAATCGGGGTGCTGGTCGATGCGACCAATCAGCAGTTTGATGCTGTGACCCGAGAAATAGAGCAACGCCGCGCCGCTGAAAACCGCCTCACCGAATACCTCGCGCAACTGGAGAACATCGTTTCGGCGCGCACCCAGGAGCTGGAAGCCAGCAACCTCCGCCTGAGCCACTCCAATGAAGAGCTGGAAGCCGCCCGCAGCACCGCCCTTGAAATGGCCCAGGCCCGGGCTGCGTTTCTGGCCAACATGAGCCACGAAATCCGCACCCCCTTGAACGGCCTGTTGGGCATGCTCGCCCTGAGCCTGGACGGCCCGCTGAACGCCGAGCAGCATCAGCAACTGTCGATTGCCCACGACTCGGGCAAAGTGCTGGTCGAACTGCTCAATGACATCCTCGACCTGTCCAAATTCGACGCCGGCCAATTAGAGCTGGAACACATTGCATTCGACCTCAGCACGCTGATTGAAGACACCGCAAAGCTGCTCTCGCAGAACGCGGCGCCCAGCGTAGAACTGACGTGCCTGATCGACCCGGCCTTCCCGGTGCTGGTCATGGGTGACCCGACCCGCGTGCGGCAAATCGTCAGCAATTTGCTCTCCAACGCGCTCAAATTCACCCGCTTTGGCCGTGTCGATGTGCGCTTGAGCCGGCACGACGACCTGGTGCATATCGAGGTCTGCGACACCGGCATCGGTATCGCCCAAGAAGCCCAGGCACGTATTTTCCGCCCGTTCACCCAAGCGGGTGCCGGTATCACACGCCAGTTTGGCGGCACCGGCCTGGGGCTGGCCCTGACCCGCAGCCTGTGCGAAGCCATGCAGGGGCGGCTGACCATCAGTTCCGAGATCGGCTTTGGCAGCCAGTTCTGCGCCGAACTGCCCTTGCCCTGTCACACCCCGGCGATCCCCTTCAAACCGCTCAACGGGCGGGTGATTGCGGTGAGCGCTTCAAGCAGCGGCCTCAGCGAGCTGCTCAGCAACTACCTGCCGCTGTGGGGGCTGGAATATGAGCGCTACTCACTCGGGCAATCCCTGGAGGGCGTCGACACCGAGTTACTGATCACCGATTGCTCGGAGTGTTTGTGCGAACTGCGCCCGGCCATCAGTGCGCCTATTTTGCTGGTCACCGCCTATGGCAACTTCATGCCCGGCGACCAAGTCAACGCCCTCGCCCCGCTGCAACAAAAAGCCCGCCCCCTGTCGCGCCTGGCGCTGTACCAGTCGGTGCAGCATTTGTTGCAAAAAGAAGGTGACGAAAGCCCCGCCCCCCCGGTCAGCAGCGCCCCGGTGCTGCACCGCGCGCGGATTCTTTTGGTCGAGGACAACCCGGTCAACCAATTGGTGGCCAAGGGCATGCTGAGCAAACTGGGCTGCGAAGTCGTGATTGCGGCCCATGGAGGCGAAGCCCTGGGTCAACTGGAGCACAGCCACTTTGACCTGGTGCTAATGGACTGCAACATGCCGGTGATGGATGGCTACGAGACCAGCCGACGGATTCGCCAGAGCGGACGCTGGCCAGACCTGCCGATTGTGGCGCTGACCGCCAATGCCATGCCGGAAGAGCGCGAACGCTGCCGTGCGGCGGGAATGAACGACTACCTGGCAAAACCGTTTCGCCGCGAAGAACTCGCGGCGCTGCTGGAAAGCTGGGTGCCTGTAAAAGATCTGTAGGAGCGAGCTTGCCTCGCGATCTGTTGATCTTTAAAAGATCGCGAGACAAGCTCGCTCCTACAGAGGTTATTTCAGGAGTTTCTCAATATCGGCCTTGAGGGCGCTGGGCTTGGTGGCCGGCGCGTAGCGTTCGACTTTACCGTCCGGGCCGATCAAAAATTTGGTGAAGTTCCATTTGATCGCTTCAGAACCCAGTACCCCCGGCGCCCGTTTTTTCAGCTCGACGAACAGCGGGTGCGCGTTGTTGCCATTGACCTCGACCTTTTTGAACAACGGGAAGGTCACACCAAAGTTCAATTCACAGAACTCTGAAATCTCCGCTTCATCCCCCGGCTCTTGCTGACCAAACTGGTTGCATGGAAAGCCAAGAATCACCAGGCCCCGATCCTTGTATTGCTGCCACAACGCTTCCAGCCCTTTGTACTGCGGGGTGAAGCCGCATTTACTGGCGGTATTGACCACCAGCACGGCCTTGCCCGAGTAATCCGCCAGGGTCTTTTGCTCGCCGCTGAGGGTGGTACAGGGAATTGTGAGCAATGTATCAGTCATGACAGCACCTCAAGGAATGGGCATTAAGCACGTGGAACCAGATCCAGGCAGACCGAGTTGATGCAGTAGCGTAGCCCGGTCGGCGGCGGACCATCTGGGAATACGTGACCCAAATGCGCATCACATTTGGCGCACACCACTTCGGTGCGGATCATGCCGTGGCTCATGTCGCGGATTTCTAACATCGCGCTCGCCCCAATGGGCTCATAGAAGCTGGGCCAGCCGCAGCCCGAATCAAATTTGGCGCGCGAATCAAACAAAGGTTCATTGCAGCAAATACAGTGATAAACGCCATCGGTTTTGGTGCCGTTGTATTTACCCGAAAACGGCCGCTCGGTGCCTTTAAGACGGCATACGTTGTACTGCTCCGGATCGAGCATGGCCTTCCATTCGTCCAGGGTTTTGTTCAACTTTTCCATGGTTCTACCTCTGCAACTGAAAAACCCCGACCGGTGGCTTTTCCAGGGGGCGGGTGGCACGTATGATTGCGCCTCGTTATGCGCCAGTCTGGCACCCGCTCTGTAAGCATTCAAACGGATTCTTGAGGCCAAGCGGTGTTCGCCAACGCAGAATTTCCCAGTGCACAGGTGCCCACCTTGCCTGGATCGTTCATTTTCGGGATCCCATCGCCATGCAGGTCAGCAAATCAAACAAGCTCGCCAACGTCTGTTATGACATTCGCGGCCCAGTGCTCAAGCACGCCAAACGTCTGGAAGAGGAAGGCCAGCGCATCCTCAAGCTGAATATCGGCAACCCGGCACCTTTTGGTTTTGAAGCGCCGGACGAAATCCTGCAGGACGTTATCCGCAACCTGCCAACCGCCCAAGGCTACAGCGACTCCAAAGGCCTGTTCAGCGCGCGCAAGGCGGTGATGCAGTACTACCAGCAAAAGCAGGTCGAAGGTGTCGGCATTGAAGACATCTACCTGGGCAACGGCGTGTCCGAGCTGATCGTGATGTCGCTGCAAGCGCTGCTCAATAACGGCGACGAAGTGCTGGTGCCGGCGCCGGACTACCCGCTGTGGACCGCTG
Source organism: Pseudomonas sp. FSL R10-2189 (assembly GCF_009600325.1). Lineage (NCBI taxonomy): Bacteria > Pseudomonadati > Pseudomonadota > Gammaproteobacteria > Pseudomonadales > Pseudomonadaceae > Pseudomonas > Pseudomonas sp. FSL R10-2189. Next base: position 12,483 of record NZ_WIVZ01000030.1, read on the forward strand.
CCGTAACTCTGGCCGGTGGCCACCCGGTGCACTACCTGTGCGACGAGCAAGCCAACTGGTGGCCAGACCTTGAAGACATCAAGGCCAAGATCACCCCGAACACCAAAGCCATGGTGATCATCAACCCGAACAACCCGACGGGCGCGGTGTACTCCAAGGAAGTGTTGTTGGGCATGCTCGAACTGGCACGCCAACACAACCTGGTGGTGTTCTCGGACGAGATCTACGACAAGATCCTCTACGATGACGCCGTGCACATTTGCACCGCTTCGCTGGCACCGGACGTGCTGTGCCTGACCTTTAACGGTTTATCCAAATCGTACCGGGTGGCGGGCTTTCGTTCCGGCTGGATCGCGATCTCCGGCCCCAAGCAAAACGCCCAGAGCTACATCGAAGGCATCGACATGCTGGCCAACATGCGCCTGTGCGCCAACGTGCCCAGCCAGCACGCCATCCAGACCGCACTCGGCGGCTACCAGAGCATCAATGATCTGGTGCTGCCCAACGGGCGACTGCTGGAGCAGCGCAACCGTACTTGGGAGCTGCTTAACGACATTCCTGGCGTCAGTTGCGTAAAACCCATGGGCGCGCTGTACGCTTTCCCACGCATTGACCCGAAAGTCTGCCCGATCCTCAACGACGAAAAGTTCGTTCTGGACTTGCTGCTCTCGGAAAAACTGCTAGTGGTCCAGGGCACCGCGTTCAACTGGCCTTGGCCGGACCATTTCCGTGTGGTGACCCTGCCACGCGTTGACGAACTGGACATGGCCATCGGGCGGATCGGTAACTTTCTGAAGACCTACCGTCAGTAATTTCTGAACATGCTGTGCGACAAATGAAAAGTCGCACAGCATGTGTCCACTGAAAGAATCTTCATTTGTTAGCTTTCCCGACTTTTCCTGCACACCCGAAAAACCTAAAACCTGGCAGGGCCTTTAATTTATTGGCTTTGAGCCTGACTTTTGCCTGAAGAAAGGGTCTATTCATATTAGGAAATATCTGGCGCAGCGCTCAATTCGACCTGTAGGACACAGTTTGAAATAGTCACTTGGTTGAATAGCCTGAGGCAGCACCTTATATACCCGCATGCGGCAACACCCTTAAGACGAGGAGATTCTTACAACCATGATGCGCATTCTGCTGTTTTTGGCCACTAACCTGGCGGTCGTGCTGATTGCCAGCATCACCCTGAGCCTGTTCGGCTTTAACGGGTTCATGGCGGCCAACGGGGTTGATCTGAACCTCAATCAGCTGTTGGTGTTCTGTGCGGTCTTTGGTTTTGCAGGGTCTTTGTTCTCGCTGTTCATTTCCAAATGGATGGCGAAAATGAGCACCAGCACCCAGGTGATCACTCAACCTCGTACACGCCACGAACAATGGCTGATGCAAACCGTTGAACAACTGTCCCGCGAAGCCGGGATCAAAATGCCTGAAGTGGGGATTTTCCCGGCTTACGAGGCCAACGCGTTTGCCACCGGCTGGAATAAAAATGATGCGCTGGTTGCGGTTAGCCAGGGCTTGCTTGAACGTTTTTCGCCCGATGAAGTGAAAGCCGTACTGGCTCACGAAATCGGCCACGTCGCCAATGGCGACATGGTGACCCTGGCCTTGGTACAAGGCGTGGTGAACACCTTTGTGATGTTCTTTGCCCGCATCATCGGCAATTTCGTCGATAAAGTGATCTTCAAGAACGATGAAGGCCGTGGCATTGCCTACTATGTCGCGACCATTTTCGCGGAGCTGGTACTGGGCTTCCTGGCCAGCGCCATCGTGATGTGGTTCTCGCGCCGACGCGAGTTCCGGGCTGACGAAGCCGGTGCTCACCTGGCCGGGACTGGCGCCATGATCAGCGCTCTGCAGCGCCTGCGCTCCGAGCAAGGCCTGCCGGTGCACATGCCCGACACCTTGTCTGCTTTTGGTATCAATGGCGGCCTGAAGCAAGGCCTGGCGCGGATGTTCATGAGCCATCCGCCTCTGGAAGAGCGTATCGACGCACTGCGTCGTCGCGGCTAACCGCTACGGGCTTACTCAAAAGGGCGACTTCGGTCGTCCTTTTTTGTGCCTGCCATTCGGCGGTATTGCCGTCGCGCCTGCTTCAGGGCGCTTAACCAACCTTCAAATTCGATAAATAAGCGCTAAAACTTATATTGGATTTAGATCAATGATCAGGTTGAAGATAGCGCATCCAAACCTTGAGAACCCTCACCATGCTGCCTAGCCTGTATATCTCGCACGGCTCTCCAATGCTGGCACTGGAACCCGGCGAAAGCGGCCCGGCCTTGAAGCGCCTCGCCGCGCAATTTGCAAAGCCCAAGGCCATCGTGCTGCTTTCGGCGCACTGGGAGAGCGCCGACCTGCGGGTTGCCAGCCACCCTGCGCCAGAGACCTGGCATGACTTTGGTGGCTTCCCACGTGAGCTGTACGCCGTGCAATACCCAGCGCCGGGCGATCCCGCGCTGGCTGCACGGATCGTGCAACTGCTGGCCACACACGGCCTGCCCGCGCAACTGGATGCCAAACGCCCTTTCGACCATGGCGCCTGGGTGCCGTTGTCATTGATGTACCCGGCAGCCGACATTCCTGTGGTGCAGGTGTCGCTGCCCAGCCAAATGGGCCCTGCGGGCTTGAATGAAGTGGGCCAGGCGCTGGCAAGTTTGCGCAGTGAAGGCATTTTGATCATTGGTTCAGGCAGCATCACCCACAACCTGCGCGAGCTGGACTGGCAGGCGGGCCCGGAAAGCGTCGAGCCGTGGGCCAAAGCGTTTCGTGACTGGATGATTGAAAAGCTCGCCGCCGACGACGGAGCTGCTTTGCACCAGTACCGGCAACAGGCGCCGTTCGCCGCCAAAAACCACCCAAGCGATGAACACCTGTTGCCGCTGTACTTTGCCCGGGGCGCGGGCGGCCCGTTCAGCATTGCGCATCAGGGCTGGACCTTGGGCGCACTGGGGATGGACATCTACCGGTTTGGATAATGATGCGCCAAACCTCTGTGGGAGCGGGCTTGCTCGCGATGCAAACAACTCGGTACATCAGTTGCACCTAGTCGATCCAATCGCGAGCAAGCCCGCTCCCACTCCCCTGATCGAGGGATCAATCGCACCTTTAACCGCAGGCAAAAAAAATCCCCGAACCAGTCGGGGATTTTTTAGTGATCAATCACAGCACGCTGTGATTAATCTTCGCGGTAGCGACGCAGCTTCAACTGCTTGCCAGCGACACGAGTGTCTTTGAGCTTGGCCAGCAGTTTTTCCAGGCCTTCTTCCGGCAGTTCTACCAGGCTGAAGCTATCACGCACTTGAATGCGACCGATGGCTTCACGCGCCAGGCCACCCTCGTTGAGGATAGCGCCCAGCAGGTTCTTGGCAGCGATACCATCACGCGCACCCAGCGCGGTACGGCAACGAGCACGGCCTTCAGCCAATGGAGCCGGAGCACGACGCTCGCGATCACCACGGTCTGGACGGTCGCCACTGCGCTCGGACGAACGCTCACGTGGAGCACTGTTCGGCACCAGTGGGCGCTCACGCTCGATAGCTGCCAGGGTCAGAGCCTGACCATTGGTGGCTTTGCGCAACAGAGCAGCGGCCAGAGCACGTGGGCTGCAACCGATATCGGCAGTCAGACGATCCAGCAGGTCGCCGTGAGTCGATTCAGCATCAGCAACCAGTGGCGCCAGGCTGTTGGTCAGTTTCTTGATGCGCGCATCAAGCACTGCCTGAGCATCCGGCAGGCGGACCTCAGCAACCTTTTGACCGGTTACACGCTCGATCACTTGCAGCATGCGGCGCTCACGTGGAGTCACCAGCAACAGTGCACGACCTTCGCGACCGGCACGGCCAGTACGGCCGATACGGTGAACGTAGGACTCTGGATCGTAAGGCATGTCAACGTTGAACACGTGGGTGATACGTGGAACGTCAAGGCCACGAGCGGCTACGTCGGTCGCCACAACGATGTCCAGACGGCCATCTTTGAGGGAGTCGATAACGCGCTCACGCTGGTTCTGGGCAATGTCACCGTTCAGCGCAGCGGCTTTGTAGCCTTTGGCTTCGAGGGCGCTGGCCAGGTCCAGGGTAGCTTGCTTGGTACGCACGAACATGATCAGCGCGTCGAAGTCTTCAACTTCCAGCAGGCTCAATACAGCCGAAGTCTTCTGGTCAGCGTGAACCAACAGGTGAGCCTGTTCGATCGCGGTAACGGTCTGAGTCTTGGTCTGGATTTTAACGTGCTGCGGGTCACGCAGGTGACGCTCGGCAATGGCACGGATCGACTGCGGCAAGGTAGCCGAGAACAATACGGTCTGACGGGTAGCAGGCAATGCCTTGAAGATCACCTCAAGGTCATCCATGAAGCCCAGCTTGAGCATTTCGTCAGCTTCGTCGAGAACCAGGTGGTTCACGGTCGCCAATACTTTTTCGTCGCGACGCAGGTGGTCGCACAGACGGCCCGGAGTGGCAACAACGATCTGTGCGCCATTACGGATTGCTTTCAGTTGTGGGCCCATGGGCGCGCCGCCGTAAACGGCCACAACGTTAACGCTAGGCATTTGCTTGGCGTAGGTTTCGAAAGCGGTTGCTACTTGCAGCGCCAACTCACGGGTTGGCGCCAGGATCAGGGCTTGCGGTTCGCGCTTTGCAGGATCGATGCGATTGAGGATAGGCAGGGCAAAGGCGGCGGTTTTACCCGTACCGGTTTGTGCCTGACCAATCATGTCGTGACCGGCCAAAATGATCGGGATCGATTGCTGCTGAATAGCCGAAGGCTCTTCGTAGCCAGTCGCGATGACGGCTGCAAGAATGTTCGGGTTAAGATCAAAAGCGGCGAAGCCGCCGGTTTCCTGGGTCATGGGTCTGCCTCTAAGTGCATCCGCAAAGACCCATGCTCCAAAGCTGCGCATGCCGTGTAAGACTACAAGAGTCGCCCTGGCTGCTTTGTCGGCGGGGATTTGCGAAAACGTTAAATGAATGGAGCGTTCAGGGTAGTCCGCGAAACGGACGAGCAGCCGAAGCGTACTTCGGGAAGTGCAACACCTAAACGTGGCCCGGCTAAAGGCCGGCGCGCACTATACCGGATTTATCACAAAAAAAAAGCGCTTTTTTAACAGTCGATCGTCTGCAAGCCTCTGTAGACCGGGCTTTTGCGATAATTTGGGCTTCGCAAAACGGGGCGTGGCCCGGCAATTACGGGCCTGTCGCTAAAACGATTCACCGTGGCGCTTCAGGTCGCAGGGCGAATGGCTTTGATCAACGCTTCGAGCGAATAGCCCAAACGCGGCGCCAGCGCCTGTGCGCGAGCGGTCAGTGCGCCGATGTCGAGCGCCTGATCCAGATCGCCGGGCACCAGCAAGATGACGTTGCCTTCTTTGACCGGCAGCTCCCAATAGTGACGATGGAACAAGCCCCGCAACAAGGCGGCGCCCAGCGGTTTACCGTCGTCGGTGGCCCACTGGTTGATCACCAGCCAGCCGTTGGGCTGGAGTTTTTTCTGGCAGCTCTCCAGGAACGTCCAGGCTAAATGACCAGGCGCCGGCCCCAGGTCGTTGTAAAGGTCGACGAAAATCAGGTCGGCGGGCTCGGCGCTGGGCAAGAGCTCCACCGCGTCGCCAATGCGAATGTACAGCCGCGGGTCGTCGTCCAGCCCCAAGTGCTCAATGGCCAAGCGCGGTACATCCGGGCGCAGTTCAATGGCTTCGACGTCTTCCAGAGGCAAAAACTTGAGGCAGGCCTGAGTCAGCGTCCCGGCACCCAACCCCAGAAACAGGGCGCTCTCTGGCGCTTCATGGCACAAGGCACCGATCAGCATGGCGCGGGTGTAGTCGTATTCCAGCCAGCTGGGGTCCGTGGTGAACACGCAGCTTTGCTCGATCGCATCGCCAAATTCGAGGAAGCGGTAGTCTTCCACTTCAAACACTCGAATCATGCCGAAGTCATCATGGACTTCAGCGAGCAGGCGCTCTATGCGCTCCTCAGACATTGCCTCTCCTCGCCGCGCCCGGCACACACGGCCAGCGCGCTAAAAACCACCACTCGATGCCGAGCGCAAAGGCACGATTGTCGGCCATTGCAACGCAACAGGTCACGCACTAATTGCTGCTAACATGCGCCATCCCCTTTCGACACTAGAGTCTGCGATGAGCCAACCCTGGAGCCCTGACAGCTGGCGCGCCCTGCCGATCCAGCAACAACCCCACTACCCTGACGCGGCCCACTTGTTGCGGGTCGAGCAAAGCCTGGCGAGTTACCCGCCACTGGTGTTTGCCGGAGAAGCCCGCGAACTGCGCCGTCAGTTTGCCGAGGTCACCCAAGGTCGGGCGTTTCTGTTGCAGGGCGGCGATTGCGCTGAAAGTTTTGCAGAGTTTTCGGCAGCCAAGATTCGCGACACCTTTAAGGTGTTGCTGCAAATGGCCATTGTCATGACCTTCGCGGCGGGCTGCCCGGTCGTCAAAGTCGGGCGCATGGCGGGCCAGTTCGCCAAGCCGCGCTCGGCCAACGATGAAACCATCAACGGCGTCACGTTGCCGGCGTATCGCGGCGACATCGTCAACGGTATCGGTTTCGATGAAAAAAGCCGCGTGCCCGATCCAGAGCGCCTGTTGCAGTCGTATCACCAGTCCACCGCAACCCTGAACCTGCTGCGCGCCTTCGCCCAGGGCGGTTTTGCCGACCTGCACCAGGTGCACAAATGGAACCTTGACTTCATCGCCAACTCGGCGCTGGCAGAAAAGTACAGCCAACTGGCCGACCGCATCGACGAAACCCTGGCCTTCATGCGCGCCTGCGGCATGGACAGCTCGCCGCAACTGCGTGAAACCAGCTTCTTCACCGCCCATGAAGCGCTGTTGCTGAACTACGAAGAAGCCTTTGTGCGCCGCGACAGCCTGACCAACGATTACTACGATTGCTCGGCACACATGCTATGGATTGGCGACCGTACCCGCCAGCTGGACGGTGCCCACGTCGAGTTTTTGCGCGGTGTGAACAACCCGATCGGGGTCAAGGTGGGCCCGACCATGAACACCGAGGAATTGATCCGCCTGATCGACATCCTCAACCCTGACAACGATCCGGGCCGTCTTAACCTGATCGTGCGCATGGGCGCCAACAAGGTCGGTGACCATTTGCCGCAACTGATCCGCGCCGTTGAAGGCGAAGACAAAAAAGTGCTGTGGAGTTGCGACCCGATGCACGCCAACACCATCAAGGCCAGCAGCGGCTACAAGACCCGCGACTTTGCGCAGATCCTCGGCGAAGTGAAGCAGTTCTTCCAGGTCCACGAAGCCGAAGGCAGCTACGCCGGCGGGATTCACATCGAAATGACCGGACAGAACGTCACCGAGTGCATTGGCGGCGCCAATCCGATCACCGAAGACAGCCTGTCAGACCGCTATCACACCCACTGCGACCCACGCATGAACGCCGATCAGTCGCTGGAACTGGCGTTCCTGATTGCCGAAACGTTGAAGCAGGTTAAACGCTAAAAACCGTACGAGGCAGGTTGTTCGCGATGCAGACGACTCTATTTTTCAGCTAAATCGAGTGGATGACATCGCGAGCAAGCCCGCTCCCACAAGGCCCTGCTCTAACTCACTTCTTCAACGGATCATCCCAAAACGGGCGATAGCTTTCGGTTTCGATGTCTGCCCGGCTCAAGCCCAAATCCTTGAGCCCTGCATCACTGATTCGCCGCAGCGCCGCGCGCTCACGGGACAGTTCATACCAACGCGCAATACGCGCCACCCACACCGTGTATTTTTGACCTTTCATCACCTGAACCCTCCTGGGGGATGGCTCAAGTCTCTGCCCAGGCATAAGATCAATCCAACGAATGTTTCTTATGCGACCCATCTGCGAGATTGATGAATGGCCGGTTTTCCGAGTATCGACACTGACTTGCTGCGCACTTTCGCTGCGATTGCCGATCACGGCGGCTTCACTCGCGCGGCTGAAGCGGTCAATCGCACGCAATCGGCGGTGAGCATGCAAATGAAGCGCCTGGAAGAGGACGTGCTGCACTGCACACTGTTCCAGCGCGATGGCCGTACGGTCAGCCTTACGCCAGAAGGTCAGGTGCTGCTGGGGTATGCGCGGCGCATCCTCAAGCTGCACAGTGAAGTGTTCAATACGCTGAGCCTGCCAAAAATGGTCGGTACCGTGAAAATCGGCTCGCCAGACGATTACGTCATGCGTTTTTTACCCGGCATCCTGTCGCGCTTTGCCCAGGACTATCCGCTGATCAACGTCGAGGTGCATTGCGAGCCATCCGTGCTGCTGTTACAGCGCAACGATCTGGACCTGACCATTGTGACCCGCGAGCCCGGCAAGGAGACCGGGCAGATTCTGCGTCAGGAGCGCTTTGTGTGGATGGTCGCCGAAGGCTTCGCCCCCCACGAACGCACGCCCATGCCACTGGCCATGTTCAATACCGACTGTTTTTGCAGTACTTGGGCGTGCAATGCTCTGGACCTGGCGCAGCGCGAGTACCGGATTGCCTACACCAGCGCCAGCCTGTCGGCGATCAACGCAGTGGTGAGCACCGGGCTGGCGGTGACGGCCCAGTTGCAAAGCCTGCTGCCGGCGGACTTGCGCATCATTGGCGAGGCAGAAAACCTGCCCCAGTTGCCGTCTGCCAGCATCGTGCTGCTGCGCAAACACAACAGCGCGGCCTCGCCAATCATTGAGTGCTTTGCCGAGTACATCGTCGAAGGCTTTAAGCTTTAATCGCCAGCAACGCCGCACACAGAAGCAAAAAGGCGCAGTACATTCCCCGCAGCATGCGCTCTGGCAGCGCATGCGCCAGCTTGACGCCCCAACTGATGCTCAGCAGACCGCCGATGGCCATGGGGATGCCCATCAGCCAGCTAACTTCGTCGTGCACCGCGTACGTCAGCAATGTGACCGCCGTGCTGGGCGCCGCCAGCGCCAGCGACAAGCCCTGGGCCATCACTTGCGTGGTGCCAAACACACTGGTGAGCACCGGGGCCGCGACCACCGCACCGCCGACCCCAAACAGCCCGCCCGTGGTGCCTGCCAGCGCGCCGAGCACCCCGTACCAGGGCCAGCCATAGCGCGAACCGGCCACCGGTTGCGCGGGCGAGCTGTAGAGCTTGATCAGGTTGTACAGGGTGATGCACAGCAAAAAGACGATAAAGCCCCAGCGAATCAGCCGCGCATCGACGCCAACCGCAAGCATTGCGCCCAGCCAGGCAAAACAAAAACTCATTAACACCAGCGGCAATGCCTGGCGCAGGTCAATTTTGTTGCGTTGGTTGTAGCGGTACAGCGCCAGAAACACGTTAGGAACCGACATCACCAGCGCGGTGCCCTGGGCAATTTGCTGGTCCAGACCAAACCACAAACCCAACACCGGGATCGCAATCAAGCCGCCACCGATCCCGAACAACCCGCCCAGCGCACCCAGGGCAAGGCCCAGGGCTGTATACATTGCAAAATCTATAAACATCACCGCCCCTCAATCAGAGCGGCCATGCTAACCAGTCACTGGCAGGGGGCAAAGCTTAAAACCGCACCTTAAGCGTAATTTCATGAATAAAAAACCCGACGTTAAAGTCGGGTTTTTTATCGTGCGGTTTACGCCAGAATTACTTGGCGCGGCCCTTGTAGGAACCACCTTCACGGGTATCGATCTCGATCATGTCGCCGATTTCGATAAAGTCAGCAACGCTCAGCTCGGTGCCGTTTTTCAGTTTGGCAGGCTTCATCACCTTGCCCGAAGTGTCACCGCGAGCGGAGCCTTCGGTGTAGTCAACCTGACGCACGATAGTGGTCGGCAGCTCTACGGAAACCAGACGCTCTTCGAAGAATACGGCTTCGCAAACGTCGGTCATGCCTTCTTCAACGAATGGCAGAACGGCTTCGATGTCTTCAGCGTTCAGCTCGTACATGGTGTAGTCAGTGGTGTCCATGAACGTGTAGGTGTCGCCGCTGATGAAGGACAGGGTCGCTTCTTTGCGATCCAGGATCACGTCATCCAGCTTGTCGTCAGCGCTGTATACGGTTTCAGTCTTGTAACCAGTCAGCAGGTTCTTCAGCTTGGTCTTCATGATTGCGCTGTTACGACCAGACTTGGTGAACTCAGCTTTCTGAACCAGCCAAGGGTCGTTGTCGATACGAATCACTGTACCGGGTTTAAGCTCTTTACCAGTTTTCATTACGAGTATCCGAATTTGGATTGAGATTTACAAAAATCTAGGCCGCGTATCATATCCAATTTCTATAAAACAGTACTAGCGCTTGCGCAAGATCAGCCTGCAATGACTGCTCCAGGCACCATTTCTCGGCGTGTTCGGAGATTTCTGACCAGTGTTCCTGCACGCCATTCCAGCTCGGCGCCATGTCTGAGCCGGCATTCCAGGCATGCCACAGGCCGGTAAAGGCTTGCGCGGCAACGGGCGACAGGCCTTTGATGTACAACGCCAGAAACGCATTGAGTTTGACCCAGTGCGCGTCTTCTTCCTGCTCGTAGATGTGCCACAGCAGCGGGCGCCCTGCCCATTGCGCGCGGACAAACGAGTCTTCGCCGCGCACCGCGTTGAAATCACAGCTCCATAACAGGCGGTCGTAATCTTGTTGTCGGACGAACGGCAACGCCTGCACGGTCAATGACCCGCGCTGCTCCACACACCCCAGCGCCAACTCCTCGATTGCAAGCCAACGCAACAGGTCGCCCATGATTCGCCCTTGCGGCACGAGCAGGTGAATGGCCGTAGTCCCCGACGCCATGGCGTCCAGCCAACTGGCCAGCCCGGTATTTTCGTAGGCAAACAGGGAGATCAGGCGGGCGTTGTCCGCTACCACAACGCCCAGGCTGTGCAAAAAAGCCTGTTTGGCGTGCGAGTCTTGCTCAAAAGCACGGCGTCGGGCCAGCAAGTCAGCTTCGCGCAGCAAACCGCCCGTCCCGGCTTCAAAGCCCGGAAAGAAAAACGTGCGCTTCAACCCATCCGGTCGCAAGGACGCCAGACCGTGGCAACCGCTGACCCAGTCTTCAGCACTTAAATATTCGAGGTTGAGCCACAGCACCGGGGTTTGCCGGGTTCTAATGGCCTGTAGATAGTCGTCGGGCAAGGTGCAGGCAAAGGCCTCGATCACCACGTCGGCGGCTTCGACCGGCTGCCAGTCCTTGGGCCACAGACGCACGTCAACGCCCTGCTGCCATTGCTGGGCAGCGCTGGCATCAGCCTCAGGGCACAGCGGCACAAAGGCCTGCAGATCATCGACCCACAGCCGCACAGGCACCTGATGCTCGGCCACCAGTTGCCGGGCCAAACGCCAGGTCACACCAATGTCGCCGTAGTTATCGACCACACTGCAAAAAATATCCCAGGAGGCTTTCATTCCGGGCTCCACCAGTTAAAGGGCTGATTGTCTGCGCAAATCAACGTGTACAGAAGGCGTGGGCCAAGGCGACAATCGCCGCTCGTTTCCCTTCAAGCCGCCTTTATGAACAAGACAGCTGTGTACCAGCAGATGCTGGAAAAACTCGCCATCGACCTCGACGTGCTCCAGCGGGCGGCGCAAACCGCTTACGAGGCCGCGACCCACGAAGAAAACATCGCCGAGAACAAATACGACACCCTCGGCCTTGAAGCCTCGTATCTGGCCACCGGCCAGGCGCGCCGGGTCGAGGAGATCCGTCAGGCACTGAAACACTGCCAGACCATGACCCTGGCGCCGTTTGATCCCGCTCACGGGGTTCAGTTGGGCGCGCTGGTCAAGCTGGAAGCCGACAACGGCAGTGAACAGTGGCTGCTCCTGGCTCCGGACGCGGCCGGGCTCAAGCTTGCCCATGACGGCCAGAGCGTGACTGTCATCACCCCGCGTGCACCGCTGGGCGCGGCCTTGATCGGCAAGCAGGTGGACGATGAGGTGCAGATCAAGGTCGGCGGTGCAGCACAGGGGTTTATTGTCTGCGAGGTTGATTAGCGCATGCGTATTACTTGGCGGCCATCAGGCGGTTGACTTCACTGCGCACCATGTTGGCGTATTCGGGCGGCGACATGGCGTCCAGCTCCGAACGCACCCATTCTGCCCATTTGCCCTTGCGTTTGGCGCGCTCGCCAAACAGGCGGGCTGCATCGCCTTTGGCTTTGCCCAGGTTGCTTTGCCACAGTTCGTACAGACGGGACTTTTCATCCTCAAGCGCAGCACGCTCAGCGAGTGACTTATTGGCGAGGTTGAAGCTCATGAGATTTTCCTGCTGCGTAAATTAGGCGACATCTTACACCCTCAAAAGAAGTGTCTCAGCCTGGATTTTTACTACGCTCACACCTCGGCTTCACAATGCGTTGAAAAATCGATGCAACTTTTTAGCATTGGGTTGACTCCATTAGTCATCACCCCATTCACCTGCAAGGAGTACCGCAATGGCTCGAAAAAATGCCGTACAAGCCGCTGAAGATCAGATCAAGGATCAGGCATTCAGCGAGCTTCAAGAATTGATCGCCGAATCTGACAAGCTGCTCAAGGACAGCGCTTCGCTGGTAGGCGAAGAAGGCGAAACCCTGCGCGCACAGGTTGGCCTCAAGCTCAAGCAAGCCCTGGACTCGGTCAGCAACGTACGTGAGCGCAGCAAGCCGGTGGTCGATGCGACCGAAAACTATATCGGTGGCCACCCATGGCAAACCGTAGCGATCTCGGCCGGTGTCGGCCTGGTGGTCGGCCTGCTGCTGGGCCGTCGCAACTGATCCAGCGCTAGCACGGTTACCAAAGCCCCGCGTTGTCATGACGCGGGGCTTTGTCGTTTAAAAATCAAAATTCTCGACATATTCAGTGACATCTCGCGCAGGCATTCCGGATACTTCACGCCATTCCACTCTTGCCAAAGAGACAGTCAATGTCCGAATCACCTGCTGCCACTAAACCTTTAAGCACTGCCCTGATCCTCCTGATGGCGGTTGCCACCGGCCTTGCGGTCGCCAGCAACTACTACGCCCAACCGTTGCTGCACACCATCGCCCAAGAGCTCGGCCTGAGCATGGAAAGCGCGGGCACCGTGGTGATCACGGCGCAACTGAGTTACGGCGCGGGCCTGTTTTTGCTGGTGCCGCTGGGCGACCTGTTTGAACAGCGCCGCCTGATCGTCACCATGACTGTGCTCAGCGCGGCCGGCCTGTTGCTCAGTGCCTTTGCGCCGTCATTGACTTGGCTGCTGATTGGCACGGCGGTCACCGGGATGTTTTCGGTATCGGCGCAAGTGCTGGTACCGATGGCCGCCAGCCTCACCGACCCGCAAAGCCGTGGCCGTGTAGTCGGCACGCTGATGAGCGGCTTGCTGCTGGGCATTCTGCTGGCCCGCACCGTGGCCGGGGCGTTGTCCTCGGCCGGTGACTGGCGCAGCATTTACCTGCTGGCCGCAGGGTTGATGTTTATCAGCGCCATTTCGCTGTTTTTTGCCTTGCCCAACCACCATCACAGCGCAGGCCTGAGCTACCCGAAACTGCTGGGGTCGGTGTTCAAGCTGTTTGTCGAAGAACCGGTGCTGCGCCTGCGTTCCGTACTCGGCCTGCTGACGTTCTCGCTGTTCGCCTTGTTCTGGACACCACTGGCGTTTCTGCTGGCCGTACCGCCTTACAACTACTCCGACGGCGTGATTGGCCTGTTTGGCCTGGCGGGCGCGGTGGGTGCCGTGGCGGCCAACTGGGCCGGGCGCATGGCCGACCGGGGCCGCGGGCAAATGGCGACCACCGTCGGCCTGCTGGTACTGCTGGCCTGCTGGCTGCCGATGGCGTTTGCCGGTCACTCGCTGATCGCCCTGCTGATTGGCGTGCTGGCGCTGGATTTCGCCGTACAGCTGGTGCACGTGAGCAATCAGAACGCGGTGTTCCAGGTGCGCCCTGCGGCCCGCAATCGACTGAACGCCGGGTACATCACCTGCTACTTCATTGGCGGCGCATTGGGCTCGTTGATCGGCGCACAAACCTATCCGGTGTATGGTTGGGACGGCATTGTGGTGGTCGGCGCCGTGATCGCGACCCTGGCGTTGGCTATCTGGGGCTTTATGCTGCAGCGTGAAAGCAAGCTGCAACCTGTGGGCTGATGGCACTTTTCATCATAGTGTGAAGTCGCTAGCATGCGAAAAACGCCCTGACGACGGTCTGCCCCCCGCAGACCGCCCTAACGATCCGAGACGCCATATGATCCCAAAAGAATCCCGTAACGAACTGGCCCTGGATACCTTCATCAAGGCGCACCCGCATCTGCTGGAAGAAATGAAAGAGCTGAGCGCCGAGGACCGCCAGCAGCAAATCTTGTGGGCCTTCGAAGACGAAGCCGAAAGCCGTGGCCTTGAGGCCTGGGAACTGGCGCTGGAACTGATTGCCCGCAGCCCCGAAGAACTCAAAGCCATGCGCCTTGAAGTGCATCAGGAAGTGGCCGAAGCCCTGGAGATGAGCTGGGAAGAGTACTGCGGCTTTAACGACATCGCTGTCTGACCTTACCTGACGTAGCGGTGCCAACCCCACCGCTACGCCATTAACGTTTTACTCAGGCAATACTGCGCCATCACCTTTGTGATGTGCCGAGACCAGCCTTTTGGCCATGTCCAGGTGCATTTGCAGCTTGGGCAGGTACTTTTCGGCAAAGGCCTGAAGCTCGGGTGAGGCCGGGTCATCAATCTGCTGTTTATACAGCTCGATCGCCTCCTCGCTGGCCTTGACCTGGTTAGCCGCATAGGCGGCATCAAAGGAATCGCCTTCCTGCACTTGCAGCATCAATTTTTTGGCTTTGCTGAGGATTTCTTCTTGATCAGCGACCTTCAAGCCCTGCTTTTGCGCGATGTCTTTTAAATCACGATTGGCATCGGTGTAGTCCTTGATCACCTCTACCGCGTAGCTGCCGACGTCGGTTGAAGACGATTTACTGATCGCCATGCGGCTGGTTTCAATCGCCGCAATGCCTGCCGCAGACGATTCGTCGACAAAATCTGCCGGGCTTGCAGCGACCGCGCTGCCGATCACAAACAGGGCGTAGGCCAAGGCACATCCAGCCATAAAGCGTTTAGGGGCCATCAGGGGTTTCATTGCGTCCTCCAGTAAAAGGCAGGTTTATGTCCTGCACAGAATCTGAAGGCCCATGACGGCAAAGGTTTAGATGAGATGTGATTTTCTGACGAGTGGGGCCGCTTATCGCCGCTCGTGACAACGGCTACAATCCGCCACAGAAGTAAGAAACCTCCTACATAACAATAAACCCGCCCTACCCTTCTGGCGTAGAAGGCCGTTGCGGAGCAAAGCGTCATGCGTCAACTGCCGTCGCTCAACACGCTGCGCGTCTTTGAAGAAGTCGCGCGCCATCGCAGTTTCAGCCAGGCGGCGTTAAGCCTTAACGTCACCCAAGGGGCTGTCAGCCGACAAATCAAACAGCTTGAAGACTACTTGGGTGTGGCGCTTTTCGTGCGCACGCCACAAGGGTTGTCGCTGACCGAAACCGGCGTGAGGTTGTCGCCGCAGTTGGCCGAGGCGTTCGATCACATGGAGCGCGCCTTGCAGGCCGTGCGCGTGCCGAACCTGCGCCAGCGTCTGCGTATTGTGGTGCCGCCCACCTGGGGCACGCGCTGGTTGTCGGCGCACTTGCGCGCGTTTTGCGAACGTTACCCGGACATCAGCCTGAGCGTGACCAACACCAGCGCTCACGACAGCCTGGCTGAAGTGGACTGCATCATCCATTGGGGCCTGGAAGCGGACAGCCATTGCAGCAGCCAGTTGCTGGTGATGGAGCGCCACATTGCCGTCGCCAGCCCGGAACTGTTCGTCAACGGCCAGCCGCCGGATGTGCGCACCCTGCCCTTGCTGCACATCCTGCACGATGGCAAACGCTTGAAGGTCTGGGAGAACTGGCTGGCCGCCATGGGCCGTGACGACGTCGATGCAGCCCGCGGGCTGGAGTTCAGCACGCTGGACCAAGTGATCCACACCGCGGTTGCCGGGGGCGGACTGGCTGTGATCGACCGCCAGATGATCGAAAAAGAATTGGCCAACGCCAGCCTGCTGCCGATCACCCCCGTCGAAGTCATCGGCCCGTATGGCTATTGGCTGAACGTGGCGCATGACAAACAAGGGTTGTCGAAAGTGCGGCTGTTTACTGAATGGCTGGGGTTGGTGAGTAACCCCTAAAACAGGGATGCCTGACACGTGCAGGAGCGAGCTTGCCTCGCGATCTTTTGATTCGTTAAAAGATCGCGAGGCAAGCTCGCTCCTACGGTTTGGATTAAACCGGCGCCACCACCTTGACCGCCACCGGCGCGCTTTCTTGCACAGGGCTGTGCGCCTTGCACGCCTGGCTCAAGGTCAGAGATTTGGTCTCGGGGGCCCATGCCCATGAGATCAACGCACCAAACGCCAGGATCGCCGCCAGGATGCCAATGGTCGGGCTCATGCCAATCCCCACCACGCTCACCGGCAACAGGAAGGTGCTCACCGCCGAGCCCAAGCGACTGACCGCAGTCGCCAGGCCAATACCGCTGGCGCGCACTTCGGTCGGGAAGCTTTCGGCCGGGAACACGCCCACCAGGTTGCTCACGGCAGACAGCACCAGGGTGAAGATGCCAAACGCCAGCACCATCAAGAACGCCGCGCTGCTGGGCAGGATTGCGAGAATCAGCAACGCCACCGCCAAAATGATGAACGAGTTGATCAGGAAGCCCCGGCGCGAGAATTTCACCGTGCACCAGATACCGATCAATGCGCCGACGATCAGCAGCAGGTTGAGCATCAGTTCAGTGCCAAAGCCTTCAGCCAGGCCCATGGTTTTGAGGATGGACGGCAGGAAGGTGTAGATCGCGAAGTACGGCATCACGATGCACACGAAGAACAGGCAGTTAAACGCGGTGCGCTTGCGGTATTCGCGGCTGAACAGCACGGCATAGCCTGAGCGGGTTTCGCCGGACGGGACTTCATCCAGCTCGACGTTGTCACCCAGATGCTTTTTGACGATGGCGCGCGCCTCGGCAATGCGCCCCTGATTGACCAGCCAGCGCGGCGATTCCGGGGTGCCGATGCGGGCGATCAGTATTAAACCCGCCGGAATCGCCGAGGAAGCCAGCATCCAGCGCCAGGCGTCATCGCCCAAACCGAGCATGGCGGTGCCCACAAAGGTGGCCGCCACGTAGCCAAAGGTCCAGATCACGCTGAACGAACCGAGCATTACGCCGCGATGTTTTTTGGGGGCAAACTCGGCCAGCATGGCGTGGCCCACACTGAAGTCACCGCCCAGTCCGATGCCGATCAAAACCCGACACAAAAACAGCCCCATCGCCGTTTCGGCGTAGAACTGCATGACCGACGCCACGGTGATCAGCACAAAGCTGACCAGGAAAATCTTCTGCCGACCGACCTTGTCGGAAATCCAGCCAAAGAACAGGCTGCCGAGAAACAGACCGATCAGCGCTGAAGCACCGATCAACCCCTGCCAGAACGCATCCAGATGCATTTGTGGGCTGATCAGGGTGAAAGCGATGCCAATCAAACCCAGGATGTAGCCGTCTGTGAAGTGGGCGCCAAAGGTCAGCCCGGCGATTTTAAGGTGAAAGCGCCCGATGGGCAGGTCGTCGATTTTTACAGGTTGAGCGGACATGTTCGTCTCCAATTTTTTTTATTGACGGAGAAACCGATTGCTCTAGCTTTTATATGAGTGCCTTGTGAGGGAGCGAGCTTGCTCGTGAAAACGACAGATCGCCTTCGCGAGCAAGCTCATTCCTACAGAGGTAGTGCCGGGCTCAAAGACCGCCCATCAACAGGTACTTCAGTTCCAGGTAATCATCCAGGCCGTATTTGGAACCTTCACGGCCCAGGCCCGACTCCTTGATGCCGCCAAACGG
This sequence comes from Pseudomonas sp. FSL R10-2189, assembly GCF_009600325.1. Lineage (NCBI taxonomy): Bacteria > Pseudomonadati > Pseudomonadota > Gammaproteobacteria > Pseudomonadales > Pseudomonadaceae > Pseudomonas > Pseudomonas sp. FSL R10-2189. The sequence continues at coordinate 30,315 of NZ_WIVZ01000030.1, forward strand.
GGCGACTTCGGTCGAGATAATCCCTTCGTTGATCCCGACCATACCGGCTTCCAGCCCTTCGGCCATGCGCCACACCCGGCCAATGTCACGGCTGTAAAAGTAAGCCGAAAGACCGAACGGTGTGTCGTTGGCCAGCGCCAGCACTTGGGCTTCATCCTTGAATCGAAAGCACGCCGCCACGGGGCCGAAGGTTTCTTCCTGGGCGATCAGCATGTCGTTGCTGGCCTCGGTCAGAATGGTCGGCTCAAAGAAGGTCCCGCCGAGGGCGTGACGACGACCGCCGCACAACACCTTGGCGCCCTTCTCGACGGCATCACCGACATGGGCCTCGACTTTGGCCAACGCTTGCACATTGATCAGCGGGCCTTGCTCGGTGTCACCTTGCAGGGCATCACCGACGCGCATGGCCGCGACGGCTTCGGCCAACTTGGCGGTGAAGGCGTCGTACACGCTGTCTTGAATAAAGAAGCGGTTAACACAGACGCAGGTTTGCCCGGTGTTACGGAATTTGGAAGCCATGGCGCCTTTGACGGCTGCGTCCAGATCGGCATCGTCAAACACGATAAACGGCGCGTTGCCGCCGAGTTCCAGCGAGACTTTTTTCAGCGTGTCTGCCGCCTGGCGCATCAGCAGTTTGCCGGTGCGGGTGGAGCCGGTGAACGACAGTTTGCGCACAATGCTGGACGCTTGCAGCGCCCCGCCGATGGCCACGGCGTCCCCTGAAACGATGTTGAACACACCGGCCAGGATCCCCGCCTGTTCCGCCAGCACGGCCAAGGCAAAGGCCGACAGCGGGGTTTCTTCCGACGGTTTGAGGACCATGGTGCAACCGGCTGCCAGCGCCGGGCCGACCTTGCGGGTGACCATCGCCAGCGGGAAGTTCCACGGCGTGATGGCCGCCACCACACCAATGGCTTCCTTGACCACAATGATCCGCGCATCCGCCTTGTGGCTCGGGATCACGTCGCCATACGCACGCTTGGCTTCTTCAGCAAACCATTCCAGAAAGCTTGCGGCATACACCACTTCGCCCATGGCCTCGGCCAGCGGCTTGCCTTGTTCGCGGCTGAGCAGAGTGGCCAGGTCCTTCTGGTTGCTCAACATCAGTTCACCCCAGCGCTTGAGGCGCTGGCTGCGCTCTTTGGCGGTCAGCTTGCGCCAGGCCGGCAAGGCGCGATTGGCCGCATCAATGGCCAGTTCTGTTTCTTCAGCGCCAGCCTTTTGCACGTTGGCGACCAATTCACCCGTGGCCGGGTTGAGCACCGGGTAAGTCGGGCCACCGCTGGACCATTGGCCATCGATGAAATTGCCGTGACGGATCAGCGCGCTCATGCCACCGCCTCCGTCAGGGTGAAACGTTCGTGGGCCGGGCGGGCCGAGCGCAGGATGCGCTTACCGGCGGTGTAATCATTGATCACGTCGCACGGGGTGTAATTGCGCTCCAGTTCGTACAGTTCATCGGCATCTAGCTGGGTGTCCAGTGCAGCCAGGGCGCTGTCGAACTGCGCCGTGGTGTCAGCCCCCACCAGCATGCAATCGACACCCGGATGGTTGGCGACCCACGCCTGGGCGATTTGGGCATTGGACACACCCCGGGCACGCGCCACACGCTGCACCGAATGGGCGATTTGCCAAGACGCCTCGTCGCTGTACATCTGTTGCGTAAAGAAGTCGGTCTGGTTGCGCGTCGATTGCGCATCGCCGGTCAACAGGCCACGGGCCAGCGGGCTGAACACCGAGACGCCAAGGCCCTGATCACGGCAGAACGGGATCATCTCGCGCTCTTCTTCACGATAGGCGCAGTTCAATTGCAACTGCATGTTGATCGGTTTGACCCAACCGTTGCGCTCACAGGCCATGAGGATCTTCGCCAACTGCCCGGTGAGCATGGTCGAGACGCCGATGTAGCGGGCTTTGTCGGAGCGCACGATGTCGTTCATGGCGCTCATGGTTTCTTCAACCGGGGTGTTCACATCGAAGTAATGCAGCATGAACACGTCGACGTAATCCATATTCAGACGCTTAAGGGAGGCGTCGATGCTGTCCATGATGTGCTTGCGCGAATGGCCGCTGGCATTGATTCCGGTGCGGGTGCCGTAACCCACCTTGGTGGTGATAACCAGGTCTTCACGACGGGCCAGGCGCTTGACGATACGGCCGACCACTTCTTCACCCACGCCAGCCGAGTAGAAGTCCGCCAGATCGATGAAGTTGACCCCGTTATCCAAGGCGTGCGCGACAATCGGCTCGCTTTGCTTTTCATCGAAAATCCACGGTTTCCAGTCCGGGGTGCCCATGTTCATGGTGCCCAGGCACAGGCGGGAGACTTCAAGGCCGGAGTTGCCCAAACGAATGTATTGCATGGCGCAGACCTCAGGCTTTTGGCGTGTAGAAAGGGTTGGAAATGTGCTCGACCACGTCCGCCAGTTGCGAGGTGTACGGCAGGCCGGTCAGCGCTGCACGAATCGCCGTGCGGCAAGCGTTGTAGTTGTTCAGGTACACCGCATCCAGGTCATCACACGCCGGGTTGACCCAGTTGGCGGTGACGATGGCCCACTCGTCTTCGGCTTCCGGTGGCAAGGTGCCGTCCAGCAGCGCTTCGAGTACCGCTTTGGCGATCCCGGCCTGGGACGCGCCCCACGTCGCGTTGCCATGCAGGTCACTGCTAATCTCGGCTTTGTTGACGTACAGGGTCATTGGCTTGACCGGGATGTTGGGTTGCGCAATCACCATGAACGGGCAATGCCCTTGGCTCGGCGACGCCAGGCTATTGGCGAAGGCCTGACCCGCCGGGCCGTTGCGCGGCCCGATCAAAATGTTGATGTGCGCGGCGTTCACGCCAGGGCCTTCGAAACCTTCACCGATGTACAGGTCGAGTGCTTTCATGAGTCATTACTCTTTGGACGATGCGTTATTGTGGGATCAGTCGTGCAGGCCGGTCGGACGACAGGCAAGGCGAACAGGGACAGTCAAAGAGCGCAGCGCAGGGCTGGCGAGAAGGGATTCAGTCATGGTTGCAGCGCTCTTTTTTGTTGTGGTTGAGCTGTTGCTGCAATTTTTAGCACTGGCGCAGGCGCGGGCTGTAACCATTAAAAGTCATGGGGGTATGCATTTAGGTCATAGCCTGCTGGCCATGGAATGCAGGAAGGAAGGCGGGGGATGAAAGAGGATGAAAATGGGTAGGAGCGAGCGATCTTTTAAAGATCAAAAGATCGCTCGCTCCTACCGTCGGGATTACAGCGAAATGCCAGCTGCCTTGGCCCGCGCTGCGTGCAGTTTTTTGTAGCTGTCGATCAGGCGCAAGTGCCGGTCCAGACCTTCCAGCTTCATGCTGGTCGGGGTCAAGCCATAGAAGCGCACGCTGCCGTCAGCCGAGCCGATGGCAGCGTCCATGCGCTCGTTGCCGAACATGCGACGGAAGTTGACTTCGTAGTCTTCCAGCTCCAGGTCTTCGTCCAGGTACATCTCCAGCACCGCATTCACCGCTTGGTAGAACAAACCACGCTCGACGGTGTTGTCGTTGTACTGCAAGAACATTTCGACCGCCTCTTTCGCCTCTTCGTATTGCTGCAAGGCGAGGTAGATCAGCAGTTTCAACTCCAGAATGGTCAACTGACCCCACGCGGTGTTGTCGTCAAACTCGATGCCGATCAAGGTGGTGATGTCGGTGTAATCGTCCAGCTCACTTTCCACCAGACGCTCAACCAGGTCTTTAAGCGCCGCCTCATCCAGGCTGTGCAGGTTGAGGATGTCTTCGCGGAAGAACAGCGCCTTGTTGGTGTTGTCCCAGATCAGGTCATCCACCGGGTAAATCTCGGAGTAATCCGGCACCAGAATGCGGCACGCCTTGGCGCCGAGGTGCTCGTAAACCGCCATGTACACTTCTTTGCCCATGCCTTCGAGAATCCCGAACAGGGTCGCGGCCTCGTCGGCATTGGCATTTTCGCCCTGGCTGGTGAAGTCCCACTCGACAAATTCGTACTCCGCCTTGGCACTGAAAAAGCGCCACGACACCACACCGCTGGAGTCAATAAAGTGCTCGACGAAGTTGTTCGGCTCGGTCACCGCGTGGCCCGCAAAGGTCGGCTGCGGCAAATCGTTGAGGCCTTCAAAACTGCGGCCTTGCAGCAGCTCGGTGAGGCTGCGCTCCAGCGCCACTTCAAGGCTTGGGTGGGCACCAAACGAGGCGAATACACCGCCGGTGCGCGGGTTCATCAAGGTCACGCACATCACCGGGAACTCACCACCCAGCGACGCATCCTTCACCAATACCGGAAAGCCCTGCTCTTCCAGCGCCTGAATGCCCGCCAGTATGCCCGGATATTTCGCCAGCACTTCGGCCGGTACGTCCGGCAGCGCGAACTCACCTTCAATGATTTCGCGCTTGACGGCCCGCTCGAAAATTTCCGACAAGCACTGCACCTGCGCTTCAGCCAGGGTATTACCAGCACTCATGCCGTTGCTGAGATACAGGTTTTCGATCAGGTTGGAGGGGAAATACACCACCTCGCCGTCCGACTGACGCACAAACGGCAGTGAGCAAATGCCGCGCTCTTCATTGCCGGAGTTGGTGTCGATCAGGTGTGAGCCGCGCAGCTCGCCATCGCGGTTGTAGATCTTGCGGCAGTAGGCGTCGAGGATCTCAGCGGGCAACTCATCTTTGCGGCCCGGCTTGAACCAGCGCTCTTCCGGGTAATGCACAAACGGCGCATTGGCGATCTCTTCGCCCCAGAACTGATCGTTGTAGAAGAAGTTGCAGTTAAGCCGCTCGATAAACTCGCCCAGCGCCGAGGCCAACGCGCCCTCTTTGGTCGCGCCCTTGCCGTTGGTGAAACACATCGGCGATTGCGCATCACGGATATGCAGCGACCAGACATTCGGCACGATATTGCGCCACGACGCGATTTCGATCTTCATGCCCAAGTCGGCCAAAATGCCCGACATATTGGCGATGGTCTGCTCCAGCGGCAGGTCTTTGCCCGCGATAAACGTGCCACCCGAAGCAGCGGAGCTGGACGCCGGCATCAGCAACGCCTGAGCATCGGCGTCGAGGTTTTCGACCTCTTCAATCACAAATTCAGGCCCGGCCTGCACCACCTTCTTCACCGTGCAGCGGTCGATGGAACGCAAAATGCCCTGGCGATCCTTCTCGGAAATATCGGCGGGCAGCTCGACCTGAATTTTAAAAATCTGGTTGTAGCGGTTTTCCGGGTCAACAATATTGTTCTGCGACAGACGAATATTCTCGGTCGCAATATTGCGCGTCTGGCAGTACAGCTTCACAAAATAAGCCGCGCACAACGCCGACGACGCCAGAAAATAATCGAATGGACCCGGCGCCGAACCATCGCCCTTGTAGCGGATAGGTTGATCGGCCACCACCGTGAAATCATCGAACTTGGCTTCAAGTCGAAGGTTGTCGAGAAAGTTGACCTTAATTTCCATGAGGGAATTACCAGAATAACGGGCTAAAAAATATGGGCGCCATTATCCGATTTTTCAGCAGGAAGTCCCGCCCTTTTCCCAAATGCCTGCCAGGCCACCGTTTTGTAGGGCGAGCTGGCGTCGTGATGTTTTGGTCTTAAATGGGCGGGGAAGTGACGCGACGGGAGGTGTTTTCAGCTCCCCTCAGGCCTTGCCCTCAAACAGATCCATAATTTCAGCATCCAGGCCGTCCGAAGCATCGATATTGAATGTCACCCCCGGCAGCATTCCGCGTCGCGCGCGGGCGGTAATGGGAACGAGCTTGGCCACAGGTTTACCAGATTTGGAGATGATGATTGTTTCTCCGCCTGCAGCTGCATCAACAAGCTGCGAAAAATGCTTTTTCGCTGCATAGATTGTATGAGTTTGCATGTCGCTTCCTCCCAGTGGTTTGTTAATGCCGAAAGGCTGACCCACCTGATGGCCAAACATAACGCACAACCTGTTCTCTATCAGCGCATTCCAACACGCCCGAGGTTCTATCCCCCCCACGGGAACTGTTGGAGGTAACAGAGCCGGATTTTAAAGTGATCTGCCAAGGGCATACAAAAGACCGCAACAACAGAGGTGACGCGCCTGCTGCACTCAGGCGCGTGCTGCTTAGTGCGTCGTTAAACCGTCCAGCGATTTGTCTACATACGCTTTGGCCAGCTCCACCAAATGCATGACCGACAACACCAGATGGCGCGGGTGCCCGCTCAAACCATTCCCCGCCTCACTCGCCGAAGCACCCGCGCAGCGCAACAAGTCTGACGCTTGGGCCAAAGCCGCTTCTAAATTGACGCTGTCCGGGATGGCATACGTGGCCTGATCCACGTGCCGTGGAGGCTTATGGTTGAGCAGGTAGTAATCGAGGGCGCGATCCGTGGCGGCACGGTCTAACGACAATGCATCGCACTGAGCAGCATCTTGCAGGGTGGTTATGGGTGGATCAGGGACTAGCTTTTTCATTGATACAACTCCCAGGGTCTCTTAAGGAGCTGTCACTTATCGCTACTAAACGAATGGGTGGCAGCCGTACGCAGGTTAGTAGACCGGTGCCCCAGGAACCCGGCGCGCCACAAGGGCGCCCTGCGCACGGCCACCATAAAACGCTGGCCGAAAAAAAGCGCCTCGCGGAGGTGGCGCCTTGCGCCTGGGGGAACACGGGCTACTAAACCCGACCGCTGATTTTCAGCGATGGGCCGAGACTATTCCCCGAACTGCACAGGCACAAGCGAATGGAAGTTTCTAGGATGTTTCACCGGATTGAAAGGGAAGCGTCGTACGAAACGGCTGATTTTGAGGCTGTACGCTACCGTGAAATAGCGCTGCGTTCGTCTGAAGTTACCAGAAGCTGCTGTTCTAACGATTGCCCAGGGTTTACAGTTTTTGAATTCGTATACGGTGTATACATTTGAACTTAGGAGCCAATCATGGCATCGCCTGTGTTGTCATTCCGTGTTGAAGAAGGATTGGTCGAACAACTTGACCAGCTTTCACAAGCCACTGATCGCGACCGCCAGTACCACCTCAAACGTGCGTTGGCCCGTTACATTGAGGCCGAGTCCTGGCACATCAAAGCAATTGCCGAAGGCATAGCCGACGCCGACGCGGGCAAATTGACCGATCTCAGCACCATCAAAGCCAAGTGGGTGGACCGTGCCAAACATCGCACTGACAGACAAAGCGAGCAGTGATCTTGACTCAATTCACGAATATTACGAGTCACGCTTAGGTGCTGCTGCAGCGGATGCCGTGCTTGGCCAGATCATCGAAACACTGGAGCAACTGCAAACGTTCACCGGCCTTGGGCGCCCTTCACAGACGCCCGATGTTCGGGAGCTGATTCTGGGCAAATTCCCGTTTATTGCGCCGTACCGGCTGATGAATAGCGAGGTGCAGGTATTGCGTATTCTTCATCAGAGGACTGAGCGGCCAGATGATTGGTGAGGCTGCTACGGCCTTGGAAAGATTAAAAATCAAAAAAGCCAGGTTGACTGGAACAAGTGAACGGATATTTCCAAGATGTTTCGCCAGATTGAAAGGGAAGCGTCGTACGAAACGGCTGATTGTGTGCCTGTAAGCTACAGCGGGTAAATCTTGGTGAGGTGCAGATGCTGCCGACCCGTCATCAGAGATAAAACCGGCCTGAACTTGGGTGTACTGTGGACCTGGAACTTATAAAGACTAATCTCTTGGGCTGGCTTAAAGCCATAACGTCGCAGGCTAAGTGCGCTTCAGCAGGGCAGACACAGCAGCACATCGCTGTAGTTGACATCTGCAAAATCTATGGCAAGATCCACGCACTACTCAGCCCCGTACGCAGTGATTCAGTTCGCTGGCCGTTGGGGCGAAAAAACCGACTTAGCGTCGGTTTTTTCGTTTTTAAGGGCTGACTATCTTGAGAACTGCGTGCTTTGTCGACGGTTACAACCTGTTTTATGGCCTGCTTGCAGGTACAGAGTACAAGTGGCTCGATCTTCCAGCCCTGTTGGCGCACATTCTGCGCATTGAGAATCCTGACAACGTATTGGCCACCGTCAGTTTTTTCACTTCCGGTGTGAAACCCTCTCTTGCCAGTCGCGGCATCCTCTCAAAAGAAGCCCAAGACAGTTATCTGCGTGCCTTGATCGCACGCGGGGTGAGCGTTACTTACGGACGCCACCAATTAGAATCTGGCAAGGCTCCACGATACGTCGACAAGAACACACCAGCATCCAGACTTGATCAGGTCGCTATCTGGAAACTTGAAGAAAAACAAACAGACGTTCATATCGCTATCAGTATGTACAGGCTTGCAACTCGCCAAGCGGGCTTGATGCCCCATGAGCAAATCCAGCAGCTTGTATTGGTTTCTGCAGACACGGACATGACCCCTGCCTTACAAGCCCTGCGAGAAGACTTCCCAGACCTGCGAATAGGGGTGATTTTACCGCACCGTGAAGGTATCAAGCGGACAGCACCGGGCTCTCTCAAGGCCTATTCGCACTGGATGCGCCACCTCGTGACCACGCAAGAACTTGCCAACCATCAATTCCCCACTCGCGTGCCGACACTCAAAAAACCAGCGATTAAACCTGCGTATTGGTAATTTTCTGGGGAGTTAAGCAGAGCCTGCTCGTTGAACAAACTGGACTAACCCGCAAGCGGCTTTTCCATAATGATGGTGCGCTCAGCCCCATAAAATTCGTCCCGGATTGTTTGATAACCCAACGCCGCATAAAAGCTCTGCGCTGAAATCGACGATGGCACTCGCAATGCGCCAACACCAGCGCTGACAGCAGTCGCGTGAATGACATCCATCAACAATCGGCCGATACCTCTCCCTTGGTGGGCAGGATCAACGAAAACACTTCTAACTACATTACCGTCGAGGCTTGCAGTGCCGGCAATAGTCTCGCCCAGCAAGGCCACGAAAACCTTGCGCTTGCCGAGCAGTGCGCTGACAGCTTCAGGGGCAAAGCTGCGCTCAACTTGGGCAATGATCTCAGGCGAATAATCCTGTGAATTTGTACCACGCAGAGCGGCGATCACAACACGGCTTATCGCAGCTGAATCGTCCAGGGTTGCGGAGCGAATCTGACAGTCCATTTGGAAACCTCGATCGTTAACGATCCAGCTTAGCTCAAGGCAATGCGCCTTCACCTAAGGCTAACCCTCAAACCTTTTTCCAGACACCAAAAACCACAAACCCCCGACTTTCTCTTCGAAAGTCAGGGGTCTGTGTTTACTTAATGTGGCGGTGAAGGAGAGATTCGAACTCTCGATACAATTTCTTGTATACACACTTTCCAGGCGTGCTCCTTAAGCCACTCGGACACTTCACCGTATCTCTTCAAACATGTTCTGTCTGTCGAGGCGCGCTAATGTAGTCGAAAGCTTTCGATATGACAAATGTTTTTTTCAGAATTTTCATGCGCTTACGGGTTTTGCTGGTTTTTTGGCACGACCGGACCCGGCGATTCTGCCATTTTCAAGCCTTGGCACCGCGGCGCCAGCACGTTGAAGCTCAGGCACGCTGGCGTCTATATAGAAGGTACCGGGCTTTTGGCTGACTGGTCAGTCAGTCACGGCGCTTTACCTGCGCCGTGGGGCTGGGTAACGTCTGACTCACTTAAATACAAGGAATTGCGCCATGAGTGACTTGATTGCTTATCACCTGGAAGACGGTATCGCGACGCTGACGCTGAGCAATGGCAAGGTGAATGCTATTTCCCCGCAGGTGATCACTGCCTTTAACGCGGCGCTGGACCAGGCTGAGTTGGATCGTGCAGTGGTGATTATCACTGGCCAGCCAGGGATTCTGTCGGGCGGTTATGACTTGAAGGTGATGACGTCCGGTCCTGAGCAGGCGATTGAGTTGGTCAGGCAGGGCTCGACGTTGGCGCGTCGCTTGTTGGCGCACCCGTTCCCGGTGGTGGTTGCGTGCCCGGGGCATGCGGTGGCCAAAGGCGCATTCTTGCTGCTGTCGGTGGATTACCGAATAGGCGTCGAAGGCCCGTTCAGTATTGGTCTGAACGAGGTGCAAATCGGCATGACCATGCACCACGCCGGTATCGAGCTGGCCCGCGACCGCTTGCGCAAGTCGGCTTTCCATCGTTCGGTAATTAACGGTGAGATGTTTAACCCGAGCTCCGCGGTCGATGCTGGCTTCCTGGACCAGGTGGTCAAGCCTGAAGAGCTGCACGCCACAGTGCTCGAAGTGGCTCGCCAGTTGAAGAAGATCAATATGAAGGCACACAAGAACACCAAACTTAAAGTGCGCAAAGAACTCCTGGAAACCCTCGACAAGGCAATCGAGCTGGACCAACACCACGCGCTCTGACCTTATCGCTTGATCGGCATCCCGATTGCACGGAGCAGTCGAGATGCCTCCCTCCCCCGCGCCTCACCGCAGCAGCGTCAGCACCTCTGGCTGGCACTTATCAGCCTTTGTTGAAACATATGCTTAAACATCAGCAATCTCCTGCGTGTATCGGGGTAATTGCCGTTTACAGTGCACGTCCGTACACTGCGCCACCTTTTGTTTTGATGAGCCTGTAAATGCTACTTTCGTTTCGCATGGTGTTGATGAGTGTGCATTTTGTGGTTGCGGGTGTTCTCGGCGTGCTGCTGGGCATGTGCCGCCCTTTCAATCCTGATAACAGTCGGCTATGCGCACGGCTGTATGCGTGGCCTTCAAAATGGATTTTGGGCTACAAGCTCAAGACTGAAGTCGGCCCGCTGATGGACAAGCCACAAAGCTGCGTAGTCATCGCCAATCATCAATCCAACTACGATCTGTTTGTGTTCGGCAACGTCGTGCCGCGCCGTACGGTGTGCATTGGTAAAAAGAGCCTGAAATGGGTACCGCTGTTCGGCCAGTTGTTCTGGTTGGCGGGCAATGTGCTGATCGACCGTGGCAACGCGCAAAAAGCACGCAAATCAATGCTGACCACGACACGCACCCTGCAGGAAAAAGACACGTCGATCTGGGTCTTCCCGGAAGGCACGCGCAACTTGGGCAAGTCGTTGCTGCCGTTCAAAAAGGGCGCGTTCCAAATGGCAATTACTGCCGGAGTGCCAATTGTGCCAGTGTGTGTCAGTACCTATAGCCAGCACCTCAAGCTCAACCGCTGGCACAGTGCCGATATTCTGATCCGTTCTTTGCCTGCAATTCCTACGACGGGCTTGACCCAAGATGACCTGCCACGGCTGATGGAACAGTGCCGCGAGCAGATGCTCGCCTGCATCGAGGCCATGGACCGCGAACTGCTGGCTCAGCATAAGCTGCCTCAGCCTGCACTCCCCGCCCGCAAATCAACGGCGTCTAACCCGAACGTCTGAACGTTTGTCACGTCAAAGTGGTTGATTGCACGCTAAGCTGCACCTTCGTGCCATAACCCTTTGATGAAGAAGCGATTAGAACTATGGGGAGAGTTGTTGCTGCTGCGGTGTACAGCGAAGGCAAAAAGGTCACCGATATTACGCTGGACGAAGGGAGCGACTGGGCTGCAAAGCCCGGCCACTTCGTCTGGATCGGCCTGGAGCAGCCCAACGCACAAGAGCTGAGCAATTTGCAGCGCCAGTTCAATCTGCATGAACTGGCCATCGAAGACGCCTTGGAGCAACACAGCCGGCCAAAGCTCGAAACCTTTGGCGACGCACTGTTTATCGTCACGTACTCGCCGATTCGCCATGAAGGCAAATTAGAGTTCGTTGAAACGCATATCTTTGCCGGCAATGGCTACATCATTACCAGCCGCAATGGTCATTCCGCCTCATACCGCTCTGTGCGCCAACGCTGCGAGGCCCGCCCGCTGCTGCTGGAGCACGGCGAAGACTTTGTGCTGTATGCCTTGCTGGACTTTGTGACCGAGAGCTATCAGCCCGTCAGTGAAGCCATTCACGCCGAGATCGAGCAGCTGGAGCGCACGATCATGGGCAATACGCTGAATGAAACCGACATCGTCAAACTTCATGATTTGCGCCGTGATGTGCTGCGATTGCGGCGCTATGTGGCGCCCATGGTTGAAGTCAGCGAAGAGCTTCAACGCCTCGACTTCCCGTTTATCGACAAGAACATGCGCCCGTATTTTCGCGATGTGCAAATTCATGTCACCCGGCAGATGGAAGACCTGACCACCCTGCGCGACATCGCCAGCCAAACCATTGAAATCGTGGTGCTACTGGAGTCGTCTCGGCAAAGCATCGTGCAGCGCAAATTCGCCGCCTGGGCAGCCATCCTGGCCTTCCCTACGGCGGTGGCGGGCATTTACGGGATGAACTTTCAGAACATGCCGGAGCTGACCTGGCATTACGGCTATTTCGGCGTGCTGGGGTTTATTGCGGTGGGCGTGACGGGGCTGTGGACGAGCTTCAAGCGTTCGGGCTGGCTGTAGAGATCGAAAACTGTAGGAGCGAGCTTTTAGAAGATCAAAAGATCGCGAGGCAAGCTCGCTCCTACAGTGCGATGTCAGGCCGACTCAGTCGTGGGTTTGTTCGCCACAAAGCGCATCATCCACTCGGCAACAGTCTTGCCATGGTGGTCGTGTTCGAGGCTGTCGATGCCTTTTTTGTAAACCTGTTCGCCCAAATGCTCCTGGCGCAGGTCGAGCAAGGCTCGGGAATAGTCGTGAATGAACTCAGGGTGGCCCTGGAAGCACAGCACTTGGTCATTGATGTGGTAAGCCGCAAACGGGCAGAACTCACTGGAGGCCACCACTGTGGCGTTTTCCGGCAAGGCGGTGACTTGATCCTGATGGCTGATCAACAGTGTCAGGTCTTCAACCACAGGGCTCATCCACGGTGCCTTGGCAGCCAGTGTGTATTGATGGGTGCCCACGCCCCAGCCTTTGGTCGCCCGCTCACTCTTGCCACCCAGCAGTAGCGCCAGCAATTGGTGACCGAAGCAAACACCCAACAGCTTGTCACCCCGCTCATAGCGCGTCAGCAGGTACTCTTTAAGGGTTTGAATCCAGGGATCAGTGCCAAAGGAATCGGCCTTGCTGCCGGTCACCAGGTAGGCGTCGAACACTTCATCATCCGACGGATATTCGCCATTCACCACGTTATAGATGGTGAACTCTGCAGGAATGGGCTGCTGGGAGAACAGGCGCTTAAACATCTGCCCGTAGCCTTGGTAGCGATCAATAAATTCAGGACGCAGGATGTCCGTTTCCAAAATACAGATGCGTAGCGACATAAAAATACCTGGCACGATAAAGGCGAAAATAATGACGACAACTCGCTAGAGCCTGCCCTGAAACAGCAATTGATGGCAAGTACTGCGCGTACTGAAACCTTGGACAATCACCCACCGCTCGCAATGTACAGGCAAAATAATTTCCCGGACGAACGGTAGGTGACTAATGATTTTAAACATCAGGGGGTCGATTGCGTCTAGCAACGGCCTCGCAGGGCATACACAAATTGTCTAATAGCGTTTTAAAAACTTAATGCACTTGGATGATTTGAAAAGGTTCTAAGCCGCGTGTTATGCGGCCTCTAAGGTTAAGCCTGTCAACGGGCAAGACGCTTTTCAAGGATATGAGCCCTTACCGTGGAGCAATGCAATTCAGGAATAACAAAAAAAGGCAGGTCGCCATGTTCAAACACACGAAAATACGTCAAGCCGGGCTTATCCTCTTCGCTACAACTTTGCTGTTGATTTTGCCGAACCTGACCAAGGTCATCGGCTAAGGTGTCGCTTTTGTGTGCGAGTCCTCGGCACTTAAACGATCTCAATCCACAGAAACCAAAACGGCTAGCCCCAAGGCTAGCCGTTTTTACATCCGCAACTGACGTCAGTTCAGCAGGCCACGCACCTCCTGCTTGATGCCCCAGCCTTCAACAATGCCACCCAGCGGCGCTACAACCGCTTGGAAGTTCTGCTCAAAATCTCCGATACCGCCATAAGTCGCGTGCATCACCTTGCTTAACTCAAGGTGCCAGGCGCCGTCCTCACCCACATTGATCTGGGCATTCAAGGACTCACCACAAAATTTGCCTGCTGCTCTGCGCGCCCGCTCCTCATCCGGGAAGATTGCGTAAAACTCAATGGGATGGATACGTGCAAAATCAAAACCGCCTTCTTTCATGCGGCGCAGCACAAAGCTGCTGAGGTCTTCTTGATGGGCTGTGCTCATGAAACGTCCTCCTCGCAATGGATAGACATTCAGCGCTCTCGTCACACCAGCAGATGTGCCGGAGCAGAGAGAATAAGCATGTAGCGAACAAGATCAGAGCCAGTCGAATACTTCGCTGGTCTGGGTGCAGAGTAGACCTTACGGATAATCTCTGCCAAGGGGGAAATTTAAATTTTGTGCATTTAAATGAATGACCTTCGCACTCAAAAACACAGAGCACGGCACCTGGACAGATGCGCTGTCCAGGACCAGCCCTATGGCCGTACGGGCCGCGTGTTACTTCTCAGCGCGCTCTTTGAGCCCCTGAAGGGTTTTGAACGGTGCATCCACCACGAACTTGTTGGCAATCAGGGCCGGGACGCTGCCACCTGGCTCGGTGTGCACCTGGTAGGTGACTTCAGTCAGGTTGTCGCCTTTAGGGACCAGTTTCCAGAAACCGTCCACCTGAGCCACCCGCACGAAGCCTTTTTCTTCAGGCTGATAGGTCGGTACGCCTTTGAGGGTACGGGTCAGCGTGCCGTCCGGGGCAACCGATGAGGTGACCTCCAGAATCGAGTCACGCGGGGTTACAGGCCACGGCGTATTGAATTGGGTGTAAGTCCAGCTCTTGTCACCTTCGTGCTTGAGCAGCTTCTGGGTTTTGCATTCGTGAATCCAGGCACACGCCCCCGCCACGTCTTCTTGCAGGCCCTGAATTTTGGCCAGCGGCGCCTTGATCAGGGTCACACCCTGGTAGGCCTTGTAAGCGGAGCCCGGCACTTCACTCAATGAGACTTTGATGCCGTCTTCGTTTTTCGCCACTTTCCAGTCTTCTGCCTGAGCCGCGCCCACCAGCAGAACACTCAAACCACACGCCATTGCCACTCGATGTAACGAACCCATTGTCTTATTCCTTATTGTTAAAGGTCTGTTCACTGAACACGAATGCACTAAGCCGCCGTCACCTGTTCCCACCAACCGATCAGGTTGATGGCCTCTTGCTGACTGCTGCCGCATACCTCGATGTCAGCCTTGAACGAACCGCACACGGCGGGACGCTCTGGTTGGCCGAACAAACCACACAAGTAATCGACAGACAGATGCAGGCAGCGTTCCCCCGCGGGTTTGCCATCAGGCATGCCAGGGATCGGTGTACTGATGGAGGGTGCTATACAACAAGCGCCACAGCCTTCACGGCAATTCATGACGTTAGCTCCTCGTTAGGGGCAAAGTGCATTGATGACAAGGGATAGTACTCGCTGGAACGGGCGTTTGAAATTGACCGTTCAGCAGAATATCAGTGACTGATTAGTCAGTTTAGAAGTCCGTTTTCGACGCTGGGGCACTTATTGTTTGAATTCAAAATCGAGGGCGGCACCATCGATTTCATTCTGTCGCGCCTCGTTACGTAACTGCAGGCCCATTTCATTGCTGAGCAGGCGCCCGTTCAATTGAAAAGGGCTCTCCTCGGCCTGCTTTTCAACAAACATATTGGGCAACAACGGTTTGTGCGCAGGCATGGGGACGGCGCCTAAAGGGCGCAACTGCCGGACCATCTCGGGCGGCAAGCTCAAATCAACTTTGCTGGTCGGCACACGCTTTTTAGTGGCCTTCGCAGGTGATTTGGGTTTCGCAGGCGGGGTTTTCTTGGCCGGTGCTTTTTGCGCTTTAGCCGCAGGATTGGCCGGGGAATGAGCAGCTTTAGGCTGGGCAGTGACTGTTTCGGGTGCCGACGGGTTCGCTGGCGCAGCCATCGCGCCAAACGCAGTCAACACGCCTGCCAACACGAGTCCTACACAATATGTCGCTCTCATAACTCCCACGGTTTTCTTCGTTCAGGCACGCATGCTCGCGCTTTAAGCCGGCCGAGACAAGCCGAATGTAACCAAATGGCCATACCACACAGCCTGTAGCCTCTTAATAGAGGCCTGCTGTCTCCTGGCACAATTGGTTAGCAAGCATGCCCAACGTCATCAGCGCCCGCTCGGCTTCTTTGTTCCAAGGTGTGCCACAGTTGAGCCGGATGCAGTGATTAAACTGCTCGGTGTTACTGAAAATCAGCCCCGGCGCGATGCTGATGCCCTGCTGCAAAGCACGCACATGCAGCTCTTGGGTGTTCACCCGGCCCGGCAAACTGACCCACAAAATAAACCCGCCACTGGGGCGCGACATCTGCGTGCCTTCCGGGAAATACTGCTGAACGGCCAGTTGGAATGCGCTGAGGTTTTTCCGGTATTCCTGCCGGATGTAGCGTAAATGGCGGTCATAACCGCCGTTTTCAAGGTAAGCCGCCACCCCCATTTGCGTCACGCTGCACGCCGAATGAGTGGTGAACGTTTGCAGACGCTGGATTTCCTGCTGATATTTCCCCGCAATCATCCAGCCGATTCGTACGCCCGGTGACAAGGTTTTAGAGAAACTCGAGCAATAGATCACGCGATCGAGGCGATCGTAGGCTTTCAAGGCTTTGGTGCGCCCCACCTCAAACATCAATTCACCATAGATGTCGTCTTCAACGATCTGGATATCGAAATCTGACGCCAGGCGCAGCAGGTGTTTTTGCCGCTCTTCCGGCATGGTGCCGCCCAGCGGGTTGCTCAAGCGCGTGGTGAGTACCAACGCTTTGATCGACCATTGATTAGCCGCCAATTGCAGGGCTTCAAGGCTCATGCCGGTGGCCGGGTCGCTGGGGATCTCGATGACTTTCAAGCCTAGCAAATCGGCCAGTTGCAACAAGCCGTAATAGGTTGGCGATTCGGCCGCGATCAGGTCACCCGGACGGGTCAGCGCCCGCAATGACATTTGCAAGGCATCCACACAACCGTGGGTGATGATCACCTCCGAAGGGTCGACCACCACGCCAGCATCCCGCATACGGATCGCCACCTGACGGCGCAACGGCTCAAAGCCGGGGCTGAACATGTAGCTAAAAGCACGCGGACTATGAAAACGGGTGACCTTGGCCAATTGCTGGTGCAGCGCGCGCACGGGCAAGTAATCGACACTCGGCACCGCAGCACCCAGCGGAAACACGCCTTCGCGCCGCGACTCGACCAACACCTGCTGAATGATGCTGCTGCGTGTCACCAGACCTGGACGCTCAACACGCGCGATGTCCGGTGTGGGCGCCGTCAGGGCCGGGGTTTGGTGCACGTAATAACCGGATTGCGGACGCGCCCGGATCAAGCCTTGGTCTTCAAGATTGGCGTAGGCCTGCAACACCGTCGCATGGCTCACATTCAGCTGCGAACTCATCTTGCGCACCGAGGGCACACGCTCCCCCGGCTGGTAGACGCCACGCCGGATATCCTCAGCCAGCTGCTGAGCAATACGTTGATAAAGCAAAAGGTTGGTCATGGCGCGGCACTCGATGTTCAGGCATTTTTTTTATAGGAAGCATTTTTGTGATGAACAATACCGGAACAGTTTAGAAGTGTACGGGCACAGTTGCCACTATTCTGAGCCGTACAGTGCAGACCGCGGGTTAACTGTATGGGTGAGCGGCATAGAACCTGTAGGAGCGAGCTTGCCTCGCGACCTTTTGATCGTTTAACAGATCGCGAGACAAGCTCGCTCCTACAAGACGGTGTTGCGCTTAGCGAGCGGCGCCCAACTGGCCTTTTTCGTCAGAGAAGACGATTTCAACCCGACGATTCTGCGCCCGGCCGCGCTCGGTGGCGTTGACGTCCACCGGGTACTGGTCGCCATAACCAGCCACTTGAATGCGCTTTTCGTCGATCCCCAGGTCGACCAGCGTATCGGCAACGGTCTGAGCCCGCGCCAGCGACAGGGTGAGGTTGTCTTCTGTACCACCGGTGTTGTCGGTGTAACCCTCAATGCGCACGATCCGCTTGGGGTTCAGTTGCAGAAACTGCACCAGTTTGAGGACTGTGCGGTTAGCCGAGTTTTTCAAATCCGCTTCGCCGGTATCAAACAACACGTCGCCCAAGGTCATGACCAAACCACGGTCAGTCTGCGTGGTCGCCAAGCTGATGATTTGTTCTTCCAGCCACTTGCCCTGCTGCTGAACACTCAGCAACTTGGCTTCGCGCAAGGCCAGTTGCAGGCGCTGGCGCTCCAGTTCGAGCTTGGCCGCGCGCTCCTCATTGAGCACTTTTTGCGTGTGCTCACGGGCAATTTCGCTATAACGCTGGCTGAGGTAGGCGTAGTGCACCACATCTTCGCCACTGCCCCAGTAGCTGGACAAACGGTCGGCGCGGGCCAGCGATTCACCGGCGCGAATCACGTCTTTAGGCGCGATGCGCAAGACGTTGCTGTCTTCTTTGACCGCCTGGAAATCGCTGTTGGCCTGCTGCAAGGCCTGCTCGCCGCTGTGATGCCCGGCGCAACCGGCCAGGCTGATGCTGCCTAACAACATGGCACTGCTGAACACACTGGACTTAAAGCTCATTGGGCCTCCGCCAGTTGTTTGCGCAAGCGGGTAATGCGGGTGTTGAGCACGTTCAATTGTTCCTGGCTTTTTTGCGTCAGAACCCGCGCCTCGGCCAGGCGAGCATCAAGCTCAGCCTGCTCGGCCTGCAGGCGCGCGTCTTTGTAGGACTCTTCAAGCATATCGGCCTGAGCATGGGCCAGTTTGTCTTCAGCCTGTTTGAGTTCAGGCATATCGTCGGCATTCGCACCGACCGCACGGGCTTGCTCCAAGGCTTGTTCGCTCAAGCGTATTTGTTGATTCGGTGCAGGGTCGTTCGCACACCCCGCCAGAGCCATAACAGCCAGGGCTGCGAAAAGAGGTCGAATCGTCACTAAAAATTCCTACTGTTTTGGGGCGCTGAGCGGTTGCTGCAGTTGCGATTTCCACCGCTCCAGATTGCGTTGCAGAGCGGCCTCGGCCATGCCGGAGGCGGGCAATTCTGTCATCTTTTTGGCGAGCTGTCCGCGCAACCACGGCTCATTGCACGCCGAGTCATGGGAGACCGCCAAAAATAGACCCGGCTGATCAATCGGTTGCGAATGCGCTTGCAAGT
Organism: Pseudomonas sp. FSL R10-2189; assembly: GCF_009600325.1. Classification (NCBI taxonomy): domain Bacteria; kingdom Pseudomonadati; phylum Pseudomonadota; class Gammaproteobacteria; order Pseudomonadales; family Pseudomonadaceae; genus Pseudomonas; species Pseudomonas sp. FSL R10-2189. Next base: position 49,372 of record NZ_WIVZ01000030.1, read on the forward strand.
CATCAGCGATACCCAGGGTTTGCGCAGTCGCCATGCCGGCATAACGACCGGCCAGCACGTATTCGACCTGGCCCAGCAACAGCTTTTGAAACGCCTGGGTCAGGCTGGGTTGCGGCTTGAGGGTTAGTTGCCGTTGTGCAAAAGCATCAAAAGATTCGGTCAGCCGGGCCTTCTCGGAGAGCGCGCCGGTATGCCCGTGCAAATCGGCCGGCGTTTCGTAGTGCAAGGCCGAGTCTTTGCGCGTCCACACCAGGTAATCGTTACGCACCAGCGGCGGGTGGATGTAATCCAAAGAGTTCAGCCCGGCCAGGGTCAGCGGCGCATCAAGCAGCATGTCCATGCGCCCGGTGCGCACTTCGTCCTGAGCCTGTGAACGCTTGCCGGCATAAAGCACCTCAACCTTGATGCCCAGCTCTTCGGCAGCGTGCTGTAACAGATCAGCGCTGGCCCCAATCAAATGGGTCGGATTGGCGGGGTCGCGCCACAGATACGGCGGCGCATCGGGGCTGCCGGTCACGATCAGGCGCTCGCATTTACCCGCAGCTTCGGACAGCAAAGGTATCAATGCCAACCCCAACAACAACCTGCTTACCTTACGCACATCCATATTCCTACGCTCCACGTGGATCATTCAAACGCATAAAAAAACCCGGTCATTCAGGCTGTTAAGAGAAAGCTGAACACTGAATGCTCTGCCCTTCCTGACAGCCCGGATAACCGGGCTCTTTATAAGTGAAGCGACTGGATTAAACCAGTTTCTCCAGCTCAGGTACTGCTTCGAACAAGTCCGCCACCAGACCGTAATCGGCTACCTGGAAGATCGGCGCTTCTTCGTCCTTGTTGATCGCAACGATCACTTTGGAGTCTTTCATACCGGCCAAGTGCTGAATCGCGCCAGAGATACCAACGGCGATGTACAGCTGCGGCGCAACGATTTTGCCGGTCTGGCCGACCTGCATGTCGTTGGGTACAAAACCTGCGTCAACTGCAGCACGCGAGGCGCCCACAGCAGCGCCCAGCTTGTCGGCCAGAGCGTACAGGTGTTTGAAGTTGTCACCGTTTTGCATGCCGCGACCGCCAGAAACGACGATTTTGGCTGCAGTCAGCTCAGGGCGATCCGACTTGGCCAGCTCTTCGCCAACGAACGACGAAGTGCCTGCATCGTGAACCGCTGCCACTGCTTCAACAGCGGCCGAACCACCTTCAGCAGCAACCGGGTCGAAACCGGTCGCACGCACGGTGATCACTTTGACTGGCGCAGTCGACTGCACGGTCGCAATGGCGTTACCGGCGTAGATTGGGCGAGTGAAGGTGTCAACACTGACCACCGAAACGATCTCGGAGATCTGGTCAACGTCCAGCTGCGCAGCAACGCGCGGCAGAATGTTTTTGCCGTTGGAGGTCGCGGCAGCCAGGATGTGGCTGTAGCCTTTACCCAGCTCAGCCACCAGCGGAGCAACGTTTTCTGGCAGTTGATGCGCGTAAGCGGCGTTATCTGCCACCAGCACTTTAGCCACGCCAGCAATTTTTGCGGCCGCTTCAGCGACTGCGCCAATGCCTTGGCCTGCTACCAGGACGTTGATATCGCCACCGATTTTGGCAGCGGCGGCTACGGTGTTCAGTGTGGCCGGAGCCAGTACTTTGCCGTCGTGTTCTGCGATTACCAAGATAGTCATTGTCAGATTACCTTCGCTTCGTTTTTCAGTTTCTCGACCAGTTCAGCCACCGACTTGACCTTGATGCCCGCGCTGCGTGCAGCCGGTGCTTCAACTTTCACGGTTTTGTTGGTCGAAGCCGTCGAAACGCCCAACGCGTCTGGCGTCAGCACTTCCAGCGGCTTCTTCTTGGCTTTCATGATGTTTGGCAGAGACGCGTAGCGCGGCTCGTTCAAACGCAGGTCGGTGGTGACGATGGCCGGCAGGCTCAGCGAAACAGTTTGCGCGCCGCCGTCGATTTCACGGGTCACAGCAACCTTGTCGCCCGACACTTCTACTTTCGAAGCGAAGGTACCCTGACCGTAACCGGTCAGCGCAGCCAGCATTTGGCCCGTTTGGTTGTTGTCGCTGTCGATGGCCTGTTTACCCAGGATCACCAACTGAGGCTGTTCCTTGTCGACCACAGCCTTGAGCAGCTTGGCCACGGCCAGCGAGGTCAGGTCTTCGGCGGATTCGACGAGGATGGCGCGATCGGCACCCAGAGCCAGCGCGGTGCGCAGTTGCTCTTGAGCGGTAGTCGGGCCGATGGAGACGACGACGATTTCAGTCGCAACGCCTTTTTCTTTCAGGCGTACGGCTTCTTCCACAGCGATTTCGCAGAAGGGGTTCATCGACATCTTGACGTTGGCGAGGTCAACGCCGGAATTGTCCGCCTTGACGCGTACTTTAACGTTGTAATCGACCACTCGTTTGACAGCTACAAGAACCTTCATGGATTCCTCGTTACTCTCCGGTGAAAAGAAAGTCGCCTAGGCGAACCTGGCGGTTGATGCTCATCAGCACAAGGGCACCTCCAAAGATCGTTGCTGTGCCCTTCCCGTGCGACCGTCTGTCAGGTGTGACTACCAAGTCATCCACCAAAAGGACGTGTAAACTCCGCTCAAAAAATGTCAGGCTCCTGCAAGTTTGTGCCTGTGCCCTGTCTTTAGAGGTGCTCTTGAAACCAACAATCAGCCTACGGCGAGCGCAAAACCGCCCGTATCTTGACCGGAACGCCATTTGCGGTCAATACAGCAAATCGGCCACTTTAGAGCCGCGTGTCATTGATTTGTCTGGCTTGCAGCGAATTCAAACAAACGTTTGTATTGGACGCTGCTAGTGGTGTAGATATAATGCGCGCCCATAGAGAGAGCGGCGCCTCATCCATTGCGTCTTCGACTGCCAAGCGAGGGAATAATGGATGAAACGCCAAACCTCCAATTAGAAAACACCGTTGAGCCTTGAGTAGGAGATAGCCTGTGGAACGCGAATACATGGAATTCGACGTGGTCATCGTCGGCGCCGGCCCTGCCGGTTTGTCCGCCGCCTGCCGTCTTAAGCAGAAGGCCGCCGAAGCCGGTAAAGAAATCAGCGTCTGCGTGGTTGAAAAAGGCTCCGAAGTCGGTGCTCACATTCTGTCCGGTGCGGTATTTGAACCTCGCGCCCTGAACGAATTGTTCCCGGACTGGAAAGAACTCGGCGCACCGCTGAACACGCCGGTGACCCGTGATGACATTTATGTACTGCGCAGCGACAGCGCAGCGACAAAAGTACCTGACTTCTTTGTGCCTAAAACCATGCACAACGAAGGCAACTACATTATTTCCCTGGGCAACCTGTGCCGCTGGCTGGCGCAGCAGGCCGAGAACCTGGGCGTAGAAATCTACCCGGGCTTCGCCGCCCAGGAAGTACTGTACGACGAAAACAACGTGGTTCGCGGGATCATCACCGGCGATCTGGGCGTTGACCGCGAAGGCAAGCCGAAAGAAGGCCTGTACACCCCCGGCATGGAACTGCGCGGCAAGTACACCTTGTTCGCAGAAGGCTGCCGCGGCCATTTGGGCAAGCAACTGATCGAACGCTTCAAGCTCGACAGCGACGCCGACAGCCAGCACTACGGCATCGGCCTGAAAGAAATCTGGGAAATCGACCCTGCCAAGCACCAGCCTGGCCTGGTCGTGCACACCGCTGGCTGGCCGCTGGACATCACCAGCAACGAAAACACGGGCGGCTCGTTCCTCTATCACCTGGAAAACAACCAGGTCGTGGTCGGTCTGATCGTCGACCTGTCCTACAGCAACACCTTCCTGTCGCCGTTCGATGAGTTCCAGCGCCTCAAGCACCACCCGGTCCTCAAGCAGTACCTGGAAGGCGGCAAGCGCATCAGCTACGGCGCACGCGCACTGGCTAAAGGCGGCCTGAACTCGCTGCCAAAAATGGTCTTCAACGGTGGCGCACTGATCGGTTGCGATCTGGGCACCATGAACGTGGCCAAGATCAAAGGCAGCCACACCGCCATGAAGTCCGGCATGCTCGCTGCCGACGCCGTGGCCGACTCGCTGTTTGCAGGCTCCGAAGGCGGTGATGCACTTAACACTTACGTTGAGTCTTTCAAAGCCAGCTGGTTGTACGAAGAACTGTTCGCCAGCCGCAACTTCGGCCCGGCGATGCACAAGTTCGGCCCGCTCATGGGCGCGGGCTTCAACTGGGTCGATCAGAACTTCTTCGGTGGCAAGCTGCCGTTCACCCTGCACGACACCAAGCCAGACTATGCTTGCCTGAAGCTGGCCAAAGACTGCAAGAAGATCGACTACCCGAAACCGGACGGCAAACTCAGCTTCGACAAACTCAGCTCGGTCTTCCTCTCCAGCACCAACCACGAAGAAGAACAGCCGTGCCACCTCAAGCTGCGTGACGCGAGCATTCCGATCAACGTTAACCTGCCGCTCTACGACGAACCTGCCCAGCGTTACTGCCCGGCTGGCGTGTATGAAGTGATTACTCAGGAAAGCGGCGAGAAACGTTTCCAGATCAACGCGCAAAACTGCGTTCACTGCAAAACCTGTGACATCAAAGACCCGTCGCAGAACATCACCTGGGTAACCCCGGAAGGTGCCGGCGGCCCGACTTACCCGAACATGTAAGTCCGTAGGAGCGAGCTTGTCTCGCGATCTTTTGAACGCTTAAAAGATCGCGAGGCAAGCTCGCTCCTACAGCCCAAGCTGTCAACACACCGAGCTTTCACACCCCGGGCTGCGCTCAAAATAGCGTTTGTACTCGCGACTGAATTGCGAAGTGCTTTGGTAACCCACCCTCTCGGCCACTTGCGCCACACCCAAGCCTTCATTGCTTAACAGCAACTGCTGCGCCCTCAACAGGCGCAGGCGCTTGAGGTACTGTACCGGCGACAACAACGTGCTGCGCTTGAAGTGCTCATGAAAGGTCGACGCGCTCATATTCGCGCAACGGGCCAAGGTCTCGACGTTGAGCGGCTCGGCAAAATGCTCGTGCAAATGGGTCAGCGAGGCCGCTACCCGGGCAAACTGCCCTTGCTGCTCAACCAATGCCCGCAACACACTGGCTTGAGGCCCGCGCAAGGCGGCAAACAGGACTTCGCGCAAGCGGGCCCGGCCCATGATCCGGCACTCCAGCGGGTCATGCAGGCAGCGCAATAAACGCTCAACCGACTGACGCATTTCATCATCCAGCACCGCCGAGGTCATGGACTCCGGGGTCTGGGCGATGCTGCGCTCAGGATCCAGGCCCATGGCCAGCACCAACTCTCCAAGCACCGCCCGGTCAATGCTGATCGCGACCCCCAGCAGCGGCATCTCTTCAGACGCAAAGGTTTCGCACTCAAACGGCACCGACAAGGCCTGCACCAGGTAATGCCCGGCGCCGTACTCCATGGTCCGGGTGCCCAGATAGGCCACCTTGCTGCCCTGGGCGATGACCATCAGGCTCGGCTCATAGATCTGCGGCATCCGCGCCACGGTGTTGCAGGCCGACACCACGCGCACCTCAGGCATCAGGGTAGGTACAAAGCCCAGGCGGTTGGCCAGCGGTTTGATAAGGGACACCAGCGTGGCGTTCTCATCGCGGTGACGCGTTAAAAGCATGGAAATAATTCACAGCAGTAATAGATCGCCGCATCTTCGCAGAATTGATCAATAAAGCGACAGTTGCTCCGCGAGTTCGGACGAATAGGCATGACACGCGGAGGAATCGTCATAGTCCTGCAAGGTCTGCGGGCGCACACTTGTGCCCTGTTCACAGCTATCGCTATTCGAGGTTTCCCATGTCTAACGTCACTTACAACGCCATCGGCTATGCCGCTCAAACCTCTTCAGCGCCACTTGCTCCGATGCAGTTCAACCGCCGCGCACCGCGCCCGGACGACGTAGCCATCGAAGTCCTGTACTGCGGCGTCTGCCACTCCGACATCCACCAGGCGCGCAACGAGTGGGGCTTTGCGGTGTACCCGGTGATGCCGGGCCACGAGATCGTCGGCAAAGTCACCGCCATCGGCGACAAAGTCACCAAGCACAAAGTCGGCGACCTCGTTGGCGTGGGCTGCATGGTTGACTCGTGCCGTGAGTGCTCGGCCTGTAAAGAAGACCTTGAGCAATACTGCCTGGAAGGCGCAACCATGACCTACTGCACGCCAGACCGGGTCGACGGCACCAACACCATGGGCGGCTACTCAGACAGCATCGTGGTGAGTGAGCACTTTGTCGTGCGCATCCCTGAAAACCTCGACCCGGCCAGCGCTGCTCCGCTACTGTGCGCCGGTATCACCACCTACTCTCCGCTGCAGCACTACGGCGTAGAAGCGGGCGATAAAGTCGGCGTTCTGGGCATGGGCGGCCTGGGCCACATGGGCATCAAGTTCGCCAAGGCCATGGGCGCAGAAGTGACCCTGTTCACCCGCTCGGCGGCCAAAGCTGAAGAAGCCTACAAACAAGGTGCCGACCACGTGATCGTGTCCACCGACCCGGAGCAAATGAAAGCCGCTGCCGACCGCTTCGACTTCCTGCTGGACACCATCCCGGTCCCCCACGATCTTAACCCCTACCTCGAAACCCTGCGTTTTGACGGCGTGCACATCCTCGTGGGCCTGATCGAACCGGTTGACCCGGCACTGGATGCGTTCAACCTGGTGTTCAAGCGTCGCGTACTGGCCGGCTCGTTGATTGGCGGCATTGCTGAAACCCAGGAAATGCTCGACTTCAGCGCAGCCAACGGCATCACCTGCGACATCGAAATGCTCGACATCAAAAACATCAACGAAGCGTTCGAGCGCGTGGTGAAAGGCGACGTCAAATATCGCTTTGTGATCGACATGAAAACGCTGAAGGCCTAACCACCGCCCCCTTGTAGGAGCGAGCTTGTCTCGCGATCTTTTGATCGTTAAATGATCGCGAGGCAAGGACTGGGGTTTAGTCCGGCTCCGGGCCGATGACGAAGAATTCGCCGCTGCTCCACACACCCAGCCAGTTCTGGCCGTCGAGGGTGCGTGACTCGGCCAATTCGACCAGTTGGTAGAACACATTGCGATGGATCAACGCTTCCAGGTTGCGCCGCACCAGCAGGTAAGGCGCGGGTTCTTGTGTCTCGGGGTTGATCTCGATGCGCAACGGGTGTTCTTTGTCAGCCGTGATCGGCTCATCCACGTTGGTGGTAAAGCGCAGCACTTGCTGCTCGCCCTGCCCTTCTACTTCCAGAGTGACCGCGACAAATGGCGCGTCCTCGACGGTGATGCCCACTTTTTCTGCAGGTGTGATTAAAAAGTAGTCATCGCCATCACGGCGAATAATGGTCGAGAACAGTTTGACCATTGGCTTGCGCCCAATCGGCGAGCCCATGTAGTACCAAGTGCCATCACGGGCGATGCGCATGTCGATATCGCCACAAAAAGCCGTGTCCCACAGATGAACCGGTGGCAGCCCCTTGTCGGCCTTGGGGATTTGCGCCAACAGGTTACTGACGTCTTCCGGCTCACTCATGCTGCTCTCCTCGACTTATTGATCGCTCAAGCCTATCAAGCTGCGCGCGTATTTAGCCAGCGGCGGGCCGATCAGGTCTTCGGGCTTGTTGTCGTGGAACGTCAGCAAGCCGCCACGGCTGCGGATGGTCGCAGTGTCGATCAGGTACTGAGTGCTGGTTTCAATCAACATGACCTGGATCACGCCGCTGTCGACACCCAGACGGCTGATTTCTTCCTGATCAAGCCATTCGTCGCTGTTGCCAATACGGTCGTCCGCTCGCGCGAAACGGGTGTACAGCAGGTAGTGCGCACCAAAGCCGCGGGCTTCGGCCATGGCGGCGTCCAGCCCTTCCGGTGCTTTGGCCCGGCGCACCATGGGGAAGTATTCAACAAAGCCGTTAAAGGCTTCTTCGGCCACCACGTTGGGCCGCACGTACGGGTCGCCCACAGGCGCAAAAGCCCCTTGGGCGATGTAGATAAAGGAGTCTGGCTGAATGCGCAGCGAGTTGCTGCGGCGCGTATTGCTGTGATCGAGCAACCCGGCGTCGCTCATCTGATAACGCACGCCCTCGCCCATGTCACTGACCGTCATACAGCCGCTCAGCGCCAAAACAGCCAGCCCCCCAACCAGACTACGCATTCTATTCTCCCGATGGCCGGCGACAGAAAACCGGCGAATAGTCGCGTAATGCAGTTTGCGCGCCAGTTTGATTAACTTCAGCCGCCGATAATCTTCATTACCGTAGCGCCACCCGAGAAGGCGATGTCCTGCTTGTCGCCCAGAGCTTTCATCAGCAGGCCTTGCAGCGCTGGCAAGGCTTCGTGGCGCGGCTTGTTGAGCAAGTCACCTACATAGTGACGATTGCTCGACGACAAACAGCCATGCAGCCAGCCCGTCGACGACAGGCGTAAACGCGAGCAGGTTCGACAGAACGGCACGCTTTCGTTGGCGATGACGCCAAAATAGCCGTGATCCGGGATGTGATAGCGCACTGCCGTGGCATCCATGGGCGCGTCGGCTTGCAGATATTCGTAATGTTCGCCGATCAACGTGAGCAATTGCTGCAGACTGACGAACTGCTGCAAAAACCCGTTGCCGTCACTGGCCAAGTGGCCCATGCGCATGAGTTCGATATAACGCAGCTCGTATCCTTGCTCAAGGCAGTAGTCCAGCAAGGGCATGACTTGATCAAGGTTTTGACCGCGCAGCGGCACCATATTGACCTTGATGTTCATGCCGGCGGCACGGGCTTGCCGCATCCCGTCGAGCACCGTCGGCAAATCGCCGCCACGGGCAATTCGGCGGAACGCCACTGGGTCGAGGGTATCCAGGGAAACGTTGAGTCGACGAATGCCAGCGTTGAGCAGTAACGGCAATTTACGCGCAAGCAACTGGCCGTTTGTGGTCAGGCTGATATCACTCAAACCCAACTGGCCAACTTCACGCATAAAGGTTTCAAGCTTGGGACTGACCAACGGCTCGCCGCCGGTGATGCGCAAGCGTTCAATCCCGGCCGCTTCAATCAGGTAAGTGACCCCACGCACCATGGCTTCGGCCGACAGCTCGTCCTGCGCCGCGACCAGCCGCTTGCCGTTCGGCACACAGTAAGTGCAGGCGTAGTTACAGGCAGAGGTCAGACTGATACGCAAATTGCGAAAGCGTCTGCCTTGGCGGTCAACAATCATGGAGGGCTCCGGCGCGAGGAATAAGGGCCACAGCAGAACAGGACTTACGCGTCATGTTCTGCTACGCCCCAAGCCCGAGTATAGACCTCACGGCATTCGGCCATGTCAGCAAATTACTCGACCGCAGGCGTGTCCGTGTCACGTTTGCGCTTGTTGCCCATGCGCACGCCGATGTCCATCAGGAACTGGAAAAAGCCTTCCTGATCTTCCAGCACATTGCTCCAGAACGGCGAGTGATACAGCGCCACGGCGCCGTGCACCAACGCCCAGGCCGCGCAATAGTGGAAGTAAGGCGGGACGTCTTCGAGCTTGCCTTCGCTGATCCGGCCTTTGATCAACAGGGTCAGGTGTTCAAAGTTGGACGCGCGAATTTTGTGCAGCTCTTCAACCAGCTCAGGCACCTGGTTGCCTTTGACGACCTTTTCTTCCAGGCGATCAAACAGCCGATAGCGCTGAGGATCGCGCATGCGAAATTCAAAGTAGGCACGGGACAGCGCCTCTTTGTCTTTGTCCACATCTGCGGAGTGCAGCAACGTGTTCAAGTCACGCTCGTAGTCGAGCATCAGCCGCAGATAGATCTCGGCCTTGGACTTGAAGTGCTTGTAGATCGTGCCTTTGCCAATACCCACGGCATCAGCAATCATCTCGACGGTGACGCTGTCTTCACCTTGTTCGAGGAACAGCTTGAGCGCGGTATCGAGAATTTCTTGCTCGCGGCGACGAAACTCACGGACCTTACGGGGTTCTTTGTGCATAAGAAAAGGTCTGTAGGGGTCAAAATAGAAGCGGAGTATTATGCATTAGTCACGCTAAATTGCACGGACCATCCTACCGCTGGATGTTTACAGCTGAACACAGAGCCACAAAAGCGTACTCAAACGAATTGCGAGTATTCCAAATCTGTTTAAAAAACGACCAATGCGTCACTGGACGTTCGACAAAGCTGACCAATACTTACCTTGTCGGCGTTACATCCCCCCAAATGCCACGCCGACATTTGAGGCAGCACTGGATGTGCACCTCTGTTTTACTCCTAATGGTCTTAACCCGGATTCCCCAGAGTCCGGGTTTTTTTTGCCTTTATTTGTAGGAGCGAGCTTGCCTCGCGATCTTTTGATTTTCCAAAAGATCGCGAGGCAAGCTCGCTCCTACAGGGGTATCGGCAGGTTTAAGCTTTAACGCGGGCCAGCGGGAACAGGCGTTTGAAGTTTTCGGTGGTCTGCTCGGCGAAGCGCTCGTAGGACTCACCGCGCAACATGGCCAGAAACTCAGCCACTTCACGCACGTATTGCGGCAGGTTCGGCTTGCCGCGATGGGGGATCGGCGCCAGGTAAGGCGAGTCGGTTTCGACCAGCAAGCGATCCGCTGGCACCTTGCTGGCAACATCGCGCAACGCATCGGCGTTGCGAAAGGTCACAATCCCCGACAACGAGATGTAATAACCCATGTCCAATGCCGCCTTGGCCATGTCCCAGTCTTCAGTGAAGCAGTGCAGCACACCTGCCTGGGGCAGTGCCGCCTCGCGCAGCATGGCCAGGGTGTCAGCGCGGGCGCCACGGGTGTGGATCACCACCGGCTTGCCGGTCTGCTGCGCCGCTTCCAGATGAACCCGAAACGACAGCTGTTGCAGCTCGGCCGCTTCAGGTTCGTAGTGGTAGTCCAGACCGGTTTCACCAATCGCCACCACCTGCGGGTGGTTCAATTCGCTCAGCAGCCAGCCCAATGCAGGCGCCGCCCCCGGCTGCACGTCCAGCGGGTGCACGCCCACCGAGCAATCCACATCGGCATAACGCTCGGTCAGGGCTTTGACGTCTGCGGCGTTGTCGGCGCTCACGCCAATGCACAGGAAGTGCCCGACGCCCCGCTGGCGTGCAGCCTCAAGGGCGGCGTCCAGCGAACCGTCGTGAGCGTTCAGGTCAAGACGATCGAGGTGGCAATGGGAGTCAACCAACATACAAAAATTACCTGCTCATCAAATCAATCAAATCAGCGCTGGCCGGGCAGGCTTGCCCATTGCACCAGTAAGGCTTCCAGCAACAACACACGGTTGAGGTTGGCCTTGCCCAATACTTTTTGGCGCTGGGCAAGGATCCAGTCCTGAATAGCCAAGACTTTGTCCTGCGGGGTTTTCTGCGCCAGGTATTGCAACACTTTGCGCATGTCTTCCAGCCCCAGGCCAGTTTCGTCCTCGGTCAACTGGTAACGCAAGATCAGGCTCGACCAATCGCAAAACCAGTCAAACAACAACAGCAAAGGAATGGCATTCCAGCCTTCAGCCAATTGGGTGGCCGAGGCTTCACGCTTGAGCAGCTTTTTGACCCCGTCCACGACCGCAGCCCGTTGCTCACGCACACCTTGCGCCTGCAACTTGACCGCCGCCAACGGCGAACCCGCGGCCAACGTTAACAGCTGCGCCCGCTCATCACTGCTGCATTCAGGCAAGGCGCCAGCCAGCCACTGCTCGCTCATGGCGGCGCTGGGCAATGGGCAGGCTTGCTGCACGCAGCGGCTGCGAATGGTCGGCAACAAACGGCTCGACTGGTGGCTGACCAACAGCAAAACCGTATTGCCGGACGGCTCTTCAAGGCTTTTGAGCAGCGCGTTGGCCGCATTGATATTCATGGCCTCGACCGGCTCAACCAGCACCACCTTGCGCCCGCCCAGTTGCGCGGTTTGCACCACAAAGCTAACCAGATCACGCACCTGGTCGACCTTGATTGGCTTGTCGGCTTCTTCAGGCTCAAGGTTGTAGTTGTCGGGGTGGCTACCAGCTGCCAGCAACAAGCAGGATTTGCACTGGCCGCAGGCATCAAGCCCGACAGGCGACTGGCACAGCAGGCGCGCCATGAGGCGTTCAGCCAGCGCCCGCTTGCCGATGCCCGCGGGCCCGTGCAGCAAATACGCGTGGGCATGCTGTTCACGCCCCGCCAGTTGCTGCCACAGGCTGTCCTGCCATGGATAAGCCTCAGCCACGGCACACATCCAAAACGTGCGGCAATAAGCGATCTAGTTGCCCCTGCACATTGTCCAGTGATTGTGCGGCATCGATCAGGCGGTAGCGCTCAGGCGCGGCCTTTGCACGGGCAAGGTAGGTGCTGCGCACCGCATCAAAAAAGGTGCGGCCTTCCTGTTCGAAGCGATCCAGCCGACCCCGGGCGCTGGCGCGGGCCATGCCCACTTCAATCGGCAGGTCAAAGACCAGGGTCAGGTCCGGGCGCAAAGTGCCTTGAACGAAGGCTTCCAGGGTCGCAATGCGCTCCTGTGACAAACCACGGCCGCCGCCCTGATACGCGTAAGTGGCATCGGTAAAGCGATCGCACAGCACCACGGCGCCCCGCGCCAGTGCCGGGCGAATCACTTCGGCCAAATGCTGGGCACGGGCGGCAAACACCAGCAGCAGCTCAGTGTCGGCACACATGGCTTCATCGCTGGGCGCCAGCAACAACTCGCGAATCTTTTCAGCCAGCGGTGTGCCGCCGGGTTCGCGGGTCAAAACCACATCGATACCCGCTTCGCGCAAACGCTCAGCCAGATACTCGCGGTTAGTGCTCTTGCCCGCGCCTTCGGGGCCTTCCAGGGTAATAAACAGGCCAGTCACAGGCAGCTTTCCTTAATCAATGTCATTGCGGGCTTGGCGCTGGTTGCTCAGCGGGTGCCGGTTCGACGGCAGGCGCCGGGTCAGTGGCCGGTTCTGCCGCAGGCGCCGGCACGGGTGCAGGGCTTGAACGGTAGTCAGTACGGCGTTTGATCTGGTATTCGCGCACTGCGTTGTTGTGCGCATCCAGCGTGTCAGAAAACGTGTGGCTGCCATCGCCCTTGGCCACAAAGTACAGGCTGCTGCCCGCCACCGGATGCAAGGCCGCATTAATCGCTTCGCGCCCGACCATGGCAATCGGTGTCGGCGGCATGCCGGGAATCGTGTAGGTGTTATACGGCGTCGGCTCGCGCAAGTGGGCGCGGGTCAGTTTGCCGTTGTAACGCTCACCGAGGCCATAGATCACGGTCGGGTCGGTTTGCAGCGGCATGCCGATTTTCATTCGGCGCACAAAGACCCCGGCAATTTGCCCGCGCTCTTGCGGCACACCGGTTTCTTTTTCAATCAGCGAGGCCATGATCAGCGCTTTGTAAGGATCGTCATAGGGCAAGTCGGCGTCGCGTTTTTCCCACTCCTGTGCCAAGACTTTTTCGAGGCGGTCGTAGGCTTTTTGGAGCAACTGAGCGTCCGTCATGCCGCGCACAAAGCGATAGGTGTCCGGGAAGAACCGGCCTTCGGGGAATTCCCCCGGATGCCCGAGCTTGGCCATGACTTCGCTGTCGCTCAGGCCGTCGAGGGTCTGCTCGATTTTTTCATGCTTGGCCAGGGCGCTGCGTACTTGGCGAAAATTCCAGCCTTCGACCAGGGTCAGGCTGTATTGCACCACTTCGCCCCGCTGCCACAGACCAATCAGGTCTTGCGCGGTCATGCCCGGCGTCATGCGGTACTCGCCGCTGTGCAAAGGCTGGCCCGCCATGTTGAAGCGCCAGTACAAACGCAGCCAGAACGCATCCTCCAGCGTTTTGTCCGCTTCAAGCCGGTTAAAGGTGCCGGTCGGGGTAGCGCCCGCCGGTACGTCAAGCAGTTGCTCTTGCGTCAGGTTCAGTGGCTGTTCCAGCGCCGAGTCGAGCTTCCAGGCGCTTGCGCCCAGCAGCAAGCCCGCCAGCACCAGACCCATCTCCAGCAGCACCAAGAATTTGCGTTTCACGTATCAAACATCCAGTAAGGTGCGAGCAATGCCTTGCAGTTTACGGGTGAGCGGCCCCACCGGCCAGCTCAGGTCTGCAAACGCGCGCACGGGCCAAATGCCATACACGCTGTTGCAGAGGAAGACTTCATCGGCCTGCCGCAACTGGGCAAGGCTGATGTCAGTGATTTGGCACGGGATGGCCAGTTGTTCGGCGTGCGCCAACAAAGCGGCACGCATCACGCCGGCCACACCGCAACGCTGCAGGTCGGCGGTGATCAAGCCGCCGTCGCGGACTAAAAACAGGTTGCTAAACACCCCTTCAATCACTCGCCCCGACGTATCGCGCATCAACCCCTCGGCGTAGGCCGGGTCTTGCCATTCGGAGCGCGCAATCACCTGTTCGAGGCGATTAAGGTGTTTGAGCCCCGCCAACAGCGGCTGCTCAGCTAAACGGGTGGCGCAGTCAAACAGCTGAACCCCGTGAGTCCCATAGGCCTCAGGGTAGGCAGCGGCAGGGCTGGCTTGCAGAATTCGTCGAGGTTGAGCCTCGGCAGTGAAGCTGTAACCGCGCAGGCTGTCGCCGCGGGTCAGGATGAGTTTGAGGACGCCCTCGCCCATCGCTTGCGCATAGGCCAGCAATTCGCTGCGGATCAAAGTGTGATCCGCAGCCATCGCCAAACGGGAACAGCCATGCGCCAGACGCTGCAAGTGCAGGTCCAGCAGCAACGGCTGGCCAGCCTTGACCGCGATGGTCTCAAACAGACCATCGCCGTAGGCCAGCCCACGGTCTTTCAGCGACGCCAGGGCGCTCGCCGGCTGACCGTCGACCCAGCTTTGCATCAGTCGGCGTACCGGCGGAACACCAGCGAGCCGTTGGTGCCACCAAAACCGAAGGAGTTGGACAGCACGACGTCGATCGGCATTTCGCGCGCGGTGTGCGCGACAAAGTCCAGGTCGCAGCCTTCATCAGGCTCGTCGAGGTTGATGGTCGGCGGCGCCACCTGGCTGTTGATCGCCAGAACGCTGAAGATCGCTTCAACTGCGCCTGCCGCACCCAGCAAGTGACCGGTCATCGATTTGGTCGAGCTCACCGCCAGCTTGTAGGCGTGATCGCCAAACACCGACTTGATGGCCGACACTTCTGCCAGGTCGCCTGCAGGCGTCGAGGTGCCGTGGGCGTTGATGTACTGAACCTGGTCAACGTTCACGTTGGCATCGCGCAAGGCATTGGTGATGCAACGCGCAGCGCCCGCACCGTCAGCCGGTGGCGAGGTCATGTGGAACGCATCGCCGCTCATGCCAAAACCAATCAGTTCGGCATAGATGGTCGCGCCACGCGCCTTGGCGTGCTCCAGCTCTTCGAGGACCAGCGCACCGGCACCGTCAGACAATACAAAGCCATCACGGCCTTTGTCCCACGGACGGCTCGCCCGCGTCGGGTCGTCATTACGGGTCGACAGCGCACGGGAGGCACCAAAGCCGCCCATGCCCAGACCGCAGGCGGCCATTTCGGCACCACCGGCAATCATCACGTCAGCTTCGCCGTAGGCAATGTTGCGTGCAGCCATGCCGATGCAGTGTGTACCTGTGGTACACGCCGTCGACACAGCGTAGTTAGGTCCCTGTGTACCCAAGTGGATAGACAGAAAACCGGAAATCATATTGATGATCGAACCCGGCACAAAAAACGGAGAAATCCGTCGCGGGCCTTGATCATGCAAGGTACGGCTGGTTTCTTCGATATTGGTCAAACCGCCAATACCCGACCCCATCGCCACACCAATACGTTCGCGATTGGCATCGGTGACTTCAAGCCCGGCGTTACGCACCGCCTGAAAGCCAGCTGCCAAACCGTACTGAATAAACAGGTCAAGTTTGCGGGCCTCTTTGACGGAGAGGTAATCCTCAACGTTAAAGCCCTGTACCGAGCCGCCAAAACGGGTGGAATAGGCAGAAAGATCCGTGTGTTCGATCAGACCAATGCCACTTCGGCCTGCCAGAATGCCTTGCCAGGTGCTTGGTACATCTGCACCCAGTGGCGACAACATCCCCATACCGGTGACTACGACGCGTCTACGCGACACAGCACTCTCCTTTATTCTATTGACGACACTTTGCATCACACCTAAAGAAAAAACCGCACGCCAGAGCGGCAGTGCGGTTTTTCCATGACAGCGCGCAGCGATTACAAACTATTACGCCTGGTGGGCAGTAACGTAATCGATAGCGGCTTGTACAGTAGTGATCTTTTCAGCTTCTTCGTCAGGAATCTCAGTCTCGAATTCCTCTTCCAGAGCCATCACAAGCTCAACGGTGTCAAGGGAGTCGGCGCCCAGGTCTTCAACGAAGGAAGCAGTGTTAACCACTTCTTCTTCTTTAACGCCCAGTTGCTCGGCAACGATTTTCTTGACGCGTTCTTCGATGGTGCTCATACCTTGTTTTCACTCCTAATGGACAAATTCAGGCAGCTGGCCAGTGGGCAAGTGTATCGAAAGGCTTTTCAGTTTTTCAACTGAAAGCTTTGTACTTACCCATCATTCACCGGCTACCTATAAATAGATTGCAGCTTTATAACGGATTTTAGACAGCTCGTATGACATTTTTTTGAAGCAATCCGTCACATTTAACTCATGTACATCCCGCCGTTGACCGGAATTGTAGCTCCAGTCACGTAGGCTGCACCGTCAGAAGCCAGGAAAGCGACCACATTTGCGATCTCTTGAGCCTGGCCCAAACGGCCCAGCGGAATCTGCGTCAGCAAGGCTTCGCGCTGTGCTTCTGGCAGTTCACGGGTCATATCGGTGTCGATGAACCCTGGTGCTACCGAGTTGACAGTGATCGAGCGCGAGCCCACTTCACGTGCCAATGCACGGCTAAAACCTTCAAGGCCTGCCTTGGCGGCGGCATAGTTTACTTGGCCTGCGTTGCCCATGGCACCCACAACCGAACCAATACTGATAATTCGTCCCCAACGGGCCTTGGTCATGCCGCGCAAAACGCCCTTGGACAAGCGGAACAGACTGTTCAGGTTGGTATCGACAACATCATGCCACTCGTCATCTTTCATGCGCATCATCAGGTTATCGCGGGTGATGCCGGCATTATTGACCAAAATGGCCGGCGCCCCGAATTGCTCCTGAATGCTCGCCAACACTGCAGCAACGGATTCGTCGCTGGTGACATTGAGTTCCATGCCAGTGCCTTGCACACCGTTTTCTTTCAGGGTGGCAGCAATACGCTCGGCACCGGAAGCCGAAGTCGCGGTGCCGATGACCACGGCGCCCTGACGACCCAACTCCAACGCGATAGCCTGACCAATGCCACGGCTAGCGCCCGTTACCAGTGCAACTTTACCTTGCAAGCTCATGCAGGCTTCTCCTAATTCAGATTCAGACCAGCGCTGCACGAGCGGCAGCGAAGGCATCCGGGGTGTTCAAATTGTGCGTCGTCACGCCTTCAGCGCAACGTTTGCTGATGCCCACCAGGACTTTGCCCGGTCCGCATTCAACCAAATCAACCGGGCCGTTGGCCGCCAGTGTCTGAACCGACTCAACCCAGCGCACCGGCTTGTACAGCTGCTCAAGCAAATCGCGTTTGAGGGTGGCCAGATCCGGGGCGATCGCCGCGCTGACGTTTTGTACCAGCTTGATCTGCGGCGCTTGCCAGTCGATCGCTTCGATAGACTCGGCAAAACGCTCAGCCGCAGGTCGCATCAGCTCGCAGTGCGAAGGCACGCTCACCGGCAACGGCAAGGCGCGCTTGGCGCCAGCGGCTTTGCACAGCTCCATGGCACGCTCAACAGCCGCTTTGGCACCGGCGATAACCACCTGGCCCGGCGAGTTGAAATTCACCGCGCTGACCACTTCGCCCTGCGCCGCTTCAGCACACGCATTGATCACCACAGCGTCGTCCAGCCCCAGAATCGCCGCCATGGCGCCCTGACCGGCCGGTACGGCTTCTTGCATCAGGCGACCACGGCGCTCAACCAGCTTCACAGCATCCGCGAGGCTCAGACAGCCCGCCGCCACCAGTGCGCTGTACTCGCCCAGGCTATGGCCTGCAACAAAGTCAGGACGCTTGCCACCTTCAGCCAGCCACAGACGCCACAAGGCGATAGAGGCCGTCAGGATTGCAGGCTGAGTAATGTCGGTTTGGTTGAGCTGTTCGGCAGGACCGTTCTGGGTCAACGCCCACAGGTCATACCCTAGAGCGTCAGACGCTTCTTTAAATGTTTCCAGGACCAGCGGATGTGCCGCGCCCAGCTCGGCCAACATGCCGAGGGACTGCGAACCCTGCCCTGGAAAGACGAATGCGAGGGATGTAGACATGTAACAAGCCCCTAATGATCTTGTCGTCGGTGAATTGACGTCGCGCAGTGGCAGACGCAAGAAACTGACAGTTGGATGGCTGTTTCGACTGAGCGGTCACATTTAAGCACTCGCCCAACAAAACGCCTACGGTAACAACCCTTCAAGACGTCCATGCAAACGCTTTGGCAGGTCTTCATGGATTTCAATCAATGCGCGCTCTATCGCACTTTGAAAGCCCTGAGCACCTGCCGAACCGTGACTCTTGATCACAATGCCCTGCAACCCCAAAAAGCTCGCCCCGTTATGCCGGGCGGGCGCCAGATCGGCTTGCAGGCGACGCATCAACGGCAATGCCAACGCCCCCACAAAGCGACTGAACAACGTGCGCTTGAACACCGCCTCTAGCCGACTCGAAATCATCGTCGCCAGGCCTTCGCTGGACTTGAGCAATATGTTGCCGACAAATCCATCACACACCACCACATCCGCCTCACCGCGATACACCCCATCGCCCTCTACATAACCGATGTAGTGCAACCCCGAGGCCGCCTGCAACAAAGCCGCTGCCTCCTTGACCTGCTGATTGCCCTTGACGTCTTCAGTACCAATATTGAGCAAGGCAACGCGGGGCCGGCTAATGCCCAACGCCTGCGCCGCCACCGAACCCATCAGCGCAAACTGAAACAACTGCTCAGCGGTGCAATCGACATTGGCCCCCAGATCCAGTACCTGGCAATAGCCGGTCTGGGTAGGAACTGCCGCTACCATCGCCGGGCGATCAATGCCAGGCAAGGTCTTGAGCACATGCCGGGACAACGCCATCAGCGCACCGGTATTGCCGGAACTCACACACGCCTGGACCTTGCCATCACGTAACAACTCCAGAGCCACCCGCATCGAGGAGTCCGGCTTGCTGCGCAACGCATGCGAAGGCCGCTCACTCATGGAGATCACTTCAGAGGCTGGGGTAATAGTCAGGCGCGAGCGATCCACAGCCGAATGGCTACTGATCAATTCTTCAAGCAGGGAGGGTTGACCAACGAGGGTCAGATGCAGCGAGGGCGTAGCAGACAGGCAAGCAATGCAGGCCTGAACAATGCTGCGGGGACCGAAGTCCCCGCCCATTGCGTCGATCGCGATGACCTGAACGGACAAGTGATTACTCGTCAGCGCCCTTGTCGATCACTTTACGACCACGGTATACGCCTTCTGGCGATACGTGGTGACGCAGGTGAACTTCACCAGTGGTTTTTTCTACAGACAGAGTGCTAGCCGAAAGAGCATCGTGCGAACGACGCATGTCACGGGCAGAGCGGGATTTTTTGTTCTGCTGAACAGCCATAATTGATTAACTCCTAAACGTTTGGGTCACGCTTTAACTGCGCCAATACACTGAACGGGTTGGACCGCGTTACCTCGTCCTCGGCTGGTTCGGGCTCGTCGAGACCCGCCGGCTGCTGGCATTCTTCCGGATGATGAGCAGGCACGATAGGCAAGGCGAGCAGAAGCTCTTCTTCTATCAATGCATGCAGATCCAAAGGATCTTCGCCCAGTTCCAGCACGTCATAACCTTTCGGTAACGACTGGGTATTCGCACCCTCCTTCACCACGGCATAACTGCATTCGCTGTGGATCGGCAGGGTGACCAGCTCAAGACAACGCTGGCAAACCATTTTGACCTCGACATCGATGGAGCTGTGAATTACCACAGATCTTCGCTCGTCGCGCTCAAAAACAAATTTAGCCTGGACCACACCGACATCGTCGGCGAGAGGGTCGCAGAGTCTCTCCAAATCAGCCAGCAGCACTTCACCTTCAAGGGTAGTGCCGCGATCAGCTAATTTGCGCGGGTCAACGTGAGATGGAATCGGGTCATTCAACATAGGCGCAGCATTCTAGGGACGAGCCCCTCACGTGTCAAAGGAAATTGTGCCTGTGCGACAACCGATACTCTCGCTAGAATTCCTGGCCGCCTACAGGAGTCGCGCATGTTACCTCTATTACTCGCTTCAAGCTCGGTTTATCGTCGCGATTTACTGTCGCGCCTGCGCCTGCCCTTCACCTGCAGCTCACCCGACATCGACGAGAGCCATCGCCCCGGCGAGTCTGCTCTTGAGCTGGTCCAGCGCCTATCCCTGGAAAAGGCCCAGGCCCTTGCCGCCAGCCATCCGGCGCACCTGATTATCGGCTCTGATCAAGTCGCGGTACTCAACGGCCTGATCATCGGCAAACCTCACACCTTCGACAAGGCTCGCCAGCAACTGCTGAACGCCAGCGGCGCCAGCGTGAGCTTTCTGACCGGCCTGACCCTGCTCAACAGCCAGACCGGGCATTACCAGACCGACTGCGTACCGTTTACCGTGCACATGCGCCACTTGAACGCCGAACAGATAGAACGCTACCTGCACGCCGAAGAACCCTACGACTGCGCCGGCAGCTTTAAAGCCGAAGGCCTGGGCGTGAGCCTGTTCCAGCGCACCGAAGGCGATGACGCCACCAGCCTGGTGGGGCTGCCATTGATACGCTTGGTCGACATGCTGCTGGCGCAAGGCGTCGTCCTACCTTGACCAACTGAAACTGTAGGAGCGAGCTTGCCTCGCGATCTTTTAAAAGATCGCGACGCAAGCTCGCTCCTACCGACCGATTTTCAGCCATAAAAAAACCGGCCATTCAGGCTAATGCCAGTCAGTTAAGACTGACTCATTGACCTTTAGCCCGCAGGCCGCAAAATCCGATGCTTGGAAACGAG
>NZ_WIVZ01000031.1:0-66399 GCF_009600325.1 Pseudomonas sp. FSL R10-2189
TGTCCCCTTCGTCTAGTGGCCTAGGACACCGCCCTTTCACGGCGGTAACAGGGGTTCGAGTCCCCTAGGGGACGCCACGATTACCCGCTCTGCGGGATTTTTAAGGGTCATTCATTTATTGAATGGCCCTTTTGTTTGTCTGGCGTTCGGCCATTTCCATTCCTTTTATCTTTGCTATCAGTCCGGGCCTGCCTCAGCGCAGATCGGGTGCGTTACACTGCGCGCTTTATTTGTAGGCAGGGAGACAGGCATGAATTGGGATCTGGCGACGCCGTTCATCATTGATCTGCAGGTGCAGAGCGAAGACATCGACGGTTTTGGCCATGCCAATAACGCCGCCTATGTGGTTTGGCTGGAGCGCTGCGCCTGGCGCCACTCCCAGCGCCTTGGGCTGGATTTGACCGAATACCGCAGGCTCGACCGGGCCATGGCGGTGGCGCGCCACGAAATCGATTATCTGGCCAGCGCCTATGAAGGGGATGAGCTGCAGCTCGCGACGTGGATTGTCGATTTTGACAAGCGCCTGCGTCTGACCCGGCACTTTCAATTGATCCGGCCAAGTGATGGCGCGACCTTGCTGCGCGCGCAAACCACGTTTGTCTGTATCGAACTGTCGACGGGCAAGCCCAAACGCCTGCCGCCGGAGTTTCTGGAAGGCTACGGTTCGGCGGTCGTGGCGCCCTGATCAAGATACCGATTGGTCACATAACCCCGTAAACTGCCGCACGTTTTTTTATGAGAGTCACCCATGCAAATTGCTTTGGCGCCGATGGAGGGGTTGGTCGACAACATCCTGCGTGATGTCCTGACCCGCACCGGCGGTATTGATTGGTGTGTGACCGAATTTATTCGGGTCACTGAACGGCTGTTGCCCGAAGCCTATATCCACAAGTTCGCCCCTGAGCTGCAACACGGTGCCAAAACCCGTGCTGGCGTACCCTTGCGCGTGCAACTGCTGGGTTCTGACCCGGCGTGTCTGGCGGACAACGCGGCGCTGGCCTGCCAATTGGGCAGCGAGGTCATCGACCTCAACTTTGGCTGCCCGGCCAAGACCGTGAACAAGTCCCGTGGCGGTGCGGTGCTGCTCAAAGAGCCTGAGCTGCTGCATGCGATTTTGCTGCAGGTGCGCCGTACGGTGCCTGCGCATATCCCGGTGACGGCCAAGATGCGCCTGGGCTTCGATACGCCTGACAGCGCCAATGAATGCGCGATTGCCCTGGCAGAGGGGGGCGCCAGCCAGATCGTGGTGCATGCGCGGACGAAAATGGACGGCTACAAGCCGCCAGCGCATTGGGAGTACATCGCCCAGGTGCAAGAGGTGGTCAAGGTGCCGGTGTTTGCCAATGGCGATATCTGGTCGGTTGAAGACTGGCGCCGTTGCCGCGAAATCAGCGGGGCTGAAGACATCATGCTCGGTCGCGGTCTGGTGTCGCGCCCGGACCTTGCCCGGCAAATCGCTGCTGCGCGGGCAGGCGAAGAGGTGGTTGAAATGACCTGGGCGGATTTACAACCGATGATCCGCGACTTCTGGGCGCAAGCTGAGGCGCAACTGACGCCGCGTTCGGCGCCGGGGCGGCTCAAGCAGTGGTTGGCCATGTTGACGCGCAACTACCCTGAAGCCGTGGTGCTGTTCAATGCCATGCGCCGCGAAACCGACTGTGAAAAGGTTCGGCATCTGGTCAACAACCCGCCTGTGGAAGGCGCGTAAAAAATTTCAAAAAAGCCTCTTGAAATGATTTTGCTGATCCCTACTTAGGGGTTAAGCGATGCCGAAACCGGGTCGCGAAGACAAAATCTCGCTGAAATCAGGAGGCTAAATTATGAACACTGCATTTTCTCTGGCGCCACTGTTCCGTAATTCTGTCGGTTTTGACCGTTTTAGTGATCTGTTTGAAACCGCGCTGCGTAACGACTCCAGCGCTGGCTATCCACCCTACAACGTTGAAAAGCACGGTGATGACAGCTATCGCATCGTGATCGCGGCGGCAGGGTTCACCCAGAATGATCTGGACCTGCAAGTTGAAAAAGGTGTGTTGAGCGTCAGCGGCAGCAAACGTGAAACCTTCGGTGACAACACCGAAAGCAGCGCTGAAAAACCAGCATCAGGCGTGACCTACTTGCATCAGGGTATCGCGCAACGGGCATTCAAACTGTCCTTCCGCCTCGATGACCATATCGAGATCAAAAACGCGAACTTGAGAAATGGCTTGCTGAGCATCGACCTGCAGCGGGTGGTGCCCGAAGAAGCAAAAGCCAAACGCATCCCGATCAATAGTGGGGATCAACAGCCTGCTCTGCAAAACTGATGTGAGTCGGTGCTGGAACCCCGTCTTATAGGCGGGGTTCTTTTTTGCAGGAGGAGGGGGAGATTGCAACGGATCTGCAAGCGCGTGTTTCTATCGCCCGAAAGGGCCCAAAGCTTCAACTAGTCTGCCAAGACAGGCCTCAACATCGGGGCATTGACTGGAGCTTTAGATGAAAAACAAACGCGCACGTGATTCAGAAACAGGTCTGTTTATTCCGTTGGAGGAGGCCAAGCGCCGCCCGAAAGAAACCACCGTCGAAACCATCAAGAAAACACCCAAGCCTTCACCCAAGCGTTAACGGGCAACACACAGGCACTTGCTCCGACTCTCTCCCCGGGGCAGGTGCCTGTTCTTTAGCGAGTGCCGTGTTACTCGGCGACATGCGCCGTTTTAGGTTGATGCTGTTGCAGGTTTTTGTCGGCTTTATAGCGCAGCGCTACGTCAGGCACGCTGCTGGCTTTGCCGGTTTCAACCCAGTTACGGATACGCCCGGCATCGGCAAAGTGAGTGTATTTGCCGAATGCATCCAGAATGACCAATGACACGGGGCGATTGCCCATTTCGGTCACCAGCACCAGACAATGGCCTGCCTGATTGGTGAAGCCGGTTTTAGTGATCTTGATGTTCCATTTGTCTTTGTTGATCAAATGGTCGGTGTTGTGAAAGCCCAGGGTGTAGTTGGGTTTGCGGAACGTCACCGATTTTTCTTTGGTAGTACTCAACTGGCTGAGCATCGGGTAGTGGCGCGCGGCGGCGAGCAGCTTGCTCAGGTCGCGAGCCGTCGAAACGTTGCGCGGCGACAGGCCGGTGGGTTCAACGTAATGGGTGTGCATCATGCCCAGGCTCTTGGCCTTGGCGTTCATGGCGGCAATAAACTTCACATAGCCGCCCGGGTAGTGGTGCGCCAGGCTGGCCGCCGCGCGGTTTTCTGAGGACATCAAGGTGATCAGCATCATTTCGTGGCGTGACAACTCACTGCCCAGCTTGACCCGCGAGAACACGCCTTTCATTTCCGGGGTGTCGCTGATGTTGACCGAGATGTACTCGTCCATCGATTGCTTGGCGTCCAGCACCACCATCGCGGTCATCAGTTTGGAAACCGATGCGATGGGCACGACCACGTCCGGGTTGCTGGCGTAAATGACTTTATTGGTTTGCAGGTCGATCAGCAGCGCGCTGCCAGAAGCAATGTGCAGTTTCGACATGTCCCGGGGGGACATGGTGCCTTCCGTCGCTGCGGCGATTGAAGGAGCGGCTGTGCCTGTCAGAACTAAAAATAGGCTCAAAATCGAAAGATGAATTTTCACGCAGATTGACTCAATGATGGTTAGGGAATTCTGAACGGCAACCGTTGGTATACATATAGCGTTACATTTTTGGAGTATGGATTAATAACGTTAGAAATGCCTGTATTTGCAGGGGGTTAGCAGAGAAATTTCACGCGGTAGGTGAGCCTGGATATTGTGCGCCGTGCCGGTGAGGATTTTGCTGCTTCACACGCCCGTGAAGCGTGCATCGCACGAGCCTAGCAGCGCAATGCTGTTGGCTGGCTGAACAGACCTTGCAACGGGGAATCAAAGGGCTTTAAAACGCAAAACGCCCATGAGGTGTCAGGCTCATGGGCGTTTTGCAGTTTAGGTGCCAAGGAGGGGCGGGTTAGGGCTCCGGTTGAAAATGCAGCAAGTCCCCGGGTTGGCAATCCAGAGCGGCACAGATGGCTTCGAGGGTGGCCAGCCTTATGCCTTTGACTTTTCCTTGCTTGAGCAGTGAAAGGTTCTGTTCGGTTATCCCGATCATTTGCGCGAGGTCTTTGGACTTCATCTTGCGTGTGGCCAGCATGACGTCCAGTTTTATGGCTATCGGCATCGTGCCCTCTTAGACAAACTGCTCATTCTCTCTTGCCAACGAACACGCGTTGGACAAGCTGCGAGCGATGATCATAAGAGAGGCTGAGAGAAAAAACGCAACAATATGTGACGGCTCAAAGTTTATGCTGAGCAACCGTTCCCCCACAGGTCGGGTGAAGGTGATCCATACACTCATCACCGGTGTCAGCACCAGGCTGGCCAGTACCCAGAGCAACACGCTCATGCCCACTTTACCCAGCAGGTCTGCCGACTCTGACGAAAAGTATTCGCCTTTGCTGTAGGCCAGAAACAGGCTGCGCAGTGCCAGTAAGCCTTTTGCCAGTATCAGCAGCGGGATACTGGACAGGACGATCCCGCCAGCCGCTTGCCACCAAGGCATGAGCGAGATGTTGGCGTTCAGTTGGCCAATCATCGCGGTCAAGTTGAAGCCGCCCATAAAACTGCCGAGTGCGTCAGGGAAAATCCAGTAAGCGATATTGGCCAGCAGCATGCTGACCACCAGTACCAATGTGGCGGTTGCCAGGACCCGGCTGCGATTGGCCAAGAGATCTGTTGTCATCGAACAATCCTTTTGTGCGTAGTCATCGATTTAAGTGTCCGGAGGCTGCGCAGTCCTTCCGGGTAGGTCTGTGCAGTGGGTGTATCGTAAATCGATAATAAATGATTGTAAAACGATAATTTCGTGACGACTGAACGCAGCTCGAAAGCTGCGTTGTCGACCTGTGCCCAGGGCAGGGGCGTGTTGCTTAAGTGCCACTGCGCAATTGTGTAAAATGCCGGCCTTTGAAATTGACCGGCCAGCCTGATGACCCCTGAAGCGTTAACCACTTTGCACCTGCACTTAATCACCGCCCTGGAGACTGCGCCGGCTGAAACACGGCGTATCTTCCATGGGCGCGGCCGCTGCTGGCCGAGCCTGGAGCAGTTGACGGTGGACTGGCTGCAAGGTGTGGTGTTGGTCTCGTTGTTTAAAGAGCCGGAGCCTGCCCAGCTTGAAGCTCTGAAGCAGATGCTGTTGACGATTGTGCAGTCGCCGGTGTGGCAGGCCTGTGGCGCCCACACGCTGGTGATGCAGCATCGCTACACATTGCAAAGTGATACTGAATGGCTGGCGGGTGAGCCGGTGGACGAGTGGACGCTCACCGAAGGCGGGTTGCGTTATCAGGTGGACCTGGGCCGTAAGCAGAACAACGGGCTGTTTCTGGATATGCGTTATGGCCGTAACTGGGTGCGGGAGAATACTGAGGGTAAGCGGGTGTTGAATCTGTTTGCCTACACCTGCGGGTTTTCTGTCGCGGCCATTGAAGGCGGCGCCGAGCATGTGGTGAACCTCGACATGTCACGTGCGGCCCTGAGCCGTGGCCGGGACAATCACCGGTTAAACGGGCATGACACCGGCAAGGTGAGCTTCCTTGGGCATGAGTTGTTCAAGTCCTGGGGGAAGGTCAAAAGCCTGGGGCCTTACGATGTGGTCATCATCGACCCGCCTTCGTTCCAGAAGGGCAGTTTTTTGCTGACCAAGGATTACCAGCGCGTGCTGCGGCGCTTGCCGGAATTGCTCACTGAAAACGGCACGGTACTGGCGTGCATGAACGATCCTTCGCTGGGCTCCGAATTTTTGATCAATGGCGTGACCGCCGAGGCGCCGAGCCTGCGCTTTGAGCAACGGCTGGAAAACCCGCCGGAGTTTCCGGATGCCGATCCTGAGTGCGGGCTGAAAGCACTGGTGTTCAAGCAAGGCGTGTGACAGGCAAAAAAAAGCCCGCGGGAGAGTGCGGGCCAAGGTTCATTGAATGAGCGGGGTCACTATACAAGTCGTCTGTTGTGACCACCGTGAAACAAAATTCATGAGCCCGGCTGAATCTGCAGGCCCTGTAGGAGCGAGCTTGTCTCGCGATCTTTTGATCTGATATTCCCTCGCCCGAAGGAGAGGGAATATCGGCGAGGACGGTGGCCTCCTGCGGCTCACATGTTAGCGAGTGCGCGACGACTCAAACAGGAACCAGACGCGGCGTTCGGCTTCGTCGATCCAGTTTTCGAGCAGGCTGGTGGTGGCCACGTCACCCGACTCAGAGCACAGCTCGTGGGTGGCGCGCATGTAGGCGGCCAGCTGGATGTTGTCTTCGCGCAATTCGGCCAGCATGTCTTCCGGGGTCACGAAATCAGCATCGTTGTCCAGCAGGCGCTGAAGCTTTTTGATATGCCCGATCGAGCGGATTGTGGTGCGCCCCAGCTTGCGCACGCGCTCGGCAATGGCATCGGTGGTGGCAAAAATCTGATCAGATTGCTCATCCAGCAGCAGGTGGAAGTCACGGAAGTGCGGGCCGGACATGTGCCAGTGGAAGTTCTTGGTTTTCATGTAAATGGCGAACGTGTCGGCGAGCAATGCATTCACTTCTGCAGCAATGTTGATGCGTGCTTCTTCGCTCAGCGCCGAAGGTGTCCGCAGATCGGCCTTTCTGCTTTCCTTGGCGGATTTCAGGTCTTTCATGGTCGTTCCTCGTGTTGGCTGTGAATAGGCTTAAACGAATGAATAGTGGGGCTGACTAAAGACCACGAACAGTGGTTCGTCAAACCCGCCGGGCTGCTCAATAAGGGCGGCTAAACGTTACGACCTGACGAAGAGCAAGATCGTTCAAGACTTTCATTGATCAAGTTGCGACCCTTTGTCGCTGCTTACTGCCGGGATGTTTTTTGATGCCTACTTCGCTTCCTCGCGTCGCTTTTACTCGTGGCGCGATTGCTTGTCTGCCCTTGACGCTGGCGTGCGCGCCCTGGGGGCTTTTAGCCGGTTCGACGGCGATTGATGCGCAATTGACACCGATGCAAGCCCAAGGGCTGTCGCTTTTTGTGTTTGCCGGGGCGGCTCAATTGGTGGCCATTGGCATGATCAAAGGGGGCGCCAGTGCGCTGTCCATTTTGATCACCACGCTGCTACTGACTTCGCAACACATCCTCTATGCCATGCATTTGCGCCCCATCGTCGCGCCCATGGAGGCCAAGTGGCGTGCCAGCCTTGGCTTTTTGTTGACCGATGAGTTTTTTGCGTTGGTCAGCCCGTATGACCAAAAAACCTTCAACCGCTGGTATGCCTTGGGCGTTGGCTTGTGCATGTATGTGGGCTGGAACCTGTTTACCTGCCTGGGGGTGATTGTCGGTAAAAGTATTCCGGGGCTGGATCAGTTGGGGCTGGAGTTCTCGATTGCCGCAACGTTCATTGCCCTGATCACGCCGATTGTGCGCAATGTGCCAACGCTGATTTGCGTCGCCGTCTCGTTATTGAGCGTGGTGCTGTTCAGTTATTGGCAATGGGAGTCGGCAATTGTGCTGGCGGGGTTGGCGGGTATGACCGTCGGGTATCTGTGCAAACGACTAGGAGCGTACTTCGCATGACGGTATGGCTGATTATTGGCGGGATGACGCTGATTCTGTTTTTTAACCGCTATCTGTTTCTCGAGCCGCGCTTGCCGATTCGCTTGAATCGCGGGGTTCGTGAGTTTCTGGGGTTTGCGGTGCCAGGCATGTTAACGGCGATTTGCGGGCCGATCATTTTTATCAAGGATCACACCCTTGATCTGAGCCCCACCAACCCGTACCTGCTGGCGGCTGTGTGTGCGATAGGGCTGATGCTCTGGACCCGCAATGTGTTGCTCAGTGTCGTGTTAAGTGTGGCGTTGTTCTATCTGTTTCGTTGGTGGCTATAACTTGCGCTGCGGCGCGTGATTTGAACGGGCCGCTGACGGGAACACCGTCAATGACCACATACCAGCACGCCAGCAGACCGTCCGCGCGAAGCGGTTCGGGGACTGCGCTGCCGACAACCGACATGATATGGACCTTTGGCATAGGAACCTCCTGCTATCAAACAATGGCGCCACTTTAAGGCTTGGGCCCATGCGTAAAAAATCATTACGCGTGATAGTCGCCATTGATGCGGGTGAGGTTGTTTCTACGCAGTCTAGTCGACAACTTGATCAAGCATCTGCATCACTTCATGGTCACTCAGCAAACCCTGGCTGACCAGGTGTTGGGCCAGCAGTGCAACCAGCTTGGCGGTGCGGTGGCCTTCAAGCTGTTTGAGTTCGGTCAGCGTGTTGTAGACCTTGCTGGAAGTGCACAGCCCTACAGTGCGGTGCGGGTTTTGTGTCGGCATACAGGTCGTCCTTGTTTTTATAGTGTGCGAAGTGTCACGGCCAGAGCGTTCAAAGTGTGTGCATGCTGATGCCGTAGTTTCAGCCAATACTGTGTCCAGTGCGTGACAATCGCAACCTCAATTCAAACCTGGCGGCAACTGAACAAGCTTGCCGCTGGGGTGTTGACTGCGATTACCAGCGTGGTGGGCCGTAATAACCGCGGGGCGGGCCGTAGTACACCGGTTGTGGTCGGCCGTAATAGGCGGGTGCATAAACCGGTTGTGGTTGTACGTAAACTGGCTGCGCCTGGTAGTACACCGGAGGTGCCTGCACATAAACCGGTTGTGGTTGCACATAGACCGGGTGTTCAACGTAAACCGGGCGCTGTTGGCTGGCGACTATCGAGCCAACAACCGTAGCACCGACCACTGCGCCAAGTAGCGCCGGGCCAGCACCCCAACCGCCATGGGCGGATGCCTGGCCAGCGACAGCCAGGGCGCCGATCAGCAAAGCAACTTTGGGGAAGGTACGCATCATGACGATTCCTCTGGTTTCAACCCCGCGTCTTGGCCTGCACCAGGCCATATGAAATAGCGGGGATAACATTGAGACAATCTTTTTAGAAAAAATTGCAAAATGTTTCGGTAAAGTTTGTGTAAGGTCTTGGGCTCGCTGACACGTTTCAGCGAGGTCTATGATCCTGCAAATTTATCGCGGCGGCTTGAGCCGTATATCCGAAAGCACGAGGAGATGAACATGCAAATGAATCCGAACAAAGACACCCGGCTGTGCATATCAATGTCAGGCAGACCCGGGAATTTCGGACTGCGTTTTCATAATCATCTGTACGAGCAGTTGGGCCTGAACTTTTACTACAAAGCCTTCAGCCCCAAAGACCTCGCCGGGGCCATTACCGGGATCCGGGCTTTTGGTATTCGCGGTTGCGGGGTGTCGATGCCCTTCAAGGAGGCGAGTATTGCGCTGGTCGACGAACTGGACGCCTCGGCGCAGGCCATTCAGTCGATCAACACCATCGTTAATACCGACGGACACCTGAAGGCTTACAACACGGACTACATCGCCATTGCGCAATTGCTGCGTGATCACCAGGTTGCCAAGGACACTACGTTCGCCTTGAGCGGCAGCGGCGGCATGGCCAAGGCCGTGGCTTCGGCCTTGCGCGATGGCGGGTATCACAATGGCGTGATCGTGGCCCGTAA
Organism: Pseudomonas sp. FSL R10-2189; assembly: GCF_009600325.1. Lineage (NCBI taxonomy): Bacteria > Pseudomonadati > Pseudomonadota > Gammaproteobacteria > Pseudomonadales > Pseudomonadaceae > Pseudomonas > Pseudomonas sp. FSL R10-2189. The sequence goes on from NZ_WIVZ01000031.1 coordinate 9,528, forward strand.
CGAAGTCACGGGTTCTGCGCTGGCGAAAAACCTCGGCTACTCATGGCAGGCCGAACTGGGTCAGCAGCGGCCGCAAATGCTCATCAACGTTACCCCGGTTGGCATGGCGGGCGGTGCTGAGGCAGATGATCTGGCGTTTGCCGCTGAGGCGATCGATCAGGCCGAGATCCTGTTTGATGTGGTAGCGATCCCCGTCGAAACGCCGATGATTATTCGTGGCCGTGAGCAAGGCAAACGGGTCATTACGGGCCTGGAAGTGATTGCCATCCAGGCGGTTGAGCAATTTACCCTGTACACCGGCGTGCGCCCAACCCCAGAGCAGTTCCAGGCGGCCGTGGCGTTTGCACGCAGTTGATGGTTGAGCCATAAAGGCCGAGATTCGGCCTTTATGGCGCTTAGCGCTTAAAGGTGCGCCAGTCGCACACCATTTTCGTCAACACGCAGGCTCACGGTGCCGCCGATGATCAGTGGGCGCATGTCCGGGATATGGCCATTGGGAAACCCGAACACTTTGGGGAAGGAATACTGGGCCACGCGTTCGGCAATGATTGATTGAGCAATGGGGCTGTGCGGCGACGTGTCATCCGCGATGTTTTTCATGCCGCCAATAATCAGGCCTTTAATCTTTTCAAAAGCCCCTGTCTGTTCGAGGCTTTTAAGGTAGCGGTCAATCTTGTAGTAAGCGTTCTCACCGATTTCTTCGAGAAACAGAATGGCGTTGTCGTAATTGAAGTTAAAGCGGGTGCCAGAGAGTGCGGTCACGACGGTCATGTTTCCGCCAATCAGGGTGGCGCACGCCGAGCCCGGTTCATTGAGCAGGTTATTGTCCAGTTGGTACGTCGGTTTGATGCCTTTAAAGAGGTTGAAAATATTCTGATAAGAATCGGCTGACGGGGTTGGCGTGCTGATGATGTTTTGGCCGTGTACCGACTCAATTCCGTACCTTGCCAGCAGGCTCTGCAAGAAGGTGATGTCGGAGTAGCCGATTAACCATTTGGGATTATGTACGAAACGGCTCAGGTCGATGTGCTCCAGCAGTTGAACGCTGCCATAGCCGCCACGGGTCGCCCAGATGGCATCAATCGAGTCGTCGTCCAGCGCCCACTGCAAGTCCCTTAGTCGTTGTTCGGGCGTGCCCGCATAGGTGTAATGATGCGCATGTCTGGCGAGCGCAAACTCACCGTAAACAGGTGTATAGCCCTGCTCAATGATCATGTTGTGAGTGTGCGTCAGCAGGTCTGGATTAGACACGGCCCCGGCCGGGGAGACGATGGCGACCCGGCTGCCGGGTTTAAGGTTTTTAGGTGTTATTGAACACAAGGTCATTACTGAAGCACTCCATGACGCCGTCGTTTTACGATATGAAGTGTTTAGCCTAGTCCTCGATCATCGGATGTATTTAAAGACGAGTCGCTTTAACGCGCCGGAAGATTCCTGATAATGAGTGGCTTTTTTATAAGAGTGGCCGCCCCGTCTACGACGCCGCGCTGTCGCGCAGCAAACAGGACAGCGAGTATCTTCAGCATCCCCCAATCGGTTCCCTCTCCTTCGGGAGAGGGCTAGGGTGAGGGGGGCTCTTAGATCAAGATCAAAAGATCGCGAGCAAGCTCGCTCCTACAGGGCCTTTAGAATCAATCACTTATTTTATGTTTGATAGGAGCCCCCGATGCCTGATTGAGCGGCGTGGCATCTGATGGGGGCTATGCAGGGTGCTACTCCAGTTCGCTCAAACGCGCTTCCAGTGCCGCAATGCGCGCTTCGAGTGCTTCAAAGCGCTCAAGGGACACACCTGAAGGGCTGCGCTCGGCGGGTTGCTGGCGGGCTGCAATGATTGCGTCTATATCGGCAGGGTCGCCCAGTGCGTGGGTGTAGCGATCTTCGCGCTGGCCCGACTGGCGCGGAATAAGCAGCGCCAAATCACGGGCAATCAGCCGTTCGAGCTGATGCTGGACTTGGTCTGTGTCTTCAAAGTCATGCATGCGGTTACTACGGGTGAGCAATTCGTTAAGGGTTTGCGGGCCGCGCAGAAACAGCAAACCCAGCAGAACGACCTGGGCCGGGACCAGCTCCAGTGCCTTGTCGACTTTGTGCTCCCAACGATCAGCGCGACTGCCCATGACCAAACGGGTAAAGCCCTGGCCCTCAAGCGCACGCAAACTCTGGCCGACCTGGCCTTGGGTCAGGTTCATCACCGGCTCGCGGCTGGTTTTCTGGTTGCAGGCCAGCACCAGCGCATTGAGGGTCAGGGGGTAGGTTTCGGGGTTGGTGGCCTGCTTCTCGATCAAGGAACCGAGGATGCGGATTTCCGTGCTGTTAAGCCGAGCTCCGGTGTCGCTGTCGTGTTCAGTGCTCATCACGCTTTCCTTGTGCGTTTAAAAGGAGATCAGAGTGTTGCGATCACACTCAATTGTCATCCGCCCCTTATAGGTTCAACACTGACTAAAAGACAAGCCGCTTCTTACGCGGCGTATGCCTATAATCGCCGCACATTCACTTCCCGCCCACAGACTGTCGAGACTTTCATGACTATCTCTCTGTACGCTGCTTCTGTTCCTGTGTTCAAACAAATGCTTAACGCCCTGAGCGGTGTGCTGAGCAAGGCTGAGGCTCACGCTGCAGCCAAGAACATTGACCCGAGTGTGTTCCTGCAAGCACGCTTGGCTCCGGACATGTTCCCGCTGGTGCGTCAGGTGCAAATCGCGGTTGATTTCACCAAAGGTGTTTCGGGCCGTCTGGCTGAGATCGAGCTGCCTAAATACGATGACAGCGAAGTGACCTTTGCTGACCTGCAAGCTCTGATCAGCAAGGTGCTGGCGTTTGTTGACGGCATCACACCTGCGCAAATCGACGGCAAGGAAGGGATCGAAATCATCACCCGTCAGGGCACACCGAAAGAAAAACGCTTCACCGGCCAGGCTTACCTGCTGACCTACGGCCTGCCGCAGTTCTTCTTCCACGTGACCACCGCTTACGCGATTCTGCGCCACAACGGCGTTGAAATTGGCAAGCGTGACTACATGGGCGCGTTCTAAGCATTGCGCTAAGCCACGCGTGACAGACTCAGGAGCACCTGCGCGGGTGCTCCTGTTTTGTAAGGCCTAGGCCTGTTCTTCTTCGGCCAGGCACACAGCAGCGGTAAACAGCACGTCGGTTGACGAGTTGAGTGCGGTTTCAGCGGAGTCCTGCAGGATGCCGATGATGAAACCGACCGCCACCACCTGCATAGCAATTTCGCTCGGGATACCAAACAGGCTACACGCCAACGGAATCAACAGCAGCGACCCCCCGGCAACACCCGAAGCGCCACAGGCGCACACGGCGGCCATCACGCTGAGCAGAATAGCGGTCGGCACATCCACATCAATCCCCAGCGTATGCACGGCTGCCAGCGTCAAGACGGTAATGGTGATGGCCGCACCCGCCATGTTGATGGTCGCGCCCAATGGGATCGACACCGAGTAGGTGTCTTCATGCAAACCCAGACGTTCGCTTAACGCCATGTTGACCGGGATGTTGGCCGCCGAGCTGCGGGTGAAGAACGCGGTGATCCCGCTTTCACGCAAGCACATGAACACCAGCGGGTACGGGTTGCGGCGCAGCTTCCAGAACGCGATCAGCGGGTTGACCACCAAGGCCACAAACAGCATGCAGCCGATCAGCACGGTGAGCAGGTGCAGGTAGCCCAGCAGGGCGCCAAAACCGGAGGTGGCGAGGGTCGCGCTGACCAGACCGAAAATGCCCAATGGCGCGAAGCGAATCACCACACGCACGATCAAGGTCACGCCGTTGGACAAGTCGTTGAGTACGGTGCGGGTGGTTTCGCCCGCATGGCGAACAGCAATGCCCAGGCCAATCGCCCAAGCCAGAACACCGATGAAGTTGGCGTTCATCAGGGCACTGACCGGGTTGTCCACCGCGCTCAACAGCAGGCTTTGCAAGACCTCGCTGATGCCCCCGGGAGCGGACACGGTGATGTCTTCGGTGAGCAGAATCAGGCTGGACGGGAACAGCGTGCTGGCGATCACGGCGACAACTGCTGCGGCAAACGTGCCGATCAAATACAGCACCAGGATTGGGCGGATGTGGGTGACTTGGCCTTGTTTGTGGTTGGCAATCGAGGCCATGACCAGCACAAACACCAAAATCGGCGCCACGGCTTTCAGGGCGCTGACGAACACCTTGCCGACAAAAGCCACCGAGAGTGCCGCCGCAGGTGCCAGCCAGGCCAGCAAAATACCGGCAATCAGACCGATGACAATTTGGGTCACCAGGCTGGTGCGTTTGAGCGTTTGCAGCAGGGTAGGTGGAGCATCAGTCATAAGGAGTGTCTCTAGTTGTTGTGGGTAGCGCATTCAACGACTCTGGCGTTGACTCAACCTTTAGCCGGCAGGCAATAACGGCCAGCAGCCGCGCTTAAACGTGATGAGTTAAGCAGAGTAGGGGCGGATTCAGTCATGCGTGCAGAGCACGCTTGTCTGACTAAGGTCAGAACGGGGGGCGGACTTTACCATACAGATGTAGGAGCTTTCCTACGTAAGGGCGATCTGCCGCACCTTGGCGCGTAGGTCTATTACGCCAACTCCCCATCATGCAGAAGCATTCTGTTACCATTGCGCATCCCCCACTTTCTTTAAATCAGCGGGCCTTTCGGGCTTTCGCTGGCGTTGTCGTCTTTGGAGTTATTCATGCTGTTGCCCATCCTGCTGCTGTCTGCGGCCGGTTTCACCGTGCTCACCACCGAGTTCATTATTGTCGGGCTGTTGCCTGCGATCGCCCGTGACCTTGAAGTCAGCGTGTCGCAGGCCGGTTTGCTGGTCACGTTGTTCGCCTTCACCGTGGCGGCATTAGGGCCGTTTTTGACGGCCTACTTCGCCCGCTTTGAGCGCAAGCGCTTGTTTATCGGCATTTTGCTGATGTTTGCCTTCGCCAATACCGTGGCCGCGCTGGCGCCGAATATTTGGGTCATGGCGTTTGCGCGATTGCTGCCTGCGCTGGGTTTGCCGGTGTTTTGGGCGCTGGCCAGCGAAACCGCCGTCAACATTGTCGGCCCTGAATACGCGGGCCGTGCAATTGCGAAGATCGGCTTCGGGATTGTCTGTGCGACGGTGTTTGGTATCCCGGTCGGGACGTTGATCTCGGATGCCTGGGGCTGGCGCAGTGCGTTCGCAATTCTGGCCGTGATCGCCCTGGCCAAGGCCTTGCTGCTGTGGGTGTATTTGCCGGCAGTTAAAGGCGTCAAAGAGGGTGTCACCTTGCGCTCACAGTTCGGCTTGCTGCGCAGCCCGCTGATGATCGGGCATATCGTGCTCTCAGTGCTGGTGTTCAGCGGCATGTTCACGGCCTACACCTATTTGGCCGATATCCTGGAGCGCCTGGCCGGGTTTGACGGCACGCTGGTGGGGTGGTGCTTGATGGGCTTTGGCGCTGTTGGCCTGATTGGCAATTCGTTGGGCGGGCGCATGGTAGACCGCCATCCGCTGATTGCGTCGATGGTGTTTTGCGCGTTCATGATTGGCGGCATGGTGGCGCTGGTGCCGAGCATTCACTCCACGCTGGGGCTGGCGGCCGCGATGGGCGTTTGGGGGGTGACCCAGGCGGCGCTGTTTCTGGTCAGCCATGTGCGGCTAATGAAAGCCGCGCCGCAGGCACCGGCCTTTGCCGCATCGTTGAACATTGCCGGGGCTAACCTGGGGATCGGCCTTGGCGCGCTGTTTGGCGGGCATGTGATTGATACCTACGGGCTGGGCAGCCTGGGCTTTGCCGGGGCCGGTTTTATTCTGGTATCGATCATCCTTGCATCGTTGTTGATGGCCATAAAGCCGCGGGCGGTCTGCGCCTGATCAGCGGTTTTCGGTAAAGAGTTCCCGTCGCGCGCCCTCGGTAATCGCCACGATGCCGGGGTGGAGGATCTTGCGCTCGACGGTAATGGCATAAAACGATTCGGTGACGGCCTCGGTCTGGCCGATCAATTCAACGTCAAACTGGCGCATGACTTCGTCGGCGATCACGCTGGGGGCGATAAACACGCCGGTGCCGGATTGGCCAAACGCCTGCATCAGCGCGCTGTCATCGAACTCACCGACAATTCTCGGCTGGATTTTCAACTCGGCCAACCAGCGTAACAGGCGCGTGCGGATCACTGTTTCCGGGCCCGGGATCAGCAGGGGCGCGTCTTGCAGGCTCTGCGGGAAGTGTTCGGCATACGCTTGGGCGAGGCTTGCGGTGGCAAAAAAACTGATTCCACATTCGCCAAGCTTTTGGCTTAGGCCTTTAATGTCTAGATGGGACGGCATCGGGCTGTCGGAAATGACCAAATCAAGCCGTTGAATCGCCAGGTCTGCCAGCAGCCGGTCGAGCTTGTCTTCGCGGCAGGTAATGCGAACGGGTTTGTCCAGCTCCATGGTCGGGGCGATCAGCCGATACACAATCGACTTGGGCACCACATCGGCAACCCCGACCCGCAAGATAACCTGTTGCTCCTTGGGCGCCATGCGCAGCATGCTTTCCAGCTCGGCGCCCACCTGGAAGATCTGTTCGGCATAGGGCAACACCTGGCGCCCGGTTTCGGTCAGCTCCAGTTGGCGCCCGACCCGGCGAAACAAGGGCAGGCCGTAGGTGTCTTCCAGCAGGCTGATTTGCCCGCTGATGGTTTGTGCTGTCAGGTTCAATTGCTCGCAGGCGCGCACGATGCTGCCGGTTTTGGCAACGACCCAAAAGTAATGGAGTTGGCGGTAATTGAGCATATGATCTGCAACACTTCGTAAAAACCGAAGTATAGCGTTTAAAAATACGAATTTTCCTGAAGTGTTTGCCTCTCTAAAATCGCGCGTTATTCGCAGGCCACGTTGTTGGCCGCAGGTTTAAAGAGGGCACTTCACGATGAATATGCAAAAAGCAGGTTATTCCGCGCTGTTGGCGTCCACCTTGTTGCTGATGGGCGGTTGTGATCAGGCGGAAAAAGCCGCACAGCAAATGCTTAGCAAAACCGCTGAGGCTGCCAAGCAGGCCATTGATGACACCCACAAGGCGGCCGAACAGGCGCTCAACGATGCCACCGGCGGGCGCTTGATTGAACAGCAGCCACCGGCTGAAGAAAATAAAGAAACATCGCACACTATTTAAGTTGTCTTACAGAAGGGTCAGAACACACCTATGGAATACCTTTTAGAACTGGCGGTCAGCCCTACGGCCTGGATTGCACTGGCCACGCTGATCGTGATGGAAGTGGTGCTCGGGATCGACAACCTGATCTTTATCTCGATTTTGACCAACAAGCTGCCCGAGCAATTTCGTACCAAGGCCCGCCGTATCGGTATCGGCCTGGCGCTGATTCTGCGCTTGGGCTTGCTCAGCACCATCGCTTACATCGTGCAGTTGACCACGCCGGTATTCGAAGTCTTGGGGCAGGCGTTCTCCTGGAAGGACATGATTCTGATCGCCGGTGGCCTGTTCCTGGTCTGGAAAGCCACCAGTGAAATTCACCACAACATGACCCCTGACGCCGAGGACAAGGCCGAGAGCGTGTCGTCCAAAGTAGCTGTTGGTTTTGCCGCTGCGATCGGTCAGATCCTGATGCTGGACCTGGTGTTCTCCATCGACAGTATCGTGACGGCGGTTGGTATGACCGAGCACTTGCCGATCATGGTGATTGCGGTCGTAGTGGCGGTGATGGTGATGTTGCTGGCTTCGGAGCCTCTGGCCAAGTTCATCAACGAAAACCCGACCGTGGTGATGCTGGCGCTGGCGTTCCTGATCATGATCGGCATGACCCTGATCGCAGAAGGTTTTGGCGCCCATGTACCAAAAGGCTACGTGTATGCGGCGATGGCGTTCTCCGCCACTGTAGAAACCCTGAACATTCTCGCGCGTCGGGCTCGGGAAAAACGTCAGGCAGGCGTGACCAAGTAAGCGCAGGCGGCTACTCAAAAACCGTCCATCCTTGTCAGGGTGGACGGTTTTTTGCATTTAGTGCGCGTTGGCGGCGGCAGGGGCCGGTTGGGCGGGTTTTTGCTTGGGTTCTGGCTGCGGGTGCGGGTGATGATGACGGCTGATGCGCATCAGGCCCCAGAGCATGGCGGCGGCAACGGCCAGCCATCCGGTGATCAGCAAGATAATGGTCAATGTCGGGCTCATAAGTGCCTCCTTTGCCCACGACGGGCATAAACACACTTCAGATGACAGTCTAGCTTGAGCAGTGTTTCAGTCTATTGACCAAAGGTCGTGCTGCACCAACTGATTGGCTCTATGTAGGAACTTTCACTGTGCTTTAAGGCTATACCAGACCCTGTTGGCGCCCTATGATCGTCGACCATGGCAGACCTTGCGGTCTGGCGTTCATTCAAAGCGAGGGCGTATGCAGGGACTGAGTGGATTGAAAGGGCTGCGTCTGTGGCTGCTGGCCGCATTGGCCGTGACCGTGGTGGGCTGTGCCAGTGTTGACCAGGCGCAAATGCGTCATCTGCCAGAGCGGGTTGAGCTTAACGGTGTGCCTTTTTTTCGCGGTAACGCCCATCAAAGCGGCCCGCAGGTGTTGGCCAGCATGCTGGGTGAGCAGCGCATCAGAATCACTCCGGGCCTTTTGACCAAACCACTCAAACTGCCAGAGGCCGAAGCTTCGTTGCAAAGCAATATGGAGCAACTGGCCGGGCAATACGGGCTGATGGTGTATCGGCTGGATCCTGCACTCACAGCACTGTTGACCCAAGTTGCCGCAGGCCACCCGGTGATGGTGCGCTTTATGGATGGCCGGGTCTGGAGCGAACCGCGTTATGCAGTGTTGGCGGGCTATGACCGCAACAAACAAACCGTATTGTTGCGCGCAGGCATGGATCGGCGCCGGATCATGGAATTCAGCAAGTTTGAGTCCAGCTGGAAAGATGCCGGCAGCTGGGCCGTGCTGATTTTGGCCCCGGACCAACTGCCGGTGAATGTCGACAAAGAGCGGTGGTTAAAGGCGGCTAACGACCTGTCCCGCTTGGGCCAGGAGCAAGCCGCGAGCAAAGCCATCAAAGCCCTGCAATAACAAACACCCACTGTAGGAGCGAGCTTGTCTCGCGATCTTTTAAAAGATCAAAAGATCGCGAGACAAGCTCGCTCCTACAGGGTGTGGCGCACACAAACCCTCCCACTCGATGCAACGGCCAAAATCAAAAGATCGCGAGCCCTTTCTTTAGCCGTTAAAACCCGAACTTGTCACGCAAGCTGTAATACCAGGCACCCAACGCCGTCAGCGGTGTACGCAACAACTGCCCGCCGGGGAAAGGGTAGTGCGGCAAGTCAGCAAACGCATCAAAACGCTCAGCCTGCCCGCGCAGCGCTTCGGCCAGCACCTTGCCCGCCAGGTGCGTATACGTTACCCCGTGCCCGCTGCAGCCTTGGGAGTAATAGATGTTGTCGCCAATGCGCCCAACCTGCGGCAAACGGGACAGCGTCAGCAGGAAGTTGCCTGTCCATGCGTAATCAATTTTAACGTCCTTGAGCTGCGGGAACGCCTTGAGCATCTTAGGTCGAATAATCGCTTCAATGTTGGCCGGATCGCGCGCCCCGTACACCACGCCACCGCCGAAGATCAGGCGCTTGTCGCCCGACAGGCGATAGTAGTCGAGCAAATAGTTGCAGTCCTCGACGCAGTAATCCTGAGGCAGCAGCGTTTTGGCCAGCTCCTCGCTCAGCGGTTCAGTGGTAATGACCTGCGTACCACACGGCATGGACTTGGACGCCAGCTCAGGCACCAGATTGCCCAGATACGCGTTGCCCGCCACGATAATGAACTTGGCACGTACCTTACCTTGTGGCGTATGCACCACCGGGTTGGCGCCTCGTTCGATGCGCACGGCGGGCGACTGCTCGTAAATTGTGCCCCCCAGGGATTCGACCGCAGCCGCTTCGCCCAACGCCAGATTCAGCGGGTGGATATGCCCGCCGCTCATGTCCAGCAGGCCGCCCTGGTAGAGATCGCAAGCAACCACTTCACCAATACGGCGCTTGTCCAGCAGCTCAAGTTGCGTATTGCCGTAGCGCTCCCACAGCTTCTTCTGTGCTTCGAGGTGACCCATTTGCTTGCTGGTGATCGCGGCAAACACACCACCGTCTTTTAAATCGCACTGGATCTGATACTTGGCAACGCGGTCACGAATAATCTTGCCGCCTTCAAAGGCCATCTGGCCTAACAGTTGGGCTTGCTTGGCGCCGACCGTGCGCTCAATCACATCAATGTCGCGGCTATAACTGTTAACGATCTGGCCGCCGTTACGCCCTGACGCGCCAAAACCCACTTTGGCCGCCTCTAGCACCGTGACCTTAAAACCGTGCTCCAGCAGAAACAAAGCACTCGACAGCCCGGTATAACCGGCGCCGATCACACAGACATCCGTTTCAACCTCATCCTGCAGGGCAGGGCGCTCCGGCGCCGGATTAGCCGAAGCCGCATAGTAGGACTGGGGATAAGGTGTGTTCGCCATTCTGCAACCTCTGTTTTATATTTTTTACGAGTGCGCCCGATGCTACCTCAGTTGAAATTCGCCCGCCAGCCAGCGCTGGCTGAGTATTTTCGGGGTGAAAATAAAAATTTCGACTATTCATGGGGTTAGCTGCAAAAAAGGTGTTGACACCCCTCCGCAAATCTATAGAATGCGACCCCACAGCAGGCACGTAGCTCAGTTGGTTAGAGCACCACCTTGACATGGTGGGGGTCGTTGGTTCGAGTCCAATCGCGCCTACCAAACAAAATCCGCTCTGCTGGGCGGTCTAGAAGGGCTCACCGAAAGGTGGGCCCTTTTTTGTTGTCTTTGGATTTGCCAGGCTTTTGTTCATATGATGCAAATGCAGGTGCTGAGCGATCATAAGCACGAGATTTGATTTTTCAGATATTGAGTTGAACAAAGCTTGTTAAGGCTACATAATCGCTCCTGCCTCATTTGAGGCCGATCCCGCAAGGGTTTTCGACAGCGCTTAGAAAGTTCTATGTTGACCGGTGTTCGCGCAGGTCAAGGTCGCAAGACGCAGACCATGCTATACCTGATAGGGGTTAGCGCATTTTCCAAAGGTGAGACATTATGTCTAAAACCAATGTTGTGTCTTTCGCAGAGAAAAAGGCTGAGCTCCAGACCAAAGCCGACTTTCTAGATTTTCTCCACGATGACATCAAAAATCAGCCAGAGAGTATCCAGCCTATACCTGCTGGTCTTCTGAATCGAATTCAGTCCCTTCGCCTTAAGGCTGAGCAAAATCGTCGTAGTGAGCTTCTAGAAGGCTAAAGATTACGTGACTGAAAGCACTCTTAACATTGTCAACGGGTGGGCACTTTATGCTCACCCGTTTTTCTTGGAGCGCCTTGAGGCGCTTACAGCAGAGGTTGAGAAGGCTGCAGAGAAGGATCCAGATGAATTTCATCGTCATCCCTCCTACAAGCTTCTAGATGCTATTGCCGAAAATATTTTGGTCAATGTACCTGCCAACCCGGCGCACCCTGGCTACCGTCAAGGTACGACGCTGGGAAAGACCAATAAGCATTGGCTTCGGGTTAAAAAGCAGGGTATGGCTCCGCGCTACCGTCTGTTTTTTCAATTTCGTTCAGATGCCCCTAAAACGATCATCTATGTATGGATCAATGATCAGGACACGCTTAGAAAAGCGGGTGGCAAAAATGATGTCTACGCCGTCTTTGCTGCGATGATTAAGGGTGGCAAGGTGCCAAGCGAATTTGCCAAGCTTTTGGCAGAGAGCGACCCTTACATCGTGTCATTGGAGCCAGCAGTAACTGCTGATGACCAGGTTGTTGCGCCTGTCCCGTCTTGATTCATATTCAAGCCTTCCCTTTAATGCGTCAGATTGACCCTTCGCCTCAAAGTAGCTACGCAACGGTGCGACGACGCAAATCCTGTCGCTCATAAGCGCGGATCCTCTCAAGGCTCAATCTGCTCATCTCAGTAATCTGCACACTTCAAACGCGCCTGTCGCCAAGCAGGCGCGTACTGCTTTAGTGCGTGCTCACGCTGTCCAGTGACTTGTCGACGTACGCCTGGGCGAGTTCTGCCAGGTGCACGAGCGACAACACTAAGTGGCGCTGATGCCCGCTCAAACCATTCCCCGCCTCAATCGCCGAGGCGCCCAGGCAGCGCAATAAGTCTGACGCTTGGGCCAAAGCCGCTTCTGAATTAACGCTATCAGGGATTGCATACGCGGACGAGTCCGCGTGGCGAGAGGGCTTTTGGTCGAGCAGGTAAAAATCCAGCGCGCGATTAGCGGCGACACGATCGAGCGACAGCTCATGGCTCGCAGCAGCTTCTGGGGTTAAAGCAGGTGGGTCAGGTACGATTTTTTTCATGGTTACAACTCCGGATACAGCATAAGGGAGCTATCACCGTTCGCTACTAAACGAATTAAGGTGGTAGCCGTACGCAGGTTAGTAGACCGGTGTATCCGGAACCCGGCGCGCTCGAGAACGCCCTGCGCACGGCCACCATAAAATCGAGAGCGAAAAAATACGCCTCAACGAGGTGGCGGTATGCGCCGGATTACAAACCGAGCTACTAAACCCGACTGCTGTTTTTTTCAGCAGTGGGCCGAGACTAGTGCCCGATGTTGGCCGACGCAAGCGCGCGAGATTTTCTAGGATGTTTCGTCGGATTGAAAGGGAAACGTCGTACGAAATGCCTGATTTTGCGCAGGTGGCCGCTCCAAAATCATGAGATGGAACTAGTCTTTTTAACGGACACTACGGGGCACCTTCTATTTTTCTGCTGGCGTTCGCTCCGTCAAACCGGTGCCGTTATTTGTAACAGTAGTGAGATAGGTTTGAGTTCCGGCATATCGCTGTTTTTTGGCTAGAAGGCCCGCCGTTAGCGGGTTGCAGGGCGGCAGGCGCGGCCGCAATGCGATTGAGGGGCTATCGCGTCAATTTCAAAATTTCCGATATGTCAAAATAATGACGAATAGAATGTTTTTTTTTAATTGGATCCCAGATTTAAGGTCTGACATATTCAAAATATTGACGATGCCATACTGATGGCCTACCTTGAAGCTATCGATGTGGCGTGCAGATGTCCTTTAATAAAAAGCTAGCGTCACGGGAATTCTCTATGAACCGTACAGATGACATATCGAGTCTTTTCAGCAGATTCGGAGCAAGTGCTGGTAGTTATCACGAGTTCGAAAGTCAGATCGATTACAAAGAGAATCCTCCTGCCCCAGAGCCGGAAAAAGCCCCGGCCAGCCCTGAAGTTGCGGTGACTACTGAAGTAGTCGCAGACAGTGCTGAAGCGCCGCTCAGCGAACCCCTTGTTTCAATCGAGCCTGTCGCTTCAATGCTGGAGCACCCCGTCAGCGAGCCAGAGCCTGAGCCCGTGCCGGTCGCCGAGGCAGAGCAAAATCTGGCATACCCTGTTGACGCTCAACTCGTTCCACCCACCTCGCAACCCCTTATTACACAGCCATCTCTGACGGTTTTGCCTGCTGCACCCAACCGTTTGCGCAATCTGCTCGCCGAGGTGGTTCAGGCTCGTGAGGTTGAGGCGCAGGCGCTGGCAGAAGAGGCAGTGCGCCAAGAGGCTGCGCGGGGTCGTCCGGCCAAGTGCAAGGCGCATGTTGTGGTGGTGGTGTCGCTCAAGGGCGGTGTCGGTAAAACCACGTTGGCGGCCGGACTGGCCAGCCGTTTGCGCCTGGAGGACGGCCGCACCCTGGCCATCGATCTGGACCCGCAAAACGCGTTGCACTATCAGCTTGGCGTCGAACACGGCGAGTCCGGCATCGGCAGCCTGAACGGGGCAGGGCACTCCTGGCATGACAGGCTGCAACCCGGCTTTGATGGCGCCTTGTTGCTGGCCTACGGCGTGTTGGGCGACGACGAACATCACGCATTGACGCATGCCATGCACGAAGACCACCACTGGCTGGCTCGCCAGTTGGACCACATGGACTTGGCTGCAAACGATGTGGTGCTCATAGACACTCCGACCGGTTCTACAGCGTCACTGGCGCAAGCCCTGGACGTGGCCGACGAAGTGATTGTGGTCACCACGGCCGATGCGGCCAGCTTCAACACACTGGACCCGATCGATCGCCTGCTGAATGCGCCCCATGCCCGCGCCGCGTCTTCACATTGCACCTATGTGGTGAATCAGTTCGACGTCAGCCGTGAGTTTTCACGGGACATGCTTGAGGTGTTCAAACGCCGCCTTGGGCAGCAGTTGATCGCGGTCGTGCCTCTGGACAATACCCTGGGTGAAGCGCTGGCCTACGGACGCAACCCCATGTCGGCGGCCGAGCCTTCGCCAGCGAGTGAGGGCGTGTTGCAGCTTGCAGAACAACTCAAGGCCCGGTTCAAAGCCTCGCGTGCTCAAGGGGTTGAAGCCCAGTGATAACGACCACTCCAGAAGCCGATGCGGCCGCCCCGCCAACCCGCACTCAGCGTTGGGCCCAGGCGATATCTGATCGCATTGAACAGTGGCCGTCCGGGCTGCGTCACGTACTGGGCCTGGGCGTGACGCTGTTATGCGTGATGCTGGGCATCTTAATCATCATTACGCCGTTTGAGTTTTATGCGCAGTGCATGTTCGCCGTGGGCTGTTTCGCGGTGGCGCTGGTGTTGCGCAAGATTCCGGGGCGCCTGACAGTGTTGATCCTCATCGGCCTGTCACTCACCGCTTCGCTGCGTTACATGTACTGGCGCGTCACGGCGACACTGGACTTTGAAAGCTGGCTCGACATTGCGTTTGGTTACGGTCTGGTGCTGGCCGAACTGTATGCCCTGGCGGTGCTGGTGTTCGGCTACCTGCAAACGGCCTGGCCGCTGCGTCGCCAGCCGGTGCTGCTCAAGGGGCCGCCCAGCGAGTGGCCGGTTGTCGATGTGTTTATTCCGACCTACAACGAAGCGCTGGATATCGTAAAGCTGACGATTTTTGCAGCTCAAGCCATGGACTGGCCCAAGGACAAGCTGCGCGTTCATGTGCTCGACGACGGCAATCGCAAAGACTTCCGTGAGTTCTGCGAGCAGATCAACGTCGGCTACATCACCCGTGACAATAACCGTCACGCCAAAGCCGGCAATCTAAACGAAGCCTTGAAGGTGACCAGCGGCGAGTACGTGGCCTTTTTCGATGCCGATCACGTGCCAACCCGCTCGTTCCTGCAAATCAGCATTGGCTGGTTTTTGAAAGACCCCAAGCTTGCGATGTTGCAGACCCCGCACTTCTTCTTTTCACCGGACCCGTTTGAAAAAAACCTCAACACCTTCCGCTCGGTGCCTAACGAAGGGGAGTTGTTTTACGGCCTGGTGCAAGACGGTAACGACCTGTGGAACGCGACCTTTTTCTGTGGTTCTTGTGCGGTATTGCGCCGTGACCCGCTGCTTGAAGTGGGCGGCGTCGCGGTAGAAACCGTGACCGAAGACGCCCACACCGCGCTAAAACTCAACCGCGCGGGCTACAACACGGCGTATCTGGCGATTCCGCAGGCAGCAGGGCTGGCCACCGAAAGTTTGTCCCGCCATATCAGCCAGCGGGTGCGCTGGGCGCGGGGCATGGCGCAGATCTTTCGCACCGACAACCCGTTGTTCGGCAAGGGCTTAAAGCTGGGCCAACGGCTGTGCTACCTCAACGCCATGCTGCACTTTTTCTACGGTTTGCCGCGCTTGGTGTTCTTGACCGCACCGCTGGCGTACCTGTTTTTTGGTGCGCAAATTTTCCATGCCACCGGCTTGATGATCATGGCGTATGCGTTACCGCATATTTTCCATGCGGCGTTGACCAACTCGGCGATTCAGGGGCGCTTTCGCCACTCGTTCTGGAACGAGGTGTACGAGACGGTTCTGGCCTGGTACATCATGGGGCCGGTGCTGATGGCGCTGGTCAAACCCAAGTTCGGCGGCTTCAACGTGACCAGCAAGGGCGGGATCATCGATCAGACCTTCTTCGACTGGAAGCTGGCCCGTCCTTATATCGTGCTGCTGGCCATCAACCTGGCCGGGATGATTTTCGGCTTTGTGCAGTTGGCAGTGGGCAGCGAGGGGGCGGTCGTTACCTTGCTGATCAACCTGGTGTGGACGGTCTACAACCTGATCATCACCAGTGCGGCCGTGGCGGTTGCCAGTGAAACCCGCCAGGTACGTTCTGAGCCTCGGGTGGCTGCTGTCATGCCTGCGCTCATGACCTTGCCTGATGGCAGCGTCATCGAAGGCGTGACTCAAGACTTCTCGCAAAAAGGCATGGGCCTGCGTCTACCCGAGGGCGTCAGCGCCCCCCAAGGCGCGCGGGTGCAGATCTCGCTGTTTCGCAACGATCAGGCGAGCGTGTTCCCGGCCATCATTGTGTTCAGCCGTGGCGGATTGCTGGGTTTGCAGTTTGACCACTTGAGTTTGCGTCAGCAAAGCGAACTGGTTCGTCTGACGTTTTCACGTGCCGATACCTGGGCTTCAACCTGGGGCCATGGCGAAATCGATACGCCTTTGGTGGCTTTGCGTGCCGTTACCCGCATCGGTTGGCGCGGTTTTACCGCACTGTTCAAAGCCACGCTTATGGAACTACGAAACGCCGTTGCGCGTCGTCGTGTCGCCCCATCCACTCTAGAAAACGTATTGGACAAATGATGAATTCAAAGCCTTTCGCTTTCAGTAATCTGCGCGACCCGCGTCGTGCACTGGCAGGCCTGACCTGTGCCTGGCTGGCGTTGAGTGGCGGCACGGCGTACGCCGAGACGGCCGCTGCGCCGGCGGCTCCTGCGGCCACCCCCAATAGCTACACCGTGACGCTCAAGCAACTGGGGCGCAATTACCCCATGACCTTGCGCGGTGTGGACTCAACCGACAGCGTCAGCTTTAACGTGCGCGCCGACTCGATTGTCACGGGCGCCAAGTTGAACCTGCAGTACGCCTATTCGCCTTCGTTGCTGGCCGACCTGTCGCAAATCAACGTGCTGATCAATGACGAAGTGGCGGCGAGCCTGCCGCTGCCTAAAGACAAGGCCGGGCAACCGCAGCAGCAAACCATCGATATTCCTCCGCACCTGATCACTGAGTTCAACCGTTTGAGCTTGCAGTTCATCGGGCACTACACCATGAGTTGCGAGGACCCGCAGCACTCCAGCTTGTGGGCCAAGATCAACAACGGCACCAACTTGACCCTCGATGTGTCACCGCTGCCGTTGCCCAATGATTTGTCGATTTTACCGTTGCCCTTTTTTGATCGTCGTGACGCGCGGCCATTGGAGCTGCCATTTGTTTTTGCCGCCTCACCGGACAACACCACGCTGGAAGCGGCCGGTGCGTTGTCTTCCTGGTTCGGTGCACTGTCCAGCTATCGCGGTGCGCGGTTCTCTTCCAGCTTCAACCAGATCCCTACAAGCGGTAACGCCGTGGTATTGCTCAGCGGCCAGGGTGACTTGCAACTGGACGGCGTGACACTGCCAGCGGCCAAGGGCCCGAGCGTGAGCATCATCACTAACCCCAACGACCCCAACGGCAAGTTGTTGCTCATTACCGGGCGTGACAGTGCCGAACTCAAGCGGGCCGCTACGGCGTTAGTGCTGGGCAGCCAGGCGTTGTCGGGCAACGGCGTGGTGATCGATAACCTGACGGTGGTGCAGCCACGCAAGCCTTACGACGCGCCAAACTGGTTGCCGACAGACCGCAAGGTCAAGCTCGGCGAGCTGCTGCCAGAACAACAGTTCAATGTCTCCGGTTACAACCCGGGCGACATCGTGGTGCCGCTGAACTTTCCGCCAGACCTGTTCACCTGGCGCGATAGCGGGGCCCCGCTGGACCTCAAATACCGTTACACCCCGCAAGAAAAATCCAACAACTCGTCGTTTATCGTCAGCTTTAACGATGCGCTGATTCAGTCGCAAAGCCTGCCCTCCGAGGAAAAACTCGACAGCAGCGTGCTGAGCACTCTTAAAAGCAACAACGGCAACCTTGATCGCGAACTGAGCGTGCGCCTGCCGCTTAACTCGGTAGCCCTGCAATCACGTCTGCAACTGCGCTACATGTTTGATTACATCAAGCAGGGCGAATGCCGCGACATTATCATCGACAACATGCGCGGCTCCATCGACCCTGAGTCGACCCTGGACCTGACCGGCTACGACCATTTCATCGCGATGCCTAACCTGGGTGTGTTCAAAGACGCCGGTTTCCCGTTCACCCGCATGGCTGACCTGTCAGAAACCGCGGTGGTGCTGCCTGACCACCCTGGCATTCCTGAACTGAATGCATTCCTGACCGTGCTCGGCCGTTTTGGCCAGTCCACCGGCTACCCGGCGGTGGGTGTGCAAGTGATCGAAGCCGACAAAGTGGCGGGCGCTGCCGACAAAGACCTGCTGGTGTTTGCCTCGGGCAACAACCAGCCGTTGCTGTCGCTGTGGGCCGATCGCTTGCCGGCTTACGATGCCGACGGCCAGCAGAAATTCCATCTGTCTGACCTGCCGATGCGCGTGCGTGACTGGTTCAGCCCGGACCCGGAAGCCAACGTGCGTAAAACCAAACTGGCCATGGCGTTCTCCGGTGGTGCGCGCAGCACTTACCTGACGGGTTTTGAGTCGCCACTTAAAAGTGGTCGCAGCGTGGTGGTGATCGCGGGTGGCGGCCCAGAAGGTCTGGCGGATGCGACCAACGCCCTGATTGGCGGGGAGGATTACACCCAGTCGGTCCAGGGCAGCCTGGTGGTGGTGCGCGACAAAGCCGTTGAAGCGCTGGTGGCTGACGAGGATTACTACGTTGGCAACCTGGGCACGATCAAATACCTGCAATGGTTGATGTCGCGCCATGTGCTGTGGGTGCTGGTGCTGACCGGCCTGGGCGTGGTGGTGCTCAGCGGGCTGGCTTACCTGGCATTGCGTGCGCGTGCCAACAAGCGTCTTAAAGAGTAGCGCCCAGTGCTTTTCGTGACGGGTGTGAGTGTTGTGCGAGCCCGCTTTCGGGGTGGCCTGCTGTGTGCGTTGCTGTTGACCTGGCTGCTGCCGGTTACCGCGCGCGCAGAGGCTTGCAGTGTGCCGCCCTGGCCGCTTTGGCAAACATTCGTTGAGCACTTTGTGCAGCCTGACGGCCGGGTGATGGACGCCAGCACGCCGCAGCGTCACAGCTCTTCAGAGGGGCAGTCGTACGCCATGTTCTTTGCGCTGGTGGCGGATGATCGCGAGACCTTTGAAAAACTGTGGCGCTGGAGCGTGAATAACCTCGCCCAGGGCGACATCAAAACCCATTTGCCGGGTTGGTTCTGGGGCCTGGACGAGCACGGTGAATGGGTGTTGCTGGACAGCAACTCGGCGTCTGATGGCGACCTGTGGTTTGCCTATGCCCTGCTGGAGGCCGGGCGGCTCTGGCACCGCATGGATTACACCGAAGACGGTCGGCATCTGCTGCACAACAT
This sequence comes from Pseudomonas sp. FSL R10-2189, assembly GCF_009600325.1. Classification (NCBI taxonomy): domain Bacteria; kingdom Pseudomonadati; phylum Pseudomonadota; class Gammaproteobacteria; order Pseudomonadales; family Pseudomonadaceae; genus Pseudomonas; species Pseudomonas sp. FSL R10-2189. The sequence goes on from NZ_WIVZ01000031.1 coordinate 28,886, forward strand.
CGCCGCCCAAGAGGTTGCCACCTTGCCGGGCCTTGGCAAGATGCTGCTGCCGGGCAAGTTCGGCTTTATCAAACCGGATCCGGCCAGCCCTGATCAGTGGCAGCTAAACCCCAGCTACATGCCGATTCCGGTACTGCGACGCTTTGCTGAGGTCGATCCCAAAGGTCCATGGGCGGACATCGCCAAGAACACCGCCACCCTGATCAAAGCCGTTTCTCACAACGGCTTTGTCGCGGATTGGGTGACTTATCGCGCCACCGGCGCCAAAACCGGCGAGTTCGTGACCGACCCTACCAAGGGTGATTTGGGCAGCTATGACGCCATTCGCACCTATATGTGGGCCGGGCTGATGCCGGCCCGTGACCGGTTGCGCAAACCCTTGCTCACACACCTGAATGGCATGTTGCAGACCACCACCGAAGACGGCGTGCCCCCGGAAAAAGTTCAGGTCACCACCGGCGAGCGCAGCGGGGCAGGGCCATTTGGTTTCTCGGCGGCGTTGCTGCCGTACCTCAAAGCGCTGGGCAAGACTACGCTGCAAAAAGAGCAGGCCGTGCGTGTGGAGCAACTCATGGCGCAAAGCCTGACGCCTGAAGCGGTCAAGCTGGCACAGCCGCCGTACTACTTCTTTGTATTGAGCCTGTTTTCGTTGGGCTATATGGACAACCGCTACCACTTCCTGGATGACGGGAAGTTGCAACCGATGTGGGAGACAACATGTCCGCGCGCCACCACGCCGTAGCCTTCGGGATACTTGCAGCACTGATTAACAGCAGCAGTTTTGCCGCGCTCAATGACGCTGGCAAGGCACTGCTTGAGCAGGGTAAATACTGGCAGACCCAAGACGACCCGGCCCGGGCCACGGAGGTCTGGAAAAAGCTGCTGTTGATCGACCCGCAACAAGTGGACGCGTTATACGGCCTGGGCCTGCTGGAACTCAAGGCCAAGCGTGTGACCGGCGCGAGCAATTACCTGGCGCAGTTGAAGCAGTCCCATCCCGGTGATCCACTGACCTTGCAACTGGAGCAAGCCATTGCCCTGCAAGCCGGTAAAAACCCGGACCTGCTGGATCAGGCGCGCACTCAGGCCCGTAGCGGCGAGCTGGAAAAATCGGTGGCGTTGTACCGGCAGGCGTTTGCCGGCAAGCCGCCGCAAGGTGAGCTGGCGCTGGAGTTCTACAACTACCTGAGCTACACCGCTGGCGGCGCCAATGAAGCCCGTCAGGGGCTGGAGCGCTTGCTGCAACAGAACCCGAACAACGCCAAGGCCAAGCTAGTACTGGCCAAATTGCTGATTCGCAATGAAGGCACCCGTCCTGAAGGTTTGCAGCGCCTTGCGCAGCTGTCGACGCTGCCTGAACTGGGCGGTGAAGCCACCGAAAGCTGGCGCCAGGGGCTGGTCTGGCTGGGCACCCCACGCCCTTCGGACATCCCTTTGTTTGAGGCTTATCTCAAGGCCAACCCGAACGACAGCGAGATCCGCACGCAAATGCTCAGCCGTCCCAAAGCGGGTAGCACGGCCAACATGAACCCCAACCTGGCGCGCGGCTACAAGGCGCTGCAAAACAACCAGCTCAACGTCGCTGAACAAGCGTTTCTGGCACGCCTCAAAGAGCAGCCGCAAGACTCCGACGCCTTGGGCGGCCTCGGTCTGGTGCGTCAGCGTCAGGGCCGTTTGAGTGACGCCAATGAGTTGCTGGGCCGGGCCGCTGCCCGCGGTTCCGACAAGCGCTGGCAGTCGGCGCTGGACGGTAACCGCTACTGGAGCCTGCTGGGTCAGGCCGACAAAGCGCGGGCCAGTCAAGACTTGCCACGGGCGCGCAGCCTGTTGCAGCAAGCCATCGCCAGCAAGCCGCGTCAGGCCGAAGGCTATATTGCGCTGGGCGGGGTACAGGCTGAACAAAACCAGTTGACCAATGCCGAGGCCAGCTATCGTCAGGCCCTTAGCCTGGACAACGACAACCCGGATGCGTTGCTCGGGTTGATCACCGTGATGGCGCAAAACGGTCAGGCCAGCCAGGCCATGCAGATGGTCGAGCGCATGACCCCGGCCCAGCAACAGCGTTTGGGCGACTTGCGTCCGTTGAAAGCCGCGGTAGCGGTGGGCAAGGCCAAAAATGCGGCGCGCAGTGGTGATCTCAAGGGTGCGATCGCGGCGCAGCAAGAAGCCATCCGCAATGATCCGGGCAATGCCTGGACGCACTACGACCTGGCACTGTATTACCTGCAAGCCAAGACCCCGGACAAGGCCCGGCAAACCATGGCCGATGCGCTCAAGGCCAACCCGCAAGACCCCGAGGTCTTGTACGCGAGTGCCTTGCTGTCGAGCCAATTGGGCGAATGGTCGGCCGCGCAAAGCACGCTGGATCGCATCCCTGTGAGTCAGCGCACGGCGCCAATGCAGCAACTGGCCAGCGAAGCGCAGATGCAAGCGCTGGTCACCCAGGCGGCGACGCTGGCCAAGCAGGGCGACCGTGAGCAAGCGCTGACCTTGTTGCGCCGCGCTGAACTGGCCGCCAACGGCAAGCCGCAATCCATCGGCATGTTGGCCTCGGCGTATGTCGATGCGGGTTATCCGGATCACGCTTTGTCGATGCTGCGCAACGCCATTGCGCAGAGCACTAATCCGCCCGCGTCGTTGCGCCTGGCGTATGCCGGTGTGCTGCTCAAAACCGGCGATGACGCCAAGGTTAACCAGTTGCTGCACCAATTGCAGAGCCAGCCTTTGACCGCGGCGGATCAGCGTACCTACGACGAACTGCTGTTTTTGTACACCGTGCGTCAGGCTGACGTACTGCGGGAGAAAGGCGATTTGGTCGCGGCTTACGACACCCTGGCCCCGGCATTGGCCCAACGGCCGAACGACCCATTGGCCAACGGCGCACTGGCGCGCATGTACCTGGCCAATGGCGACAGCGCCAAAGCCATCGCACTGTACAAGCCCTTGTTGCGGGCCGCGCCTGATGACCCGCAATTGCAGATCGGCATGGCCCAGGCCTTGAACAAGTCGGGTGACAAGAGCGGGGCCGCCGCTGCGGCGGACAAAGCCCTGGAACTGGCGCCCAACGATGCACAGATCCTCGCCAGTGCGGCGGGTATCTTCCGCGCCCAAGGCAAAAACGCCAAGGCTCAGGATCTGTACACCCGCGCCTTGGCATTGCAGGCGCCGCCCAAGCAAGACACCAATCCCTTCGCGAAAACCGCTGTGGCCGCCAACCCGTTTGTGGGGGCAGAGGGGCAGCGTCGCCAGTCACGTTTGGCCCAGGGCAGCGTGCCGCTGATTCCCGAGCCTGTACAGGAGCAACTGGCCGCGCCCGACGAAGACATCGCTGCGCCCGTGCCGGTGTACGCGGGCAATACCCGTAATCCAGCGCGTATCGCGCCGAGTGTCAGCAGTGGCGGGTATGCCGTGTCTGAGTTCGGCGATGATTACGTTGCGCCACGCCGAGTCGCTTCAGCCCCGGTCAGCGACCCGCAAGAAGAAGCGCGTCAGGCGATGCAAACGGCCTTGACCGAGATCAAACAGGAGCGCAGCCCGCGTATCACCCAAGGGGTGGCCATTCGCAGTAACGACAGCGAGTCGGGCCTGAGCAAAATGACCGACGTGGAAGCGCCGCTGGAGATCAGCTTGCCGGTGGGCGATGACCGTGTTGCCTTGCGTGTGACCCCGGTGTCGCTGAACGCAGGCAGCGTCGGTGACTCGGCCAAAAACCGCTTTGGCGGCCCTAATGCCGCTCAGATCGCTGCGGTGCAAACCGTGCTGGCAGCCCCCGACCCAACCCCGGCAGCGCTGGCCGCAGCCAGTGGGGTGAATGGTTCGGCCGGTCGGCAAAAGGACTCAGGCGTGGGTGTGGCGGTGGGCTATGAGATGCCTTCGCAAGGGCTAAAGGCCGACATCGGTGTCAGCCCGCTGGGCTTTCTGTACAGCACGCCAGTGGGGGGCGTGAGCATTGATCGCGCGGTGAGCGAGGACAGTAACGTGCGTTACGGGGCGAGTTTGTCGCGCCGCTCGGTGAACGACAGCCTGGTGTCTTTTGCCGGTGCCAAAGATGCGCGCAGCGGCCTCAAGTGGGGCGGCGTGACCGCCAACGGCGGGCGCGTGCAACTGGGTTACGACAACGGTGACTACGGCGCGTACGGTTACGCGGGCCTTTACAAACTGCTGGGCAACAACGTCAAGGACAACACCCGTGCCGAAGGCGGCGCCGGTATTTACTGGTACCTGCTTCGAGATGAAGAGCGCCAGTTGACGGCCGGCCTTGGCGCCACGGCGCTGAAGTACGACAACAACCAGGACAACTTCACCTACGGCAGTGGCGGCTACTTCAGCCCGCAAAACTACTTCTCCATCGGCGTGCCGGTGAGCTGGTCGCAACGCGCGGATCGCTGGAGCTACACGCTGCGCGGCTCGGTGGGCCTGCAACACATCGAGCAGGACTCGGCCAAGTACTTCGCCAACGACGGCGCCATGCAGGCATCGCTGGAGCAGGCTTCGGCGGCTTATGCCGCTGCCGGCTCATCGTTGCAGACCAAATCTTCAGGCCAGAACAAAAACGGGATCGGCTACAACCTCGGCGCGGCCGCCGAGTACCGTTTGGGCAGCAATATGATTTTGGGGGGCAGCTTTGGCATGGACAACGCCCAGGACTACAAGCAGTGGACCGGTGGCTTGTACCTGCGCTACACGCTCGAAGATTTCACCGGGCGCATGCCGATGCCGGTCAATCCTTACCTTTCCCCATATTCGAACTAATGTGCAGGAGCTAGACCGTGGCAGCATCTCTTTTGGCGGGCATGACAATTCTAATGATCGGCGACAGCCACTTGGCGACGCCGGGGTATTTGATTACGTCGTTGCATGAAGACCTTGTGGCCCAGGGGGCCAAAGTACACACCCTGGGCATTTGCGGCTCCAATGCCGGTGATTGGCTCAAAGCCTCCCCGGCGGGGCAGTGCGGGGCTGCCGAGCGTAAGGACGGCGGCAAGGTGGTGGTGTTGAGTGACAAGACCGCGACTACCCCCATCAGTGAGTTGATCGCTGCGGATAAGCCGGACCTGGTGCTGGTTGTACTGGGCGACACCATGGCGGGCTACGACAAACCGCAATTCCCTAAAACCTGGGCCTGGCAGCAGACCACCGACCTGGCCAAAGCGATTGCTGCAACGGGCAAGCGTTGCGTCTGGGTGGGGCCGAACTGGGGTTCTGTGGGCGCTCAATACAAAAAGACCCCGGAGCGGGTCAAGCAAGTGGCGGGTTTCCTGGCGGCCAACGTCGCGCCTTGTGATTACATCGACTCCTTGAAGTTTTCGGTTCCCGGGCAAAAAGAGTGGGCAACAGTCGACGGCCAACACATGACCGCGCCTGGCTACAAGCTCTGGGGTGACGCTATCGACAAAGCGTTGCTGGACACGCCTGCGGTCAAGGGGCTGAAAAAATGAGCAAGCACTTTTCGGCGCTAATGGCCGGGCCGGTGTTGGTATGCAGCGCCCTGGCAAATGCTGCGCCTGCGCTCTACGCCACCGGCCCGGCTGAAGACTCGGCATTCATACGCTTCGTCAACGCCAGCCCTGCGCCGCTGGAGGTGGTTGCTCAGCCTGGGCAGGCGCCGCTGCGTCTGGAGACGGCGCAGCCGGTGTCGCTGTTGTTTCCCGTGAACTCCAGCAAACCGGTCAAGGGCGCGCTGGTCAGTGGCGGGCAGAAGTTGCCCATCGATTTGAAGATCGAGCCCAGTGAGTTTGTGACGGTGTTTGCAGTGCCGGATGGCGCGGGTATTCAGCAGGCGGTGGTGCGCGAACCCGAGAATGACTTCAACGCTTTAAAGGCATCGCTGGCGTTTTTTAACGTTGATGCGTCATGTGCCGATGCCGCGCTGCTTGCTGCAGGCCGTAACGCTGAGTTGTTCAAGTCTGTACCGGTCAACACCGCCCAGCGCCGCCTGATCAATCCGGTGCAATTGTCGGTGCAACTGGTGTGCGCGAACGCCAATGTCGGCGCTGCGCTGGATCTGGGCCAACTCAAGGCGGGCGAGCGTTACAGCGTGATGGTGGTGCCGTCTGCCAGCGGGCCGCGGTTGTTGCACGCAACGGATACTGTACTTAAATCCAACTGATCGGATTGTGCCGCCGCCATGGTCTTCGCCTCTCTCGAGTTTCTGACGTTATTTCTGCCAGCGTTCCTGCTCATCTATGCGCTGGGCAAGCCGCAGTGGCGTAACGTTATTTTGTTGATCGGCAGCTGGTTGTTTTACGGCTGGCTGAACCCGATGTTTCTCGCGTTGCACATGGCGTTGACCGTGGTCGCGTGGGTCGGCGGGCTGCTGATTGACCGCTCGCGGGAAGACTCGAAGGGCCGTGTGCGGTTGTTGGTCGCCCTGATCGTGTTCAACACCGCCGTGCTCTGCTGGTACAAGTACGCCAACATCCTGGCGGCCACCTGGATGGAGTGGATCACCTACCCGGGCGCCATGCCGCTGGAATGGCAGCGCGTGGCGTTGCCTGCCGGGTTATCGTTTATCGTGCTGCAGGCGATCTCATATCTGGTGGACGTGCACCGCAAAACCGTGCCGGTCGAGCGCAGCTTTGTGAACTACGCCACCTATATTTCGATGTTCGGCCACTCGATTGCCGGGCCGATTATTCGTTACGACTGGGTGCGCCGCGAGCTGGTCAAACGCTACTTCGACTGGCAGAACTTCTCGCTGGGTGCTCGCCGTTTCATGATCGGCATGTGCATGAAAGTGCTGGTGGCCGACACCCTGTCGCCGTTGGTGGACGTGGCGTTTCATCTGGATAACCCGTCTTTTGTCGATGCCTGGATCGGCTGCCTGGCGTATTCGCTGCAACTGTTTTTCGACTTTGCCGGCTACAGTGCCATGGCCATCGGCCTGGGCCTGATGCTGGGCTTTCACTTCCCGGAAAACTTCAATCAGCCGTACCTGGCCCGAAGCATTCAGGACTTCTGGCGGCGCTGGCACATGTCGCTGTCCAGCTGGTTGCGTGACTACCTGTACATCGCCTTGGGTGGCAACCGCAATGGCGCCTGGAAAACCTATCGCAACCTGTTCCTGACCATGGCCATCGCCGGTCTTTGGCATGGCGGCGACAGCTGGAACTACCTGCTGTGGGGCGCTGCGCACGGTATTGCTTTGTGCGTAGACCGCCTGTGGTCACGCTCGACCTTGCCGAGCATTCCGCCGGTGCTGGCGCACACCTTGACCCTGTTGTTTGTGTTTATGGCCTGGACGTTGTTCCGCGCGCCGGACTTCCATTCGGCGTTGAACATGTACGCCGGGCAGATTGGTTTGCACGACTTTGCACTGGGCGACGCGCTGGCCGTGACCCTGCGTTCGGCCCACGGCCTGGCGGCTTTGCTGGGGATCGCCTGCATCCTCGCGCCGGCCTTTAAAAGCCGGTATGAGCAACGCTTCGGCGGCTCAGCGCTGTATGCACCGATAGCGGCCGTGTGGCCGGTGGCGGGCTTTCTGCTCTCGTTCGCGTTGATCGCGAGCCGTGAAGCGGTGCCTTTCCTGTACTTCCAGTTCTGATGGCCGAGCCCATGCCTGACTCATCCCCTAAAGCGGTTATGCCGAGTGAATTCACGGCCCGTATCAGCAAGCTGTCCGGCTGGGTATTCGCCGCGTTTTTGCTGGCAAGCTTTGCTTCGGCTATGTGGTTGCTGGTCAGCGGCAAGGTACAACTGTTGCCGCCCAACCTCACCCAAGACCAAGTGCTGCATGGCGAAGTCACCCATAAAATTGCCAAGCAATTGTCGATGGCGGCGGTGCCTGAACGCGCCGCCGATCTGGAGCGCGCGGCCAGTTGGCTGACCTTCCATGACACCGGCGCAAGGGTGCGTCCGGGTTGTGACGGCTGGTTGTTCCTGACCGACGAAATGCGCATCAACCGTCACGCCCAGGACAACGCCGACACCAAGGCGGCAGCGGTCGTCGACATTCAACAGCGCCTGGCCAAGCGCGGCATTCAATTGCTGGTGGCGGTGGTACCGGACAAGAGCCGGATTGGCGCTTCACAACTGTGCGGTTTGCGTCGTCCGGCGCAATTGCAGGACCGCGCCGTGGTGTGGGTTGCCGCGCTCAATAAGGCGGGCGTCAAGACCATCGACCTGGCGCCCACCCTGCAACCCTTGGGCGCCGAGGCGTTTCTGCGCAGCGATACTCACTGGAGCGAAGTGGGCTCATCAGCAGCGGCCAAGGCGATTGCCCAGCACGTGCAGGCCATGGGCATCAACGCCACCCCGCACACAGACTATGAGCGTACCGTGCAAAGCCCGGCCCGCCGCCCGGGCGACCTGGTGCACCTGGCGGGTCTGGACTGGTTGCCAGTAAGTGCTCAGCCCGCCCCGGAAACAGTGGCGGCTAGCGAATTCAGCGAGAAAAAGACCGAAGGCAGCAGCGGGGTAGCCAGCGAAGACGACCTGTTTGGTGACGACAACCTGCCCAACATCGCGTTAATAGGCACCTCCTTTTCTCGCAACTCCAACTTCCTCGGCTTCCTGCAACAGGCGCTGGCCGCGCCGGTGGGCAACTTCTCTAAGGATGGCGGCGAGTTTTCCGGGGGGGGCGAACACCTACTTCAATAATCCGGCCTTCAAAGACACCCCGCCCAAACTGGTGATCTGGGAAATCCCCGAGCGCGACATCCAAACGCCTTACAGCGAGACAATTGAGTGGGCTAAATAGGCAATAACCCCGTATCAATTGACGAGTTCAGCGAGGCTACGTCCGGCTGCGAAGCAGTCGTAAAGATCTTTTGCTGGCACCGGCAGCATGAGGCGCCGCGGTCTATGCTCACAGTCCTTTGTCATTTCTCAAAAGGACCGCAGCCATGACCGAAAAGACGTTGTTTGAGCCTTACGCCCTTGGGCACCTTACGCTTGCCAACCGCATTGTGATGGCGCCGCTGACGCGTAACCGTGCGGGTAAAGGGTTTGTGCCCAGTGAGTTTGCGCCAGAGTATTACAGCCAGCGGGCTTCGGCCGGTTTGCTGATCTCAGAAGCCACGCAAATCTCCCAGCAAGGGCAGGGCTATCAGGACACGCCCGGTATTTATTCCCCGGCGCAGATTGACGGCTGGCGTGCAGTGACCGATGCCGTGCATGCCAAGGGCGGGCGGATTTTTGCCCAGTTGTGGCATGTGGGGCGGATCTCCCACGTAGACCTGCAACCCGATGGCGGTGCCCCGGTCGCGCCTTCAGCGCTGCGGGCCGAGAGTAAAACCTTCGTCAATAACAGCTTTGTGGATGTCTCTGAGCCTCGGGCGCTGAAGCTTGAGGAACTGCCGGGCATCATCAGCGATTTTCGTCAGGCCGCCGCCAATGCCATCGCGGCAGGCTTTGACGGGGTCGAGATCCATGGCGCAAACGGTTACTTGCTGGACCAGTTCGCCAAAGACGGCGCCAATCTGCGTGACGACGCCTATGGTGGTTCCATCGTCAACCGTGCCCGCTTGTTACTGGAGGTGGCGTCGGCGGTGGCCAGCGAGATCGGCCCGCAGCGCACCGGTATCCGTATTTCGCCGGTTTCCCCGGCCAACGGGATTACCTGCAGCGACCCGCAGGCGCAGTTTGACTACATCGTCGACCAGTTATCGGCGCTCGACCTGGTGTACCTGCATGTAGTGGAAGGTGCGACCGGCGGGCCGCGTGATGTTGCGCCCTTTGACTATGCCGGGCTGCGTCGACGTTTCAAAAACACTTACATCGCCAATAACGGTTATGGCCTGGCGCTGGCAAAGCAGCAATTGGCCGAAAACAAGGCAGATTTATTCGCTTTCGGGCGGCCATTTATTGCCAATCCGGATTTGGTCGAACGCCTGAAAACCGGTGCGCCTCTGGCTGAACTGGATCCGAACACCCTGTATGGCGGTGGCGCTGCCGGATATATCGACTACCCGACGTTGTAATCGCTGACGAGGCACGAAGGCTGCGAGAAGAGGTGTATGAAATGGTTTTCGCAGCCTCATGCTTCGGCAGCGACTACAGGTTTTACGGGTTTAATGGGTTATTCGTTGGGTGCCTGGCGGCTGAATAACACTGGAAAATGGCAGGGGCGGCTGGATTTGAACCAACGCATGGCAGGATCAAAACCTGCTGCCTTACCGCTTGGCGACGCCCCTGTATCTGTTGCGAAGAGTGCCTTGCACTCTGTGTGACGCTGCTTACTGCGAGGTCTTTAAGATCTGCTGTAAGAGTGGGCGAGAATATATCGACATTTTCTCGACCTGTGAACCCCCTGAATGAAAAAAATCACGTAAAAACAGCCGCTTAGTGTTTTTCAAGGGTATGCCGAGAGGTTTTTTGCCCTGGCGCGCTCTTCTCTGGTCAAAAAATAGCCTTGCGCTTGTGAAATTTACCGAGTAATTTTTCATGAAATTAAGCTAAATAAATTTCATGGCGGTAAAAATGTGCCTTCAAGGCTGTGCGGAATCAGGGCGTGAATAAACAAGAAGAAATCGCTGCGCTGGCGATCCTCATTCACGATCTGCGCAAGCACAAAAAAGTCACCCTCACGGAACTGGCCGACAAAATTGGCCGGTCGGTGGGTTTTATGTCTCAGGTCGAACGCGGTCTGTCGCGGCCGACGGTGGCAGATCTCACCGCCATCAGCGAAACGCTGGACGTGCCGACCACCTATTTCTACAACATGCCCAAGCCCAAAGCCTTGTCCTGGGTCACCCGGCCGGACGAGCGCCGCACCCTGTACCTGGCTAACGGCATCACCGACATTCTGGTTTCGCCGAAAATCCGCGCATCGTTTTCCATGCTCGAAAGTCTGCTGGAGGCGGGTGCCACCAGCGGCGAGCGGCATATGCTCGACAGCTCCGAGCAGGGCGGCTATGTGCTGGAGGGCGAGTTGACCTTATGGCTGGGCGACGACGAAGACCCGGTGACCTTGCGCGCCGGCGACAGCTTTCAGTTCGACAGCAACACCTTGTGCCGTTACGCCAACCTGACCGAACAGCTCACACGCGTGCTGTGGGTCTACACCTGAGTTAAGGATGAATACGATGGATGCTGCGTGCTCTGACCTGCTGGCCGAAGTGCGGACCTTTCGCCAGCGCTACCCGGATGTGCGGTATGTCGACCTGATTTCGCTGGACATACCGGGGCATTTCTACGGCAAACGTTATCCGATCGACATGCTGGAAAAAGTCGCGGGGGACAGCGCGCTCAAGTTGCCGCAAAACTGCGTGCTGCTGGGGGCGCAGGGCGGGTTGTTCAAGATCGGTGATTATTGCTTTAACGATGGTGACCCCGATGCCGTGCGCCGTCTGGTGCCCGGCACACTCAAGCCGGTAACCTGGGAAGGCCAGCCGCTGGGGCAGATGCTGATTACCTCCGACGGCACGGCAAAACCCATCGAATTCGAGCCGCGTGAAGTCCTCGCGCAAGTGCTTAATCGCTTGGCCAGCAAAGGCATTCATCCGGTGGTGGCGTTTGAGCTGGAGTTTTACCTCTTTGATAAGCACCTGCGCGATGGCCTGCCGCAATTTGCCCGTGACCCGTTCACCGACGACACCGATGACCAGCCCAACATGCACATCGAGCGCCTGTCGCGTTTTGCCCCGGTGCTCAATGAGATGGTTGAGGCGGCGCAAATCCAGGGTATCGATGCCACGGTCATCACTGCCGAACTGGGCCCGGGCCAGTTTGAAATCAACTTTGGCCACCTTGACGATGGTTTGCGTGCCGCCGACTGGTCAGCATTGTTCTGCCGTAGCACCCGGGGTGTTGCGATGAAACACGGTTACCGGGCCAGCTTTATGTCCAAGCCCTACTTGCATCAGCCGGGCAGCGGCATGCACGTCCACGTCAGCCTGTATGACGCGGCGGGCAACAACCTGCTGGCGGCCAATCAACAGCAACCGTTGCGCCACGCCATTGCGGGCTGTCTGGAACTCTTGCCCGCGTGCATGCCGATTTTTGCTCCCAACCACAACGCATTCCGCCGTCTGGGCGGCACCACCAACATCGCCACCCGCGCCAGTTGGGGCTTTGAGGACCGCGATGCGTGTTTGCGGATTCCCGAGTCAGACAGCAAAAACCTGCGGGTGGAATACCGTCTGGCGGGCGCCGATGCCAACCCGTATCTGGTGCTGGCGGCGATTCTGGTGGGGCTTGAGCACGGGCTTGAATCGGCCAAAGAGCCGATTGCGCCGCTCAACGAAGACCGCAACAGCGGCGTCGACTTCCCGCTGGACATGCTCGAAGCCGTGCGCGTCATGCAGCCCCAACCGCAGTTGCGCGCAGGTTTGGGGGCCGAGTTCGTCGACGTTTATTGCGAAAACAAACGCCAGGACCATCTGGCGTTTATGCAAGACATCAGCGCACGTGAGTACCGCTGGTTTATGTAAATAACGTTCTCGCTGGGCGGGTTAGAACGTTTGCCCCAGCGAGAACTGGAAGATTTGCGTCTCGGCATCGGTCGGTTTGCGCACCGGGAAGGCCAGGTTGACGCTCAGCGGGCCCATCGGGCTGTACCACGTCACGCCCACGCCCAGCGAGCTGGCCATCTGGCTCAGGTCTACGCCGTCGCAGCCGGTGGTGGTGCTCAAGTAGCACTTGTCCGAATACACGCTACCGACGTCCCAGAACAACGAAGTTCGCAGTGATTTGTTGTCCTTGATGAAGGGGATCGGGAACAGGTATTCGACGCCGCCGGTGATCATGATGTTGCCGCCCAGCGCGTCGGTTTTGCGATCGGTGTAGTACTCCTGGCCCATGCTCGCGTACTTGCCGGTGGCCGGGGTGTTGCGTGGGCCGAGGGTGCCGCTTTCAAAGCCGCGCACTGAACCTTCGCCGCCTGCGGTGTAGTTTTCATAGAACGGCAGGCCGTCGGTTGAGCCGTAACCATTGCCGTAGCCCAGGTTGGTATGAAAACGCAGCGAGGTGGACTGTGTCAGCGGCAGGAAGGTCTGGCCGCTGTAATCGATTTTGTAGAAACTCAGGTCGCTGCCGGGCACCGTGACCATCAGGTTGAGGTTTTGCGAGTAACCGCGTGTCGCCAGAATCCCTTTGTTCAGGGTCGATTCCGACCAGCCCAGGTTGGCCTTGAAGTTGGTGAAGGACTTGCCGTCGCGCTGGATGAAGTCATAGATCTCATCGGCGCTGTAGGTGCCGGGCTTGAGTTCGTCGTGCTGCGCGGTCAGGCCAAAACTGACCCGTGAAGTTTCGTTGATCGGGTAACCCAGGGTGATCCCGGCACCGTAGCTGTTGATCGAGTAGTACGACACGCCATCGTCGTAATAATCGTTGTAGTCGGTTTTGTTGTAGAACGCGTTGTAGCCAAGGCTCACGCCGTCCGGGGTGAAGTAGGGGTTAGTAAAGCCGATGTTGTATTTGCTTTGGTACTCGGAGCGGGTCAGGCCAAGGCTGGCGGAGTTACCCGTGCCCAAAAAGTTGTTTTGGGTGATCGAGCCGCCGAGGATCAAACCGGCGTTCTGGGCAAAGCCTACGCTGGCAGTGATCGAGCCCGAGGCCTGTTCTTCAACGGTGTAGTTCACGTCCACCTGGTCGTCGACACCCGCCACAGCCGGTGTTTCAACGTTGACCTCCTTGAAGTAGCCCAGACGCTCAAGGCGCACCTTGGATTGGTCAATCAGGTAGGTCGAGGCCCAGCCACCTTCCATCTGGCGCATTTCACGGCGCAGCACCTGGTCTTCGGTCTTGGTGTTGCCACGGAAGTTGATACGGTCGGCGTACGCGCGTTTGGCCGGGTCGACCACAAACACGATATCAACCGTGTGGTCGTCTTTATTCGGCGTTGGCACAGCGTTGACGTTGGCAAAGGTATAGCCTTCGTTGCCAAGGCGCCGGGTGATCAAGTCCGAGGTGGTGGTCATCAGTTTGCGCGAGAACACCTGACCTTTCTGCACCAGCAACAAGGCTTTGATCTGGTCCTCGGGGATTTTCAGGTCGCCGCGCAAAGACACGTCGCGCACGGTGTACTTTTCACCTTCATTGATATTGACGGTGATGAACACCTGCTTTTTGTCAGGCGAAATCGAGACCTGCGTCGAGATGATTTCCATGTTGATGTAGCCGCGGTCCAGGTAATAAGAGCGCAGGCGCTCAAGGTCACCGGTGAGCTTTTCGCGGGCGTATTTGTCATCGTTCTTGAAGAACGACAGCCAGTTGGTGGTCTTGAGGGTGAACTGGTCGTCGAGTTCTGCCTGATCAAACACGCTATTGCCGACCACGTTGATGTGCTTGATCGCCGCCACCTGGCCTTCGTCAATTTTGATCTTCAACTGCACGCGGTTACGCGGTTGGGAGACGACTTCGGTGTCTACCGAGGCCGAGTAACGGCCTTGGGCCACGTATTGGCGCAGTAGTTCGTTGCGTACGCCTTCAAGGGTGGCCTTCTGGAAAATCTCGCCTTCGGCCAGCCCCGATTGCTTGAGGCCCTTCATCAGGTCATCGGTGGAGATGGCCTTGTTGCCTTCTATATCAATGCTGGAGATAGACGGGCGTTCAACCACGGTGATGACCAGAACGTCGCCATCGCGGCCCAACTGAATGTCCTGGAAAAACCCGGTTTTAAACAGTGCGCGGGTGGATTCGACCAAGCGCTGATCATCCGCTTCTTCGCCGACATTCAAGGGCAGGGCGCCGAACACGCTACCGGCGGAAACCCGCTGCAAGCCGTTGATTCGAATATCAGAAATTTTGAAACCCTGGGCATGTGCAAGGGTGGCATTGAGCAGCAGTGCAACCGAGCAGAGCAGGCGCGGAAAATTCATCAAGATCTTTATTTCCAGAACACATCGACAAGCAGCGCTGGCGGGCGTGCGGATGACTCGAGCAGACGCCATGCTCCGCGAGCCACGCAAGCGGGTGGAGCGCCAGCATAAAAGCTCGGGGCGTTTGGTGCGGTTAACCCAGTGTCAAGTTAGGTAAAGGTTGGCGTTACGCGATGACGCTGCACGGTTCAGCTACGATAATGCCTGGCCCCCCTTTGCAAGAGTTCGCCATGATCCGTGTATTGCTCGTCGACGATGACCAGGAACTGACTGCACTGCTCAGTGAATATCTGGAGCGCGAAGGTTTTGCTGCAACCGCCGTGCACAGCGGCGAAGAGGGCGAAGTCCAGGCGTTGTCCGGTCGCTACAGCATTGTTGTACTGGACGTCATGCTGCCCCGGCTGTCGGGGATTGAAGTGCTGCGGCGCATTCGTGCACGCAGCCAGGTACCGGTGGTGTTGCTGACCGCCCGTGGCGACAACATTGACCGCATCACCGGCCTTGAGCTGGGCGCGGATGACTACGTGCCCAAACCCAGCTCGCCGGGTGAACTGGTGGCGCGTTTGCGGGCGATCATGCGTCGGGTCAACCCCGCCCCTGATCAGACCGCCACCGAAGCGATCAAGACCGGGCAACTGGTGCTTTGGCCCGGCAAACGCCAGGCGCTGTGGCAAGGCAATGAGTTGGGCCTGACCAGCACTGAATTCAGCCTGCTCGAAGAACTGGCCCGTTGCGCCGGGCAAGTGGTGAGCAAGCAAGACTTGTCACTCAATGCCCTGGGCTGCCCGTTAACCCGCTACGACCGGCGTATCGACGTGCATATCAGCAGCATTCGACAAAAACTCGGTCCGCGGCCAGATGCCAAAGCCTGGATCCAGAGCGTGCGCGGCCTGGGCTACCTGTTGATCGCTGAATAATGAAAGCGAGTCGACTGTTCTGGAAGCTGTTTCTGGCGTTCTGGCTGGCCACCACGCTGACGTTTTTTGTTGGCATGGGTTTTGTGATCCTGAGTAAATCAAAACCGGGAGACCCGCACCTCGACACCATCCTGACCAGCGAAATTCACCTGCTTGAAACCTTTGGTGTCGAATCGGGCATGCAACTGCTCACGGTCTGGCGCCACCCCGATGACCAGGCCATTGGCGTGTATGACAGCAGCGGGCAATTGTTGGCCGGGTCACCTGTATTGCACCCGGTGTTCGAGCGCGCGGTGCTGAGCAAGGAAGGCATCGAACTGTTTATCCGCTCGACCCGCGCGCCGGGTGAACACGGCGAGCCCGGGCCGGAGTTCGGCGAGGGGCCGGGGCTGATGCCGTTGATTATCGGCACGGTGATGAGCGCGTTATTCAGCGGTTACATGGCCTTTTACCTGACCTGGCCGTTGACCTTTTTGCGCCGCGCCATGAGTGACGTGGCCCAGGGCCGTTTTGGTACGCGGGTCAAACCGATGATGGGCGGGCGCCGTGATGAAATCGTCGACCTGGCTGAAGACTGTGACCGCATGGCCAACCAACTGAGGCTGCTGGTCGAGGCGCAACAGAGCTTGCTGCATGACATCTCCCACGAATTGCGCTCACCGCTGACGCGCATGCAAGTGGCGATCGGGCTGTTGCATCAAGACCCCGGACGCAAAGAAATGGTCGAGCGCATCGAGCGCGAGTCGGTACGCATGGACACCCTGATTGAAACGCTGCTGACTCTGGCCCGTGTTCAGGGGCGGCCCGACAGCATCGAGCGGGAGCTGGTCGACATCATCGAATTGCTCAGATTGATCGTTGAGGATGCGCAGTTTGAGGCAGGGGTCAAAGACTGCGAAGTCACCTTGCAGGCGGGGCCACCTTTTGTCAGTCGGGTGAGCGGTGAACTGCTGTATCGCTGTTTTGAAAACGTGATCCGCAACGCCGTTCGCCATACCCGCCCCGGCACGCGTGTGCGGGTAACCACCCAGACCAGTCTGGCGGGCAACAGCTTGCAGGTGCAAATTACCGACCATGGGCCGGGGGTTGAAGAACAGCGCCTGAAGAGCATTTTCCAGCCCTTCGAACGCGGCGCCAGCGAGCCCGGTGGCGGTTTTGGATTGGGCTTGGCAATTGCTTCACGTTCGGTGCAAATGCACGGCGGCACCATCGTCGCCTACAACCAACCCTCGGGCGGCCTCACCGTAGAAATCAGCCTGCCCAAAGACCCCGTGTAGGAGCGAGCTCGCCTCGCGATCTTTTGATCTAGATCTTGGTTTTGATCTTGATCTAAAAGGCCCCATTAAACCACGCTGGCCGAACGCAGGTTTTGCGCAGTGGGTAACCCGGCAGGACGCCGGGTTAGCCGCGACACGGCCATGGATGGCCGATCGCGGCGGGCCTACGGAGCAAGGCCTGTGGTGAGGGCATGCCGAGCCAAAGCGAGGCACCGAGGGGTAGGGGCAAAAGCGTTTTGGTTACTTTGCCGCTTTTGCAAAGTGACGCGGCGTAAGGCCGGAACCCTAAGTGGCCGTTGCCGCAGCAACGGATATGTACTCAAGTCAAGAGCCCCCTCACCCTAGCCCTCTCCCGAAGGAGAGGGAACCGATTGGGGGATGCTGAAGATACTCGGCGGCCTGTTTGCTGCGCGACAGCGCGGCGTCGAAGACGGGGCGGCAGCTCACACGTTTTATGATCTTTACACGATATTACATAGCCTTGACGGCTCTGTACGCCTTGCCCCCGTAGACTTCCCGCTCAGCACTGTCTGAGGTTGTGGTGATGCCATTGAGTGGAGGTGAACATGTTTTTGGTGCATAAAAAAGGCTTTGTCGCGGGCAAGAAAATGGTCGATGGGCTGGTGCCCTACGATTTTTTTTGTGAAGACAATCCGGCCATTAATCTGTTTGTGTTTACCGGCTCAAACGCTCAGGGCAAGGCGTCGGCAGAGCAAACCTTGTGGGGGTTTACCCGCCTTGAACGCTTTGAGGCATTGACCGATACGCTGGTGTCGCACAAGAAGAATCAAGACTGGTTCCAGACCGTCAACGTGCTCACCGGTCCCGCGCAGAACGGCACCCAGAATGTGAAATTCCAGCGCGTGCTGAAAATCATCAAGCACGTCAGCGTGGCAAATCGCGTACCCGGCAAAGTGCAGTACGAGATTCTCACGGATGAGGGTGACACCTACTTCACCCTCAAGTCCGTGGCCCCGGACAGCGCGCAAACGGTTATTTACGCGGCTGACCAGTAAGCGTCAGTTCAGCGCCTCACGGCTTGGCTGACCGTTGAGCAGGCGCTGGATCCCCAGCGGGTTGGCGTTCTTGAGCGCATCGGGCAGCAGGCTGTCCGGGTAGTTCTGGAAACACACCGGGCGCAGGAAACGGTCGATGGCCAGGCTGCCGACCGATGTGCCACGGGCATCCGATGTCGCCGGATAAGGCCCGCCATGGACCATGGCATCACACACCTCAACCCCGGTCGGGTAGCCGTTGATCAGCAAGCGGCCAGCCTTGTGCTCAAGCACCGGCACTACTTCAGCAAAGGCTTGCAAGTCAGCGGGTTCACTGATCAGCGTGGCCGTGAGTTGACCGTGCAGGCTGTGCAGCGCTTGCAGCAACTGCGCTTTGTCGGCCACTTCGATGACGATGGTGGTCGGGCCAAAGACTTCTTCTTGCAGCACCTCGGCACCGCCGATCAGCAGGCTGGCATCGGCCTGGAACAACTGCGGGTGCGCCTGATTGCCCTGTTGTTGCGAACCTGCGAGATGGCGAATGCCTTCGACCGAGGCCAAATGGCTAAGGCCTTTGACATAGCTTTTCAGGCCACCGGCATTGAGCAGTGTGTGCGCTGGTTGGGCGCTGAAAAACGAGCCCAGCGCATCGACAAAGGCGCTGAACGCTGGTGAGGCAATCCCCAGCACCAGGCCAGGGCTGGTGCAGAACTGACCGGCGCCGAGCATCACCGAGCCACCCAGATCTTTGGCGATCTGTTCGCCGCGCTGTTGCAAGGCTTCTGGCAGCAACACCACCGGGTTGATGCTCGACATCTCGGCAAATACCGGGATCGGTTGCGGGCGTGCCGCCGCCATGTCACACAGGGCGCGACCACCCGACAGCGAGCCGGTAAAGCCGACTGCTTGAATCGCCGGATGCTTGACCAGCGTTGCGCCAACCCCGGCGCCGTAGATCATGTTGAACACGCCCGCAGGCATACCGGTACGCTCAGCAGCCCGAATAATCGCCTGTGCCACCCATTCGGCGGTTGCCATGTGGCCGCTGTGGGCCTTGAACACCACCGGGCAACCGGCGGCCAGTGCGGCTGCGGTGTCGCCGCCTGCGGTGGAGAACGCCAGCGGAAAGTTACTGGCGCCGAAGACAGCGACCGGGCCGACGCCGATGCGGTATTGGCGCAGGTCAGCGCGGGGCAGCGGTTGGCGGTCGGGCAGGGCCTGATCGATCCGCGCGCCATAAAAATCGCCACGGCGCAGGACTTGGGCAAACAAACGCATCTGCCCGCTGGTGCGGCCGCGCTCACCCTGAATACGCCCGGCGGGCAGGGCGGTTTCACGGCAAACAATGGCCACAAACTCGTCGCCCAGCGCGTCGATTTCTTCGGCAATGGCTTCTAAAAATTCCGCACGGCGGCTGGCGGGCAAACTGCGGAATGCCGCGAAGGCGGCGCTGGCCGCGTTGGCGGCGGAGTCTACTTCGGCGTCGGTGGCCTGCACAAACTGATACGGCAAGGCTTCACCGGTTGTTGCATCCAGGCTTTGCAAATGAACAGCGCCAGCGCCGCTGCGCTGGCCGCCAATAAAGTTCTGGCCGGTAATCTGGGTCATGTCCATCTCCTTGAAAAAACAATAAAACCCGTGGGAGCGGGCAAGCCCGGTTCCCACAGGTGTGGTGTGTCATCACGGGCTTAGGTAATTGCACCGATCTGCCATGGCACAAATTCGTTTTGGCCGTAACCGTGCTGCTCGCTTTTACTGCGCTCACCGGAGGCGATGCGCAACATCAGGCGGTAGATGTACTCGCCGCGTTCTTCGATGGTCATGCTGGCGTCGGCAATGCCGCCGCAGTTCACGTCCATGTCTTCTTCCTGGGTCTCCCACAGGCGGGTGTTAGTGGCCAGCTTGATCGACGGCGAGGGCGCGCAGCCATAGGCCGAACCGCGCCCTGTGGTGAACGCAATCAGGTTGGCGCCGCCCGCCACCTGGCCGGTGGCCGAAATCGGGTCGTAGCCCGGCGTGTCCATAAACACCAGGCCGTGGGCGCGCACCGTCTCGGCGTATTCGTAGACATCGACCAGGTCACTGGAACCGGCTTTGGCCACGGCGCCCAGGGATTTTTCGAGGATGGTGGTCAAGCCTCCGGCCTTGTTGCCCGCCGACGGGTTGTTGTTCAGCTCGGCGTTCATGCGCTTGCAGTAGTCTTCCCACCAGTGAATCCGCTTGATCAGCTTTTCACCGACTTCACGGCTGACCGCACGGCGTGTGAGCAGGTGCTCGGCGCCATAGATTTCCGGGGTTTCGGAGAGGATTGCAGTCCCACCCGCTGCGACCAGACGATCTACCGCATTGCCCAGTGCCGGGTTGGCGGTGATGCCGGAGTAGCCATCGGAACCGCCGCATTGCAAGCCGATGATCAAGTGTTTGGCGCTGACTGGCTCACGCTCGACGCGGTTGGCCTCGGCCAGCAGGGATTTAACCTGCTCGATACCGCTGGCAATGGTTTTCGACGTGCCGCCTGTGCCTTGAATGGTAAAGGCGCGCAGGAATTCACCTTTTTCCAGGCCTTGGGCCTCCAGCAAATCCGCGATCTGGTTGGTTTCACAACCCAGGCCGATCATCAGCACCGAGGCAAAGTTGGGGTGAATCGCATAGCCGCCCAAGGTCCGGCGCAGCATGGCCAGGGCTTCGCCGCCGGGGTCGACTGCGCACCCAAAACTGTGGGTCAGGGCGACCACGCCATCCACGTTGGGGTAGTCGATCAGGGCCTGCGGGTTGATGTCGCGGCGAAAGTGATCGGCGATGGCCTTGGCCACCGTCGCCGAGCAGTTCACCGACGTCAGGATGCCCACGTAGTTACGGGTAGCGACGCGGCCATCCGGGCGCACGATGCCCATAAAGGTGTCCTGGTTGGGCGTATGAATCCCCCGCGCATCCACACCAAAGGCGTAGTCGCGCGAAAAATCCCCCATGGCCAGGTTGTGCACATGCACGTGTTCACCGGCCTTGATCGGCTGGCTGGCGAAGCCAATGATCTGTCCATAACGGCGTAGCGCCTGGCCGGCCTGCAGATCACGGGTCGCGATCTTGTGGCCCGAAGGGATGGCGTCCAGCGCTGTCAGCCCTTCGGACTCAAGGATCAGGCCTTTGGGAATGGGCTGGCGGGCAATCAGCACATCGTCCAGCGGGTTGAGTCGAATCACGGCGTTGGCAGCATTTTCACTGCCTGTTTTAGTTATGAGTTGCATCAACAGTTACCTCAGTGAAAGGCTCAGGCCAGACCGCGCTCGCGGTAGTCGATGAGGGATGAGAACAGCATCAGACCGAAAGCCATCACCACGAAGAAGATCAGCGCGAGGAAGTACGAACCGGTGAACTGCACGATCAGGCCGATCAGGATCGGTACGATGACGCCGACCATGTTGCCGCAGAAATTCATGCTGCCGCCCAGTACGCCCGCCTTGGATTTACCGCCCAAAATGGCTGGCAAGCACCAGTACATACCGCACCAGCGAATGAAAAACAGGGCCACGCAGAGCAGCGAAATCACGGTGAAAGCGTCCGGGGTGTAGGCCACCAGCAGGATGCACAGCGCAGCAATCGCCGCCGAACCGCCGAACATGGTGCGCATCACCTTGTTCGGTGCGCCGCCTGCGTCTTTCCATTTGTCCGCCAGCCAACCGCCGAAGATCTCGCCGATAAACCCGCACATAAAGATCAGGAAGGTTGCACCGCCCATGGCCTTGATATCGAGGTTGTGCGCCTTGTGCAGGTAGCTCGGCATCCAGGTCAGCAAGCCGTAGAACACGCTGTTGTAGCAGGCGTACCCGGCGAACATGGCCAATACCGAGCGGCTTTTCAGCAAGTCTTTGAGGATGGCTTTGCGTTCGCCGTTGGTTTTCGCCGCCTCGGCATTGGCGTTGGTGATATAGGCCAGTTCAGCCGCGTTGACTTTAGGGTGTTCGGCCGGGTTATTACGGATGTACCACCAGGCCCAGACACCGACGATCATGGTGCCGACACCGGCGATCACGAACGCAATGCGCCACGAGTCGAACCAGGTAATCAGACCCGCGATGATGATGGCGCCAAAGGCTGTGCCCAAGGGTGCGCCGCCATCCACCAGGGTTGCCCCGCGGCCCCGCTCATTGGGCGTCAGCCAGGCACCGTTCAATTTGGCCCCGGCGGGCATGATCGGTGATTCGGCAACGCCCAGACCGATACGGGTGGCGAGCAAAGTCATCCAGCTGTGGGCGCCCCCAGCGATGGCCTGGAAGAAGCCCCAGCCCACGGTCGCCACACCGACGATATTGCGCACCTGAAAACGGTCCAGGAGCATGCCGCCAGGGATTTGCATCAGCGCATAGGACCAAAAGAACGCGCTGAGCATCAGGCCTTCCAGGGCCGGGGTCATTTCAAATTCGCTGGAAATCAGGGGCAAGGCCACCGACAGTGACGCGCGGTCGATGTAGTTGATCGCCGACAACAGCAGCAGGATCAAAAATATGCGCCAGCGCACCGTGGTAGGTCGTGAGGCGTCTGCAAGCCCGGCGGCCTGGCTGGGGGCGGCCGGTGCAATTTTGCTGTTCATGTTCGTCTCGCTTTTTTATGTTTTTTATCAAGCGGGGAGTGGGCTTGCAGGCAAGCCCACAAAGCCTTGCTACAACGTTACGACGTGCCCGGCTGGCAGTTCAGCGGCGCCTGCCTGTATGCCGTTGATCAGCGGTGCACCGAACTCCGGCATGCTGATTTCGAAGCGGTCACCTTCCTGGGTGTGAATGTTGTCGGCCACCGACAGAGTGGCGGTACCAAAGAAATGCACGTGTACATCGCCAGGGCGCAGGAACTGCGGGTACTTGAAGTGGTGGTATTCAAGGTTTTCCAGGCTGTGGCACATGTTGTCTTCACCGCTGAGAAACTCTTTTTCCCAGACTACCTCGTTCCCGCGCAGGATGCGGCTCATGCCGGTCAGGTGACGCGGCAGCTCGCCGACACGCAGCTCGGGGCCGTAACTGCAATTGCGCAATTTAGAGTGGGCGAGGTACAGGTAGTTACGGCGCTCCATGACGTGGTCAGAAAATTCATTGCCCAACGCAAAGCCTACGCGGTAGGGCTTGCCATCGTCGCCTACTACATACAGGCCGGTCAGCTCGGGTTCTTCGCCGGCATCTTCAGCAAAGGTCGGTTTATTGAACGCACTGCCGGGGCGAACCACGATCGAGCCGTCGCCCTTGTAGAACCACTCCGGTTGCACGCCCACCGTGCCGGATGCCGGGCGGCCACCTTCAATGCCCCACTGAAAAATACGTGCGGTGTCGGTCATGGCGCTGTGATCGGCTGCGTTTTGCTGGTGCATCTTGTCGCGTGTCGAGGCGCTGCCCAAGTGGGTCAGGCCGGTGCCGCTGATCAGGCAGTGGGCCGGATCTGCATGGTCCAGCGGCGGGAGTACGCGGCCTTGCTCCAGTGTCTGGCTATAACTGACAGGACTTGCCTCGGTGCCACGGGCCAGCACTTCAGCGACCAGGCCGTGGCCTTTACGGATGGCCTCCAGGGCCAGTTCGCGGGTGGTTTCGGTGCCCAGCACCACATGGATCTCATCGCCCTCGATCACCCCGACGTGGCGCTGGCCTTGAGCTGTTTCAAACTGGATCAAGCGCATACAGTGAACTCTCGCAGATTATTTTTATGGCGGGTTGTTAACCCCTTCTGGCGCTCACTTTAATTTTTGTCAGGGATGCTGCCTAATGACAGATGCTGATTGAGCGATAACCAATAGTCATCCCCATGCTGCCATCCCTGACCACCATCATTTCCCGCCTGCGCCTCAAACAACTGCGGTTGTTGATTGCGCTGGACGAATTTGGCTCGCTGCACAAGGCCGCCGAGTCTGTGGCAATTACCCAGCCCGGCGCGACCAAAGCGCTGCACGAAATTGAATCGACGCTGGGCGCAACCTTGTTCGAGCGCACGCCCAAAGGCCTGACGCCCAATGATCTGGGGCGTTGCGTGATCCGTTACGCGCGTTTGATACACACCGATGTGGCACACCTGCGCGAAGAAATGCTCGGCATTTTGCAAGGCCATGGCGGGCGTCTGTCGGTGGGGGTGATCATGGGGGCAGTGCCGGTGCTGGTGGAATGCCTGGCGCAATTGCGCGCCAAACAGCCGCAGCTATCGGTAGAAATCGTTGAAGACACCAGCGCTCGCCTGTTGGGATTACTCGACGAAGGGCGCCTGGATCTGGCCATATGCCGCACCAGCGTCAGCAAACATCCGGCGGTTTATGACAGCCGCCTGCGCGAGCAGGAGCCGCTGATCGTGGTCGCTAACACCGCGCACCGGTTTGCGCGCCGTACGTCGCTGGCGTTGAGCGAACTGGCAGATTCGTCGTGGGTGGTGTTCCCGGTCAACATGCCCATGCGCCTGACCCTTGAGCGGGAGTTCAGGGAAGCGGGGCTTAACTTTCCGGCGTATCCGATTGAAACCTCATCGACCTTCACCACGCTGTCATTGCTCTTGCAGGACCCGCAACTGGTCGCCGTAATGCCGGTGGACGTTGCGCAAATGGCCGTGACCCACGGCATGCTGATGCGCTTGGCGCTGGAGTTGAAATCACGCAGCGAGCCGTACGAAATCGTCACCCGCAAAGGCGTGGCATTAACCGCCCCGACGCAACTGCTGATTGATGAGCTGACCCGGCAAAAACAGACGTGAGCGCAAGCCGTTACGCGGCCACGCGCATCACGTCCCATGCGCTCATCACCTGGGTGACAGCGGCGTCCAGTACTGCGTGCTCCAGGCCGTCCCGGGCAAGCGTCGTCAGCCCCAGCAAAAAGCTTTCAAACACAGTGGCCAACGCAACAACGTTGGTCTGCGCCGACAGTTCGCCCGAGGCGACGCCGCGCTCGATGCAGGCAATAAACCCGGCCCGGTTGCGTGCGCGTGCCTGGGCCAGTGGCGCGCATATCTCCAGGGTTTCAGCCGAACAGGCACTCATCAGCCCCAGCGTTACCAGGCAGCCACGTGGGTGCCCCGGTTCACATTGCATGCGGGCTGAGCGGCGCAACGCCAGTTCGATGGCTTCACGCGGGGCAATGCCGGGGTCTTGCAGGCTCTCGGTCACGCGGCCATGGGAGTTCAGATAACGTTCCATGACTTCTTTGAACAAGGCCTCCTTGGAGCCAAAAGCGGCATAAAAACTCGGTGCCGAAATGCCTGGGCCGATGTTCGCCTTGAGCTGGCTCAGCGAGGTGGAGTCATAACCATGCTGCCAAAACAGGTGCATGGCTTGAGTGATTGCCGCGTCACGGTCAAACGTACGTGGGCGTCCCATCTGGGCCATTGTCAGCCTCCTTTTTCACAAGACATAAATACTAGTCGATACAAAAGTTGTTGACCAATCGCTTTTGCATCGCCAACATCTGTACCTATCGATACATAACTAAGGCAGGTTGGGACAGGCGATGGTTGAAGAGCGCGACACTACTGAGCGATTAC
Source organism: Pseudomonas sp. FSL R10-2189 (assembly GCF_009600325.1). Classification (NCBI taxonomy): domain Bacteria; kingdom Pseudomonadati; phylum Pseudomonadota; class Gammaproteobacteria; order Pseudomonadales; family Pseudomonadaceae; genus Pseudomonas; species Pseudomonas sp. FSL R10-2189. The sequence goes on from NZ_WIVZ01000031.1 coordinate 54,328, forward strand.
CCATGGGCGCGCTGCTGGCGCTGGCCATGACCGGGTTTATCTGCATTGTCACCGAGACGTTGCCGGCGGGTTTGCTGACCCAAATCAGCAGCGGCCTTGAGATCTCCTCGGCAATGGCCGGGCAGATGGTCACGGTCTACGCGCTGGGTTCATTGCTGGCGGCGATTCCTTTGACCATCGCCACCCAGGGCTGGCGGCGGCGCAATGTTTTGCTGCTGACCATTGTGGGTTTTCTGCTGTTCAACTCGATCACCGCGTGGTCGTCACACTATGGCGTGACCCTGGTGGCGCGCTTTTGCGCGGGCGCCTCGGCCGGTCTGGCCTGGAGCCTGTTGGCGGGGTACGCACGACGTATGGTTGCGCCGCACTTGCAGGGCCGTGCCATGGCGGTGGCGATGGTCGGTACGCCCATCGCGCTGTCACTGGGTGTGCCACTGGGCACTTGGCTGGGGGCGCTGATGGGCTGGCGCAGCGCCTTCGGCCTGATGTCGATACTGACCGTGGTGCTGATTGTCTGGGTGCTGGCCAAAGTGCCGGATTATCCGGGGCAGGTTAGCGCCCGGCGCATCGGCTTGCGTCAGGTACTGCTGACCCCCGGGGTGCGCTCCGTGCTTGCGGTGGTGATGACCTGGATGCTCGCGCACAACATGCTCTACACCTACATCGCCCCGTTTGTGACGCCAGCGGGGCTGGCCGATCAGGTGGATCTTGTGTTGCTGGTATTTGGCCTGGCGGCGCTGTTGAGCATCTGGCTGACCAGTCGGCTGGTCGACAGCCATTTACGCAGGGTGGTGCTGGTCAGTCTTGCGGCGTTTACCGCGATTGCCCTGTTGTTTGGCTTGTTCTTCCAGTCTGCGCCGGTGGTGTACGCCGGTATTTTCATCTGGGGCCTGTCCTTTGGCGGCGCGGCAACCTTGCTGCAGACGGCGCTGGCAGACGCGGCAGGTGAGGGTGCCGATGTGGCGTTGTCGATGAACGTGGTGGTCTGGAACAGCGCCATCGCTGCAGGAGCGCTCACGGGTGGCGTGTTGCTCGATCAAGTCGGTGTGAGTGCGTTGCCCTGGGCGTTGCTGGTGTTGTTGCTGGCAGGGTTGTTGATCGTGTTCAACGCTCGTCAGCACGGTTTTCCCAAGGGGCGGCGCCAGGCCGGGGCTGCTGTCGTCGGTCATTGATGTTCACAAGCTCGCCTGCGTAGCGCCAACCCTGTAGGAACTGCCGAGGCACGAAGGCTGTGATCCTGGGTTTGCGCAGGCAGTGTTGGCCTGGCAACAGTTGTTCTACAGACTGTTGCCAGGCCAACTATTGATGCTTCGAATAAACAATAACTTACTGAATTTAAACAAAAAATTATCTGGCATGGATTCTGCTCTGTTGTGAATAACGATCGCATCTGTTGGCGATTAAACACGAGTCAAGAGTGAGAACCCCATGTCGAACACCCCAGCCGACGCCCATTACCCACTGTCTGTTCCCGATGCCCATGTCATCCGCACGGACGCAGAAGCCATTGAAGTTGCCCATAAAGTCGCCGCTTTTTTACTCGAAGGTGATGCCGAGCGCGACCGCCAGCGCGAAGTACCTGCTGAGGTGGTGGACGTATTCTCCAACAGCGGCCTGTGGGGTATTACCGTGCCCAAGGAGTACGGCGGTGCTGAGGTGTCGTTCGCCACGCTGGCCGAGGTGATTGCCATTATTTCGGCGGCCGATGCTTCCCTCGGGCAGATCCCGCAGAACCATTACTGCCTGCTCGAAGACATTCGTCTGCAAGGCACAGAAGAACAGAAGGCCTGGTTCTTGGGGCTGGCGCTCAAGGGTAATCGTTTTGCCAATGCCATTTCCGAAACCGGCGGCAAGACCGTGCAAGACATCCAGACGCGCTTTGTCAGCGAAGGCGATGAGGTGGTGATCAATGGCCGCAAAGGCTACTGCACCGGCTCGTTGTACGCCCATTGGCTGGGGGTGCTGGCGCTGAATGCCGACGATAAAGCGCACTTGGCGTTTGTGCCACGGCGCACGCCGGGCCTGACCGTGGTGGATGACTGGTCGAGCATTGGCCAGCGCAACACCGCCAGCGGCACGGTGCTCGCAGAAAACCTGCGGGTGCCGGCCTTTAACGTGTTCAAGACGTACCAGTCTTATGAAAACCCGACCCTGGCCGGACCGATTGCACAAATCACCACCGCCGCCATTGATGCCGGTATTGCCCGCGCCGCCTTGCGCGACACCCTGAGTTTTGTGCGTGATCACGCTCGCCCATGGATCGACTCGGGGCTGGATAAAGCCAGTGAAGACCCGCTGACCATCATCCAGATCGGCAAGTTGAGCATCCAGCTGGACGCCTCCGAGGCCTTGCTGGAGCGGGCGGGACGGGTGCTCGACCGCGAGCGCGAAAACCCCGGTGAAGACGGCGTGGCGCGCGCTTCGGTAGCAGTGGCCAAAGCCAAGGTGCTGACCACTGAAATCGCCCTGGAAGCCAGTAACCGTCTGTTCGAATTGGGCGGCACGCGTTCCTCGCTGGCGCGTCACAACCATGATCGCCACTGGCGCAACGCCCGCGTGCACACCCTGCATGATCCGGTGCGCTGGAAGTACCACGTGGTCGGCAACTGGCTGTTGAACGGGGTCAATCCGCCGCGTCATGACTGGTCATAACGATGGACGCGCTGCTGAGCAACATCAACTGGCCGGAAATCGGCCAGGCCTGCCTCGACACCCTGAGCATGCTCGGCATGGCCCTGGGTTTTACCGTGTTGTTGGGGTTGCCGCTGGGGGTGTTGCTGTACCTCACCGGCAAGCAGCAGTTGCACGCCAAACCCTGCATCTACCGCGTGCTGTCGATGGTGGTGAATATCCTGCGGTCGCTGCCCTTCATCATCTTGCTGATTGTGCTGATCCCGGTGACCACCTTGATCACCGGCACCTCGCTTGGCGTGGCGGGTGCCATTCCGCCGTTGGTGGTGGGCTGTACGCCGTTCTTTGCGCGGTTGGTGGAAACCGCGCTGCGTGAAGTTGATCGCGGCCTGGTGGAGGCCACCCAGTCCATGGGCGCCACGACCTGGCAAATCATCTGGCACACCTTGTTGCCTGAGTCCCGGCCGGGGCTGATTGCAGCCGTCACGGTGACCGCAATCGTACTGGTGGATTACACCGCGATGGCCGGAGTGATCGGTGGCGGGGGGTTGGGTGACCTGGCAATCCGCTTTGGTTATCAGCGTTTTCAGACTGACGTCATGGTGGTCACCGTGGCCTTGCTGGTCCTGTTGGTACAAGGGCTGCAAATGACCGGTGACCGTCTGGTGTCCCATTACAGCCGTCGCTGAGACGGCTCATTTTTGATTGTTCGGAGTTTGTGCAATGAAAAAGCTTCTTGCTCTGGTGGCCGTGATGGCCGCCTTTAGCGCTCAGGCCAATGAAAAGTTGGTGGTCGGTGCCACGCCTGTGCCCCATGCCGAAATTCTTGAGTTTGTTAAGCCTGAGCTGGCCAAGGAAGGGGTTGATCTGCAGATCAAAGTGTTCAACGACTTTATCCAGCCCAACCAACAGCTCGCGCTTAAAAACATCGACGCCAACTACTACCAGTACCGGCCGTTTCTGGATGAGTACAACAAGGAGCGCCACACGGACCTGGTCCCGGTAGTGGGCGTGCATATCGAGCCGTTTGGCGCGTACTCGACCAAAATCAAAAACATCGCCGAGTTGAAGGATGGCGCTTCAGTGGCCATCCCCAATGACCCGGTCAACGCCGGTCGTGCTCTGGTGCTGCTGGAAGAGGCCAAGCTGATCACGCTTAAAAACCCTGGCGACCCGCAGTCGACCACCCGCGACATCGTGACCAACCCCAAGCACTTGAAAATCCGTGAACTGGAAGGCGCGATGCTGGCCCGTTCCGTGAGCCAGGTGGACCTGGCTTTTGTGTTTGCCAACTACGCGCTGGAAGCGGGTATTGACACCAACAGCGCGTTGATTGTCGAGAAGGGCAAAGACTTGTACGTCGAGTATCTGGTGGCGCGCCCGGACAACATCAATGACCCGCGTATTCAGAAGTTGGCCAAAGCTTTGCACTCTGATGCCGTGCGTCAATTTATCCTGACCCGTTACAAAGGCCAGATCGTGCCAGGCTTTTAAATCGGTATTAAACGTCTGTGTTCTCTTATGTCAGCTAGGCTATTGAAGATAAATAACCCGCTGACCCAGGAGAACGTATGACACTGCGATGGATGCTGTTGAGCCTTGTTGTTCTATGTGCGGGCTGCCAATACTTGAGTTATCAGCAAGGCTGCACCGACAATCCCAATCAGCGCGGCTGCCAGGGCGGCACAGTGGAGTCGCCATAAATACTGGGCTGCCGCATCCTCCAATCGGCTCCCTCTCCTACGGGAGAGGGCTGGGGTGAGGGGGCTCTCAGGTCAAGATCAAACGATCGCGAAGCTAACAAATCAACATGTTGGTTGCCCAACACTTCATGAGCACATTGCACACGGTTCAACAACACATTGCCCAGCGTGCAGGGCTCATCCGCTGTTATGCCTGAGGTTGGGGTCGTGGCATGTTAGGTGCATAGGTTCCTGGTAGTCATAAACACTCAAGGTGTTTGTATTGATTGCCAGCTAAAAGGACCTCTCATGCACTACCGTCAACTGGGTAACAGCGGCATTAACGTCAGCGTTCTGGGCCTGGGCACCATGACCTGGGGCCACCAGAACACCGAAAGCGACGCTCATCAGCAAATCGAACTGGCGCTGGCTGAAGGCGTCAACCTGATCGACACCGCCGAGATGTACCCCACGCCCACCCGCGGCGACACCTGGCGTACCACCGAACGCTATATCGGCAACTGGCTGGGCGCCAACAGCGCGCGCCGCGCCGACATCGTGCTGGCCAGCAAAATTGCCGGCCCGGCCCGCGAGCCCGGTGGCCAATTGCATATTCGCGATGGCCTGACCCGGCATGACCGGCGCAACATCGTCGAAGCCCTGGACGGTAGCCTCAAGCGCCTGCAAACCGACTACCTCGATCTCTATCAATTGCACTGGCCCGACCGCCCGACCAATTTTTTTGGCCTGCGTGAATACCCGTACGCCGAAGACACGCAAAGCGTGGCCATCGAAGAAACCCTCTCGGTGCTGGCCGATCAGGTCAAGGCGGGCAAGATCCGCCACATCGGCGTGTCCAACGAAACGGCGTGGGGCGTGGCCGAGTTCCTCAAGCAGAGCGAGCGCCTGGGCCTGCCGAACATTGTCAGCATCCAAAACCCCTACAGCTTGCTGAACCGCCTGTACGAGGGCGGCCTGGCCGAGTTCACACATCGCGAAGGCGTTGGCCTGCTGGCGTATTCGCCGCTGGCGTTTGGCACCTTGACCGGCAAGTACCTGGGAGGCGCCCGCCCTGAAGGTTCGCGTCTGACCTCGGTGTACCGCACGTTCAATCGCTACGACAGCCCGCTGGCCCAAGAAGCCATCGCAGGCTACGTGGACATCGCCCGCGAGCATGACCTGACCCCGGCGCAATTGGCGCTGGCTTATGTCATCAACAAACCCTTTGTGGCCAGCGCGCTGACCGGGCAAACCAGCCTCGTGCAATTGCGCGACAACCTCAGCGCGATCAACGTGAGCCTTAGCCCGGAGATTCTGGCGCGCATCGAGGCCGTCCATCAGCGTGTCCCCAACCCTGCGCCATAGGAGTACGGGCGATGCCCAAGCAACTGCACGTCAACCTGTTTGAAATGAACTGCGTGAGCCATATCGTTCACGGCCTGTGGGTGCATCCCGAGAACAACCGTCACCGTTTCAATGACCTGGAGTACTGGACCGAGCTGGCGCAACTGCTGGAATACGGCACCTTTGACGGGGTATTTCTGGCCGACGTGATCGGCACCTATGACCGTTTTCGCAATGGCCCGGAAACCGCCCTGCGCGAGGCCATGCAAATCCCCAGCAACGACCCGTTGATGGTCATTCCGGCCATGGCCGCCGTGACCAAAAACCTCGGCTTTGGCGCGACGTTTTCGACCACGTACGAGCCGCCGTTTGCTTTTGCCCGGCGCATGAGCACCCTGGATCACCTGACCAAGGGCCGGGTGGGCTGGAACATCGTGACCTCGTACCTGCCCAATGCGGCGCGCAACTTCGGGCATGACACCGAGGTCGTGCATGACCACCGCTATGAAATCGCCGATGAATACCTGGATGTGCTCTACAAGCTGTGGGAAGGCTCGTGGGACGATGACGCGGTGATTATCGACCGTGAACAACGGGTCTACACCGACCCGCACAAGGTCCGTTACATCAACCACGTGGGTGAGCACTTCAGCGTGGCTGGGCCGCACCTGTGCCAGCCGTCGCGCCAGCGCACGCCCGTGTTGTTCCAGGCAACCGGCTCGCCAGCCGGTATCGAATTTGCCGGGCGGCATGCCGAAGTGGTGTTTACCGGCGGCCTCGACACCCCGGCCGTGCGCGCGAATATCCAGGCCATGCGCAACAAGTCCATCGCCCATGAGCGTGACCCGGCGGGGCTGAAATTTATCGTCATGGCCGGGGTGATCGTGGGCCGGACTGACGAAGAAGTCAGCCGCAAGCTCGACAGCTATCGCAAGCTGATGAGCGTCGAGGCGTCGCTGGCCCATCATCAGTCAGCGATTGATTTGACCGCTTACCCCAGCGATGCGCTGATCAGTGATTTGATCGAGCTTAAAGTCGACGGCTGGGAGAGCCTGCAGCGCTACAAACCCGAGTGGACCATCGGCACTGTGTTGTCGCAGTTCTCCGGCTTTAACCGCGAGCGTTTCTTTGTGGCGGGTACGCCGACCGTGGTGGCGGATGAAATTGAGAAGTGGCTGGATGTCGACGGCATCGACGGGATCAATTTGCGCCAGTACCTGTCGTTTGAAACGGCCCGGGATTTTATTGAGCTGGTGATCCCGGAACTGCGCCGTCGTGGACGTTTCCGTGAGCGTTACAACGAAGGTGAAACCCTGCGCGAACGCCTGTTTGGTGCGGGGCAGGCGCGTTTGCCCGCTGACCATTTCGGCGCCCGCTATCGCGACCCGGCGCTGTTGCAACAACCGGCCACGCCATTACGTTTCTGAACACATCACCTGTAGGAGCGAGCTCGTCTCGCGATCTTTTTAAAGATCAAAAGATCGCGAGACGAGCTCGCTCCTACAGTGGGTTTTTAGCCAAGTGTTGGCTCACCAACAGTCGCTGCACAGACTGTTGCTTTTGACTCCCTCCTGACGCCGATTTGCGCCTGTTTGCTGGGCGAAAAACCCGGCATGGCTTGTGCAATGCCTAAGTCCCGGACTTAAGGCAGCAGGCCCCATGCGCAATATTTCCCCCTTTATTCGAAACTTTCCGTTGCTCGGTATCGCAACCCTGTGCTCGGTACTGGTCGGCTGCGGGCAGGAAACCTCAACCATTGCGCGCAGCGACAAACCGGTCAGCGGCGGGACGTTGATTTATGCCACCGACCGCGAACCCACGTGCCTCGATCCGCATGTGGCGGGTGACATGCCGCAGGTGTTTATCGGCCAGCAGTACCTCGACTCGCTGGTTTCAATGGATGACCAAGGCCAGATCGGGCCCTGGCTGGCGAAACGTTGGGAGGTCTCGGCCGATGGCCTGACGTACACCTTCCATTTGCGCGATGACGTGCACTTCACCGACGGCACGCCGTTCAACGCGGCGGCGGTCAAGGCCAACCTCGATCACATGGCCAACCCGAAAACCCAATCGAGCACGGCGGGCGGTTATATCCGCCAATACCGCAGCACCGATGTGCTCGATGACCATACGGCGGTGGTGCACCTGGCCACCCCGTACGCGGCGTTTCTGGAAGTCCTGGCCCAGGGTTTTCTGGGCATAGAGTCGCCCACCGCGCTGCTCCGTTCCCGCGATGAAAACTGCGAAAGCCCAGTGGGCAGCGGGCCGTTCAAGATCGTCCGCTGGGACCGGCAAAGCCAGGTCGAACTGGTGCGCAACCCGGATTACAACTGGGCGCCACCCACCGCCAGGCATCAAGGCCCGGCGTGGCTGGAGCGCATTGTCTGGAAGTTCATTCAGGAGCCGTCCGTGCGCTTCGCCTCGCTGCAAGCCGGGGAGGTTGATGTGATCGAGACGCTGCCGCCCGAATCCCATGAGGCCGCCCGACGCAACCCCGACCTCACGGTATTGGTCGCATTACGGCCGGGCAACCCCACCAACGGCACGCTGAACATCACCCGCGCGCCGTTCAATGACCTCAAGGTGCGCGAAGCCTTTGTGCGCAGTTCGGATGTCGAGGGCGCTCTCAAAAGTGTGTATTTCAGCGAATTCCCGCGTGCCGGTGGGCCGCTGAGTTCGGCGACCCGCTTCTACAGCCCGGACTTCGAACACGCCCAGGACTACGACCCGGCCCGCGCGGCGCAATTGCTCGATGAAGCCGGCTGGACCGGACGTGACAGCGAAGGCTATCGCACCCGTGACGGCAAGCGCTTGCAGGTGCATGTGGTGATGGGCAACCGCACGCCGCCCTCGGAATACACCTTGTGGGAGCAGGTGCAAGCGACCACACGGGCGGTCGGGTTTCAACTGATCATCGACCAGATGAGTGATGTGCAGGCCACTCAGCGCCAGGCGGACTGGGACTACGACATTCGTATTGGTTACTGGAACACCAACACCCCCGACGTGCTGCGGATCATTTTTGGCACGGAGTTTATTCGCCCGGCGGGTGTCGGCGGTTATCACCAGAACACTGCCGGTTTCAGCGATGGGGCGTTTGACGGGCTGATCCAGCAAGCCTTGACCACGCAAGACCCTGAGCAGCGCAAGGCGCTGTATTACAAGGCGCAGCAGATTGCTTCCAGCCAATACCTGCAACTGACCACGTACCCGCAAAGCTCGCGCCTGGGCATCTACAAGACCACCCAGGGCGTGCGCCTGGAGCCGTCTTTGGCGGTGACGTATTTGTATGACGCCTGGGTCAATAAATGAAAAGGCTGAACACATGAAAAGGGTGAACCCATGAGCCGAATCGAGACTGTAAATCCACAGCGCGAGCGCTGGCTGCAGGTGGGCCGACGCGCCGTCTGGCGTGTGGCGGGCGGGCTGCTGGTGCTGTGGGCGGTGGCGACCCTGACCTTCTTTGCCCTGCGGCTGATGCCGGGCGACCCGGTGCTGGCCATCCTCGGCGGACCAAGTGGTAATCCGTCGCCCGAAACCATTGCCGAAGCCACCCGCGAGTACGGCCTGGACAAGCCGTTGGCGGTGCAATACGCGCTGTACCTGGGGCGCCTGGTTCAGGGCGATCTGGGAGTGTCCTACTCGCAGCACTTGCCGGTAACCCGCGTGCTGGCCGAGCAATCGTGGGCGACCCTGCAACTGACGTTTACCTCATTGGTCCTGGCCTGGCTGCTGGTGCTGTTGCTCACCGTGTTGACCGCCGGGCGCCAGCGTTGGGTGGCCAAGGTGGCTTCGTTTGCCGAAACCGTTTCGGCCGCCGTCCCGCATTTTTGGCTGGGGCTGGTGCTGTTGGCAGTGTTTGCCTTCGGCCTGCGCTGGTTTCCGCCTGCCGGTAGCGATGGCTGGCGAACCCTGGTGTTGCCGTCTGTGGCGCTGGCGGTGCCGCTGGCCGGGTTTATTGCGCAGGTCACCCGAGAGTCGCTGGAACTGATCCTGGAGCAACCCTTTGTACTGACGGCGCGGACCCGTGGTTTGAGCGAAACCGCCGTGCGCTTCAAACATGCGCTGCGCCATGCGGTGTTGCCCGGCATTTCGTTGTCGGGCTGGGCCATCGGCGCCTTGATCAGCGGTGCGGTGGTGGTGGAAGTGATCTTCTCGCGCAAGGGCCTGGGGCGCCAGTTGTATCAGGCGGTGCAGGCGCAGGACTTGCCGCTGACCATCGGTATCAGCCTGACCGTTGCGGCGGTGTATGTGCTGGCCAACATTCTGGTCGACCTGCTGCACCTGTGGGTCGACCCTCGTCAACAGGGGAAAACAGCATGAGCACACTGACTCTCGAAACGCAGTTGCCGGGTGTGCGGGTGCAACGCAGGTCACGCCAGGTGCCGCTGGGGCCTTTGCTGGCGCTGATTTTTCTGGCGTTTTTGATCGTTGCCGCGCTGTTGCCGCAACTCTTCACCCATGCCGACCCGCTGACGATTGTGCCGCACGATGCATTTCATCCGCCGGGGTGGGCGCATTGGTTTGGTACGGATCAGTCCGGCCGGGATATTTTCTCGCGGGTGATTTACGGCACTCGCCAGTCGCTGCTGATTGGTCTGGCGGCTACCGTGCTGGCCATGAGCATTGCGATTGCCCTGGGGTTGCTCGGCGGGCTTGGCGGTGCACGACTTGACCGTGGGGTTGGCTGGCTGCTGGAAATACTGTTCGCGTTCCCGAGCCTGGTGTTGGCGCTGCTGTTTGTAGCGGTGTTCGGCAGCGGCATCGGGCCGTTGATTGTTGCCACCGGGCTGGGCGCAGCGCCGGGCTACGCACGGATGGTGCGCGGTCAGGTGCTGGCGGTGCGCAATGCCGGTTACATCGAAGCGGCGGTTGCTTTGGGTCACCCGACGCGGCGGATCATCCTGCGTCAGCTGTTACCCAATGCCATGCGCCCGCTGATCGTGACCCTGACCATGGGTATTGGTCAGGCGATTGTCTGGGCCTCGGCCCTGAGCTTTCTGGGGCTGGGCGCCAAGCCGCCTGCGCCGGAGTGGGGGACCATGCTGTCCATGGGCCGCGACTTTGTCGCCAACGCCTGGTGGCTGACCTTCTTCCCGGGGGTGTTCATCGTCCTTACTACGCTGTCGACCACGGTCGCGGGCCGTTATTTGCAACAACGTCTGGAGGGGCGCCTGTCATGAGCGATAAACACTTGATCGTTGAGGGCCTGTCCATTGAGTTTGGCGGCCAGACCGTGGTGCGCGATGTGTCGTTTACCCTGGCACCGGGCAAGACCCTGGCGCTGGTGGGTGAGTCCGGCTCTGGCAAAAGCGTGACGGCGCGCAGCCTGATTGGTCTGGCCGGTGCCGGGGCGCGGGTGACGGCGCGCACACTGAGTTATGGCGGGCAAGATTTGCTCGGGTTGTCCGAGCGTGGCTGGCGCGGCTTGCGCGGTAAAGGCATTGGCTTTGTGCTGCAAGATGCGCTGGTCTCGCTCGACCCGCTGCGCCCGGTGGGCAAAGAGATTCTGGAAGTACTCACGACCCACCAATGGGGCGACCGGCGCAGCCGCGCTGAGCGGGTTATCGAGCTGCTGGACAAAGTCGGCGTGCCCGAGCCCGAATTGCGTGCCCGTCAGCGACCCGATCAATTGTCCGGTGGCCTGCGCCAGCGTGCGCTGATCGCCAGTGCATTGGCACTGAGCCCAGGGCTGGTCATCGCCGACGAACCGACCACCGCTCTGGATGCCACGGTGCAGGCGCAAATTCTGCAAGTGCTGCAAGAGATCAAGGCTCGGGGGGATTCTTTGCTGATCATCAGCCATGACTTGGCGGTGGTGGCGCAGTTGGCCGATGAGGTGCTGGTGCTGCGCCACGGCGTGGTGGTCGAACAGGGCTCGATGCAGCAGGTGTTACGGACCCCGAGCCACCCCTACACCCAGGCGTTGCTGGATGCGGTGCCAGCCGAACATGCGCGGGGCACGCGGCTGTCGTCGCACAACAGCGGGCAGCTTGTGCAACCTCGACCGGGCGCTGACTCGCCGGTGCTGCTCAAGGCCAGTGGTTTGGGTAAACGCTACATCGGCCCCGATCAGCAATCTCGCCAAGTGGTCGACGACGTCAGCTTTGAGCTGCGTGCCGGGCGCACGCTGGGCATCGTCGGCGAGTCCGGATCGGGCAAGACCACCGTGGCGCGCATTGTGCTGGGGTTGCTGGAGCCGGATGCGGGTCAGGTGCAGTTTCTGGGGCACGCCTGGGCGGGGGCAGGCGCAGATCGGGTGGCAGAAAAAGACCGGCGTGTGCATCGGCGTGACATCAGCGTGATTTATCAAGACCCGCTGAGTTCGTTCGACCCGCGCTGGAGCATCGGCCAGATCCTCGCCGACGCGCTGGACGTGGCCGGTGTGGCGGCTTCGCTGCAGCCCGCGCGGATC
>NZ_WIVZ01000032.1:0-64604 GCF_009600325.1 Pseudomonas sp. FSL R10-2189
CCTAAGCCCTGTGGGATACAGGACTCAGGCTGCGCTGGGCGCTAGTTAATCTGTCCAACTTTTGGGGGGCAGTTCAAGGGGGCTAGGGCAGCCTACGGTTCCAGCCCGATGCCGCGCAGGATGACTGTGGTGATGGTTTGTACCGCTTGATCAAACTGTTGGTCTGACAGCGGCTGGTGGCCGTTGAGCACGTTGACCTGGTAGTCGAAGTCCGCGTAGTGCTGGGTCGAGGCCCAGATCATGTACAGCAGGGCAGAGGGCTCGACCGGGTTGATGCGTTTTTCTTCAACCCACTGGCGGATCTTCTCTTCCATGAATTTGGCGCCCTTGGACATGTGTTCTTCAAGCATGTCCTGAAACAGTGGCGCACCGCGCATGATCTCGTTGGCCCAGAGTTTTGAACCGTGGGGACGCAAACGCGAGTGGGTCATTTTTTTCATCACGTAGCTGGTCAGTACCACGCGCGGGTCGTCGAACTGCACAAAGCAGTCGCCTTCCAGATCCCAAGTGCCGAGGAGGTTGACCAGCACTTCGCGGTAGAGGTCTTCCTTGGTGGTGAAGTAGTAATGCAGGTTGGAGCGTGGCAGTTCGGCATGCAGGGCAATGTCGGCCATTTTGGTCCCGGCATAGCCTTGTTCGGCAAAAATTTTCTCCGCAGCTAAAAGGATTTTTTCGACGTTTTTTCGACGGATTTTAACTTTAGGATTGGTCATCGAATTCCATATTCGGGCGAAGGAGCAGCTCGGGCCTATGCGTGCGTAGCATAGTTCAAATCATTTACAAAAATCAGGTCAGCCGCCTGAACAGACGGCCGACCGGCCCGCTTTTTCAAGGCGCAGGGCGGAAGATTTCTGCGTACAGCGGCCAGTGGTCAGAAACGCCTTCGGCATGCCGGGCACTGTCAAAACGTGCCGGACTGCCCCAGCGATTGACCTGGTACGGGCTGCTGTGGGCCAACCGGATGCTAGCAGGGTCAACTTGCCAGCCATTGAAGCCGCCCGCCCTGGTCATTTGCTTGGGGAATAGCAGCATGTCGAAGAACGACCACTCGCGCTTGGTGTGGTAGTAGTAGCTGCCTTTGCAGTCATTGCAGCCAATGAATTGCGAGACCGCCCAGGTGCTGGCCAGGTCTTTGGCGATGTAGCCGTTCTGTTTTTCTTCCCCGGCATTGATGTTGAAGTCACCGCCGACAATGGGCAACACATCGCTTGGCAGTTCGCTTTTGAGTTGTGCCAGATACGCCACGGCTTGCTGGCGCAGGTAGCCCGGGGCGCCGCCAGACGGCAGGTGCACGGCGAACACGGCGGCCTTTTGGCCACCCGGCAGCAATAAGCGTACTTCAAGGATGCCGCGGGTTTTGCTCACGCGTTCCTGGTCTTCGTTGCCCAGGGCTTTGTACGGCACGCGGTGCAGGCGGGCCTTGTCCCATTGCGGTAAACGGCTGAGCACAGCGGTATCGATACCCCGCGCATCCCAACCTTCGATCAGCACGCGCGTCTGGTAGTTCGACTTGCCGAGGTGGCTGTTGAGCTGCTCAATCACGTTGATGTTTTCAACTTCGTCGAGCATCAGGATGTCCGGGCCTCGGCCCTGGTTGATCTGCTGGATGACGGCGCTCAGGCGTTTGAGTTTTTCGTTGAGCAGGGCGTCGGTCCAGTCGTTTTCTTCACATTCCTTGCGCCACGCCGCCACGTCAATTTTGGTGCAGGTGGCGAGGTATTCCGGGTGAGCTTGCTTGACGCTCAGGGGCAGGTAGGCGTAGTCGTCCTTGCCCTCGTCGTGCACGGTATCGAAGAGGTTTTCGACGTTATAGGTCATCAGCGACACCCGCGCTGTGTCGGCGCTGTGATGGGGGGTGCAGGCGCTCAGGCACAGGACGCTCAGCGCAATGGCGATAGGGGCACGAAGGAATTTCATGGTGGATCGATCCAGGCAAGTAGGGAAGTGTTGGTCTTAAGCGTCAGGGGTTACGGAGTGGTCAGCGCCTCCAGGCTCAACTGCATCATGGCGTGGAAGTCGTCCTGGCGTTGTTGGGCGCTGAGCCTGTCACCGGTGAGGATGTGGTCGCTGACGGTGAGGACGGTCAGGGCTTTTTTCCCCAGTTCGGCGGCAACGCCATACAGCCCGGCCGCTTCCATCTCTACGGCCAGCAAGCCCATTTTTTGCATGCGTTCAAACAGCCCGGCCTCTGGTTCGTAGAACAGGTCGGCGGAAAAAATATTGCCGATGTGTACCGGCAGTTTTTGCCTGTCGGCCTGGCGCACCACGCGTTCAAGCAGGCGGTAATCGCAGATGGCGGCAAAGTCGTGGCCGGCCAGACGTTTGCGGTTGACGTTGGAATCGGTGCAGGCGCCCATGGCGATGACCAGCTCGCTGAGCTGTACGTGGGGCTGCACCGAGCCGCAACTGCCGACGCGGATGATCTGCTCCACGCCAAACTGGCTGAACAGTTCGTGGGCATAGATGGACACCGAGGGGATGCCCATGCCGGAGCCCATCACCGAGATTCGCTGGCCGTTAAAGCGGCCGGTGTAAGCCAGCATGTTGCGCACGCCGTTAACCTGCACTACGTCGGTCAGGTAGGTGTCAGCGAGCATCTTGGCGCGCAGCGGGTCGCCGGGCATCAGCACGGTGTCTGCAAAGGCGCCAGGTTCGGCGTTGATGTGCACAGTAGCCATGATCAGTTGCCTCGCGCCGGTGTTTCGTGAAGAAAAGACCGCCCATGGGAGCATGGCGGTAGCCTGAAGAAATCAGCCAGGGTCTGGCCAAAATCGGCAAAACTGTCGCGTTCGCCGAGGCTGCCAGGCGTGATGCCTGCGCCCCAGGCCAACACGGGAATGTGTTCGCGGGTGTGATCGCTGCCGGCAAAGCTGGGGTCGCAGCCATGGTCGGCGCCAAGCAGCAGCAGATCGTCAGGGCGCATCTGCGCGAGCAACTCGGGCAGGCGCCGGTCGAAGGCCTCCAGCGCTGCGGCATAGCCGGGGATGTCACGGCGATGGCCGTAGAGCATGTCGAAGTCGACAAAGTTGCTGAAAATCAACGTGCGGTCCGGGGCTTCGGCCAGCGCGCTGAGGGTGGCGTCGAACAGCGCATCGTTACCGTCGGCCTTGTACAGTCGGCTGATGCCACGGTGGGCAAAAATATCGCCGATCTTGCCCACGGCAAAAACCTGGCCACCGGCTTCGCACAAGCGGTCAAGTACGGTCGGGGCGGGCGGCGGCACGGTGTAGTCATGGCGGTTGCCGGTGCGCACGTAGGTGCTCGGGCTATCACCTTTAAAGGGCCGGGCGATGACCCGGCCGATGGTGTACGCATCGCACAATTCACGGGCGATTTCGCACAGGGCCAGCAACCGCTCAAGACCAAAGTCGTCCTCGTGGGCGGCGATTTGCAACACGCTGTCGGCGGAGGTGTAGAGAATCGGTTTGCCGCTGCGCCGATGCTTGTCGCCCAGTTGCTCGAGGATGGTTGTGCCGGAGGCGTGGCAGTTGCCGAGGATGCCCGGTAGGTTGCCCCGTTTGATCAAAGCCTCCAGCAGTTCGGGCGGGAAGCTGTTTTGGTGTTCAGTAAAGTAACCCCATTCAAACAGCACCGGCACACCGGCCATTTCCCAGTGCCCGGACGGAGTGTCTTTGCCGCTAGACAGCTCACGGGCGTAGCCGTAGGCGCCCTCGACCTGACTCTGGGCGGGCAGGCCGGGCGGGAACACCCCGGCACTTAATGCCGCGGCATGCCCCAGCCCGAGGCGGGCCAGGTTGGGCAAGTGCAGCGGCCCTTGACGTTGTGGGGTGTCGGCTTCGCCACGGGCGCAGGCCTGGGCGATATGCAGCAAGGTGTTGGCCCCGCTGTCACCAAAGGCGTCGGCATCGGCGCTGGCGCCAATACCAAAAGAGTCGAGCACCAGCAGCAGTGCCCGGCTCATGAAGCCTCCATCAATAACTGCACGATCAACGGCGAGGCGCTGTCGGTGTGCTCGGTGATGGTATAGGCCGCAAGCACGGCCTTGGCGGCTTGCTCGGCCTTGAACGGGTTGCTGGCATGCACCATGGCCAACGGTTGACCGGCCTCAACATGTTCGCCGGGGAGCTTCAACTGGCTGAGGCCGACGCTTGGGTCGATGCGGTCTTGCGGGTGCAGGCGGCCGCCGCCCAGAGACACCACGCAAATGCCGATGGCCCGGGTATCAATGCTGTTGACCACGCCCGACACTGGGGCGCAGACCGGGATCACTACCTCGGCTGCGGCCAGGTACGCCTGTGGGTGATCGACCAGGTCGGCCGGGCCGCCGAGTGCTTCGACCATGCGTGAGAAGCGGCGCAGGGCCTCACCGCTGCGCCAGACGTCGAGCAAGTGCTCTCGGGCCTGTTCGGCGCTGCTGGCCAGGCCTGCACAGAGCAGCACTTGGGTGGCCAGGGCCAGGGTTACTTCCCACAGGCGCTCGCTGCGCACTTCACCGCGCAACAGAGCAATCGCTTCTTCGACCTCCAGCGCGTTGCCCGCCGAGCGCGCCAGCGGCTGGTTCATGTCAGTGATCAGGGCGCGGGTCTTGACCCCGGCGCCGTTGGCCCCGGACACCAGCGAGTCGGCCAGGGCCACGGCGTTGTCGGCCGTGGACATAAACGCGCCGTTGCCCACTTTGACGTCGATCAGCAGCACATCGAGGCCCGCCGCGAGCTTTTTGCTGAGGATCGAGGCGGTGATCAGGTCGATGGATTCGACGGTCGCGGTCACGTCGCGAATCGAGTACAGGCGCTTGTCGGCCGGAGCCAGATCACCGGTCTGGCCAATGATTGCGCAGCCGACGTCAGCGACGATGGCCTGCAAGCGCTCGGGGGAGGGCAGGCTGTTGTAGCCGGGGATGCTGTCGAGTTTGTCGAGGGTGCCACCGGTGTGGCCCAGCCCGCGCCCGGAGATCATCGGCACATAACAGCCGCAGGCGGCCAGCAGCGGTGCCAGCGGCAGGCTGACCATGTCACCGACCCCGCCGGTGGAGTGTTTGTCGACCACCGGGCCCGGCAGGTTCCAGCTCATGACTTGCCCTGAGTCGCGCATGGCCAGCGCCAAAGCGACGCGTTCCTGCACCGTCATGCCCTTGAGCATCACGGCCATGGCGAAGGCGGCGATCTGGCCTTCGCCAATGCTGTTATCGGTGATGCCGCGAACAAAGCGCTGGATATCGCTGTCGCTGAGGGTCAGGCCTGCGCTTTTGCGGCGAATGACTTCTTGTGGCAACCAGTTCATCAGTACGCTCCTTGCGCTGGGGTATCGGCACTCAGGCCGATGAGTTCAAGCGTGTTGTCGAGCAGGCTGGAGGCGCCAAAGCGCAAGTGGCGCGGCGAGATCCAGTCTTTGCCAAGGGTGTGTTCGGCCAGCCACAGGTACACCGCTGCATCGCCCAGCATGCGCATGCCGCCTGCGGGTTTGAAGCCGACGTTCGGGTTGGTTTTGGCGATCACATGCAGCATCAATTCAGCCGCTTCAGGGGTGGCGTTGATCTTCACTTTGCCGGTGCTGGTCTTGATAAAGTCGGCACCGGCTTCGATGGCGTCGATGCTCGCCCGGCGGATCAGCAAGGCATTGAGTTCACCGGTTTCGAGGATCACCTTGAGCAGCGCTCGGCCTTCGCACAGCGCTTTGCAGGCGGCGACCAGTTCGCGTCCGCGTTGTTCGTCGCCGCCAATCAGGGCGCGGTAGGGGTAAACCACGTCGATTTCGTTGGCGCCGTCTGCCAGTGCCTGGCGAATTTGCTCAAGCACCTCGGCCAACGGCGCATCGCCTGCGGGGAAGTTGCACACGGTGGCCACCTGGATCGAGTCGCCACCCAGGGTATTCAGGGTGCTGCGCGCCAAACGGACAAACTGCGGGTAGACACACACTGCGGCGACAGGCCCGACCGGGGTCAGGGCCTTGCGGCACAGCGCCTGGATGCTGGCGTCGGTGTCGTCGGCGTTGAGTGAGGTAAGGTCCAGCAGGGCGATGACTCGACGTGCCAGTTGGAGTTCGGTGTCATTCATGTCGGTTCTTCGATCTTTCAAGGGCGCCCGGTCAGTGGCGGGCGCCTGTTGGGGTAATAAGGTGCGTTTCACAGTGAAATAAACACGCCGGCCAGTGCTGCACTCATAAGGTTAGACAATGTCCCGGCGGTGACGGCGCGCAGGCCCATGCGGGCGAGATCCTTGCGCCGGGAAGGGGCCATGACCCCCAGGCCGCCGAGGATGATGCCGATCGATGAGAGGTTGGCAAAACCGCACAGGGCAAAGGTCACGATGACTTGCGTGTGGGCCGACAACACGCTGACGCCTTTGCTTGCCGCTTGCACCGGATCGATGTGAGCCGCGAAGTCGACGTAAGCAACAAACTCGTTGAGCACCAGTTTTTCACCGATAAACCCGCCAGCAACCGTGGCTTCGCTCCACGGCACGCCAATCAGGAAGGCCAGCGGCGCAAACAGGTGGCCGAGGATCAGTTGCAGGCTCAGGTGCGGCAGGCCGAACCAGGCGCCGCACCAGCCGAGAATGCCGTTGAGCATGGCGATCAGGGCGATAAAGGCCAGCAGCATGGCGCCAACGTTGAGTGCCAGGTGCAGGCCGTTGCTGACGCCCAGTGCCGCAGCGTCGATGACGTTGGCCGGTTTGTCCTCGGGGTAGACTTCCACGCAACTCGGGTCGTCATGGGGCAGATGGGTTTCAGGCTCCATCAGCTTGGCCATCAGCAACCCGCCGGGGGCGGCCATAAAGCTGGCCGCGATCAGGTATTTAAGCTCGATGCCCAGGCTTGCGTAGCCGATCAATACAGAGCCGGCCACCGAGGCCAGACCGCCCGCCATCACCGCGAACAGTTCGCTACGGGTCATGCTGGGCAGAAACGGGCGCACCACCATCGGCGCTTCGGACTGGCCGACAAAGATGTTGGCGGTGGCCGACATCGACTCGGTGCGGCTTGTGCCCAAGATGCGGTGCAATGCGCCACCGATCACCCGGATGATCACGTTCATCACGCCCAGGTAGTAAAGAATGGCAATGAAGCTGCTGAAGAACACAATCAGCGGCAACACCTTGATCGCGAAGACAAACCCCTGATGGCCGAACACCTCGAACATCTTCTCGCTGGCCAGCGGCCCGAAGAGAAAGCTGATCCCTTCGTTGGCATAGTCCTGCAGCGACGAAACGGTGTTGGAAATGGCCGCCAGGGTGGTCTGCCCCCAGGGCACGTACAGTGCGAATGCACCGACACCTGCTTGCAGTAAAAAGGCTCCGCCCACTGTTTGTAACTTGATCGCCCGGCGGTTGCTGGAGAGCAAGACCGCCAGAAGGATCAATACACCTACACCAATGAAGCTCATGACTGCATTCCCATGTGTAAAGCATCAAAATCGCCTGCACCTCTGTTGGGTGCTGCGGCGGGCAGGGCAGTGGGTCGTTAAAAACGGAAAGCGCCGGGTAACAGTTGCTCGATGGTCCAGTCGCGGCTGGCCGATTCTTGATGCCCGATACAAAACACCGGGCAGTGAGCAAGCATGAGTTCGTGCATGACCTGACGGCAGGCGCCGCAGGGGGAAATCAGCGCCACTTTTGGGGCATACACCAGCATCGCCTTGAAACTGCCGGGGGCATGCCCCTGGGCGATGGCGCTGAACAGTGCACTGCGTTCAGCGCAGTTGGTCAGTCCGTACGAGACGTTTTCGACGTTGCAGCCGCGGATGATCTGATCATCCGCGGTCAGCAGGGCGGCCCCGACAGGGAAGTCCGAGTGCGGGCACCAGGCGGCTTTCGAGGCCGCAATGGCCTCGGGCAGCAGGCGCTCGTAAAGTGCTTGCGCTTGGGCCGTGCGGCTCATCGTTGGGCACTCTTGGCCAATGCATCGTCGACCTTGTGAATGCGCTGCGCGGGAGTGTGTTCGCCCACCGGGTTACCGGCGCGGTCGTTGACTTGCAGGTAGTCGATCAACGCATTGAGGTCATTTAGACCGGTGTCCAGACGTTCGCTGGCGTCCTTGAAGACCGTAAAGTTATCGCCGCCGCCGGCCATGAACGAGTTGACGGTGACTTGGTACGGGTAATCGGCAATCACCGGAACGCCGTCAATTTTCATGCTGTTGGCCAGTACCCGGTCACCTTGAGGTTTGCTGGCATCCCAGCTGTAGGTCAGCGAAGACGACGGTTGCAACGGGTAAAAGCCGAAACCGTTGTTTTGCCACTGTTGTTCCAGCAGTTGTTTTAGTTGCGCGCCGGTCAGGGTGAGGATGTTCAGGGTGTTGTTGAAGGGCTGGACCGAGGCCACTTGGCTGTAGCTGAGTTGGTCCTGGCCCGGGTCGAGAATCAGGTCGGTACGGATCCCGCCGAGATTGATGAACGCCACTTGCGCACCCAGCGAACGGGTGGCATGCAATTGCGCATCGGACACCAGGTCGCCCATGGCGGACTCGCCTGCGGCGTTGAGGGTACGTTTGACTTCTGTCGCGGCCATGCGCGCGATGGGCTTGTTCAGTTGCTCATGGCTGCGGGCTTCGACTTCGGCCTGCTGCGCAGCGATTTCTGGCATCGGCTGGTAGCGTTTGGGGTCGACCACAATGTTTTCGGCCTTGGCATCCAGTAACTGGTGCTTGCCGGTGTCGACCTTCAGGTTCAGGTGCGTGACCAGACGCCCGTACGAGCTGGCCTGGGTGATGAGTTTGTCGCCCAGACGGCACATGTAGCCCTGGTGGGTGTGCGCAGTGATCACCACTTTGATTTCCGGGGCCAGACGGTTGGTCACATCGAGGATGTCGCCTTTGAGCTGGCTGCAATCGGTCTTGTCGAAGGATTCGGCGGTTTCGCCGCCCTGGTGAATCACCATGATCACCGCGTCCACGCCTTGCTTGTGCAGTTCTGGCAACAGCGCGTTGGCCGCTTCGGCTTCATCGATGGTGTACAGGCCGTTCATGCTTTGGGTGCTGACATAGGTCGACACATTGCGCAGCACGGCACCGACGAACGCAATTTTCGCGCCGTTGGCTTCTTCAATCTGGTAAGCCGGAAAGAGCGTCTTGCCGGTTTGTGCGTCCATCAGGTTGGCTGCCACATAGGGGAAGCGTGTGCCTTTGTAATCCTTGCTGTACAGACAGGCCTTTTCCGGGCGCGGTGAGTCGCAGCCGCCGTTGATCTGGCGTTGCAACTCGATCGTGCCCTGATCCAGTTCATGGTTGCCGATCACGCTGAATTTCAGCCCCAGGGTGCCGAGAGCCGTCAACGTCGGCTCGTCGGCCCACATGGCAGACATCGGCGGGCTGGCCCCAATCATGTCCCCGGCGCCGACCAACAGCGTTTGCGGGTCTTTTTTGCGCAGTTCGCTGACCACACCGCTGAGGGCGTTGATACCGCCCGCCTGCATCGTCACCTTGCCACCCGGCGCCGAGGCATCGGCGTAGGTGAACGGGTTGGGTGCGAGGTTGCCGTGGAAGTCGTTGATGGCAGCAATGTTGACCTCGACCGTTTTGCCGGGCGGGTTACAGGCGGCTATTGCCAGGGCCAGCGGTAGAATCAGGCTGGCCTGGCACAGGCGCGAGAATACATTCGACATGGGGGCTCCTTGGCTTGGCTCAGGCGGTACGTGGCTGGCCGGCCAGCGAGGCGGCAGGCGTAGGGGAGGCGACGTATTGAGTGCCCAGGCCTGCGCGCAGCAGAAGCATTTTCAGGTTGTCGTTGATCAGTTCCAGGCGGTCTTGCAAATGGCTGTTGAAGACCATGCCCACCAGTGCAATGGCGATACCCAGCGCGGTGGCGTACAGCGCCGTACCGATACCGCGGGACACTTCACCCGGGTCGGAAACACCGGCTTCGGCCAGGGCCTTGAAGGTGTCGATGATGCCCATGATGGTGCCGAGCAAACCCAGCAGCGGTGCGCCGGCGACGACGGCTTCGAGGATCCACAGGCTGTGGGACAGCTTGCCGCGCATGGAGATGTAAATGGCCTGGCCGAGGTCTTCGAGTTCCTGGTGCGAGTGCAGTTGACGACGGCCGTCGTAAATCTGCGAAAGCAATTGCAGTGGCAGGCTGTCACGTTGGGTCAAGGCTGCTGGCAGGTCATCGACGCTGCGCACTTTGCCGCTGATGGCCGGGACAAGTTGGCGGGCCTTGCGCAGGGAGTAGCTGAAAAAGATGCAACGTTCAACGACGACAAAGGCGGCCAGCGCAGCAGCGCCGTACATGACGTAGAAAGTGAGATCGTGCAGCAGATTCATGTTCATCAGGTTCTTCCTATGGGTGGGTACAGCCCAGGCCCGCTGTTTAGCCGGGCCTGGTTACAGGTCAAATCAAGGGTTAGAAGCTGGCTTCAAACGAAACCATGGCAGTACGTTCTTCACCGACGTTGTAGTACGGCGTTGCAGCGTTCAGACCGTTAACCGGCGCGGCGTTGAGCACCACGGTGCGTGCCGACGACAGGTATTCCTTGTCGAAAACGTTGAGCATCGAGACGCGGATGGCGGCAGATTTGAAGATCTTTTTGTCGACTGGCAGGCGCACACCGGCGCTCAGGTCAACGGTGGTACGGCCAGCGATTTCCTGGTCGTTGGTCAAGTCGCCGTAGTAGCTGCCGACGTATTTGCCGGCGATGTTGGCGTAGTAGCGTTTGTTGTCCCAACCGATGCTGGCGTTAAGCATGTTTTTCGGCACGTTGGCCAGTTGTTTGCCCGCGGTCGGCAGGTTTCTGTTGCGGATTGTGATGTCGTCTTTCTGCTCGGAATCGGTGTAGGTGTACGAGGTGTAGTAGTTGAAGTTGTACGGCAGCAGGCCGCTCCACTCCAGTTCCAGACCTTTGTTGACCACACTGCCGACGTTGAGCATTTCGTAGTCGCCATCCGAGTTGGTGGTCGACAACTGACGGTCGCGGTACGAGATGTGGAACAACGTTGCGCTCAACGCCATGTCGTCCTTGGTGAAGCGCCAGCCCAGTTCCTGGTTCCAGCTCAGCTCAGGCTTGGTGCTGATCGAGTCGCCAACGTTGTACAGCACGTAGTTAGGCGGGGTACGCATGTTGCGGGTGATGTTATAGAACGCCTGATTCTGCTCGTTGATCTGGTAACGGGCGCTGAAGTTCGGCAGGAACTGGTGGTACTTGGCGTCACGCTTTTCAGGCTTGTTGTACAGGTCGCCGAGGTTGTTACCGTCACGCTCGACGTACTGGTAGGCAAGGCCACCGACCAGGGTCAGGTCGGGTGTCACGATCCAGGTGTCTTGCAGCGAGAGTTTCTGCGCCGGGGTAACGGTGTACTGATGGCGGCCCTGTACGGTCACGCCATTGTTGTCTTTAACCTGGTTGCCCGAGTTGTAATCGCCCCAGATGTCGCTTGGCGCGCCGTTGGCATCGATGCTGATAAATGGCTGGGTCTGGCGCTGACGGGCGCGCTCGTACCAGTAGCCCAGGTCGATGCTGTGGGACTCATTCATGTCCCATTTCAGCTTGTTGTAGATACCTGTACGCCAGGTTTCGGTCCAGGAAGGGCGGTAGTAGGTGTCGTACGGCAGGCCCTTGAGGTCGTAGTTGCCGGCTTTGCTGCTGGTGGACGACAGGGCGGAGGCGGTCTGGCCGCTGAAGCTGCCGCCGTTGGCCCACATGTAGTAAGGCGCGATGGACAGTGACAGGTCGTCGCGCAGCTGGAAGCGCTGGGTCAGCGTGGCGGACACGTTTTCAAACGGGTTACGGTTGATCTTGTAATACGAGGTCAACTTGCCGCTGCTGTTGTAGATCGGGTTTTCTGCGTAATCAAGGCTGCGACCCGACTTCTCGAACTGCGCCTTGCTCAGCGTGTTGTAGTTATAGTTGTCCTGGCGGTTGTATTTAATGATGGCGTTGGTCGAGTTGCCATTGCCGTCTTCAAATAACGTGTTCCATTCAACTTTGTCTGCGCGTACAACACCTTTACCGCGCCATTTATCACCTTCGGTGTGCGAAGCCGATACATACGTTTTAAAACCGTTGATGTCGCCGGTGTTAATACGCACAAATGATTTGTCGAGGCTGTTGGAGCCCACCGCCTGTTTAACGAAAACACCAAAGTCTTTCGTCGGACGCAGGGTCACCAGGCCAATGTTGCCACCGCTGGAACCAATATGTGGGCCGTCGATTTCCGAAGAACCTTGAGTGGCGAATATTTCACTGAAGTTCTCAGGGTCGCCGAGCAAGTTTGGATAGATCGAGTAGTCACCCGAGTCGTTGATCGGGATGCCGTCAGCCGAGACGCCGACCTGGTCGGAGTTCATGCCGCGCATGGTGAAGCTGGTGCCGCTGAGGCCCGAGGCGTCGGTGCTGGACACGTTGATGCCGGGCGTGTACTTGAGTTTGTCGAGGGCGTTGGCAGTGGGTGCCATTTCGTCCATCGCCTCTTTGGTTACCGTTGAGCGCGCTTTGGGCGAATCTTCCTGAACCATATGGCCATTGCCCAGACTTTGGCCGGTTACTTTAACGTCACCTATATCAACTGAATCTTGCGCGAGCGCAGACAAAGTCCAGCCGCCAACCCCAACGGCCAGCAACGTTGCAAATAAAGTATTGAGTTTCAAAACGCTTTCCTCTTGAACATCATGAGTGGAGCAGAAGTGGTTTTAGTTATTGCTCAATGTTGTATACAAGCGTGGCGCTAAAGCGGTATTTATCCTTGCCCGAAAAAGTGTTGTCGGGAAAAGGCACAACTTGGTCGAGGCGTTTCAAACTTGTTTGTGCTGCCCGATTGAGCAACATGTTTGCCGCCTTCTTTTCAATGCCCGAATCGAGCACCTTGCCGCTTCGATCAATCAGCAACCACACCACCACATTGCCTTCCGGGCGTTGTAATGAAGCTTCGCGACCTCGCGGGTATTGCTTGTATCTCTCTAACTCCGCCAGCAGGCGAGCGGTGTAGCGGCTCTCCTGGTCTGCCGGGTTGGTGTGGGGCACCTGGGCAACAGGTCTGGCCACCGGGGCTGCCGCTGGCGGTGCTGCTGTTGGCGCGGGGGCCGGTGCCTGCACCACAGGTTGTGGCTTGGGCGGTGTCGGTGCGGCCTTGACCACTTGCGGTTTGGGCTTGGGCGGCGGCGGTTTTGGTGCCGGCGGCTTGGGCTTGGGTGGCGGTGGTGGCGGCTCTTCGATTTGCGCTTCGGCCTCTTCGATTTCCGGCGGCGGTGGCGGTTGTTCAACCACTGGCTCAGGCTCGGGTTCAGGTGGCGGCGGGAGCAATTCCTCAGGATCGATCAAGGCGATTTCGACGGTTGTATCGTCGTACTTCGGGGTGATCTTCAAGGTTGTGTGTGTGGCGCTATGAATGGCCACCGCCAGCAGGCAAATCGCTGGAAGACAGGCGATTGCTTTGCGGGATTTGAAAAGAACCGACATGACTTAGAGCTTCCGGGTCGCGATGGAAACGGAGGAGAAACCGCTGCTTTTGAGCACGTCCATCACGCTCACCAAACGCGCTACTTCAACACCCTCATCGCTGTTGAGGATGATCACCATCTTCTGCTCAGGGTTTTCCATGGCCTTGAGCTGTACCACCAGTTCGGTCTGGTCCAGGTCCTTGCCGTCCAGTTGCAGGCGGTCGTCCAGGCCCAGGGTAATCACAGCCTTGTTTTGCGGCTTGAGTTGTTGCGCGTGTGCAGCGCCTGGCAACTGAGTCTTGATCCCCAGCGCAGGGATCACGTTGAGACTGATCAATACGAAAAACACCAGCAGAAACATCATCACGTCGATCATCGGAATGATCTCGATATGCAGGCGTTTTTTCTTAGGTTCTTCCCAGCTTCGCATCACGTGTACTCCAGTCCACAGAGGGGATCACACAGCTGATCGCCCATTCAGATTCTCACTTGTGGTTAGCCAGGGCACAGTAGCTGTCGAACCTGTCTCAAGTGACAGGTTGGAGAGTAGGGGAGCGGTGTTTCATTTTGATTTCAGCAATATTATTTTGTTACGAAAGCTCTGGATGTGTGTTGTTTCTGTAAAGCTGCTATGTAAGTCGCGGTTTTTTATGGGTTTTAACGTGATTTTAAGGATTTTGTTCTGGGGCGCAGGGATTAGGTGAGTTGCTGGCTCAAACTGAAAAAAACTGACATGTGTGTCAGTTTTTTGGATTTATGATTGGCTTTCAGCATGAGGAGGGGAAGCAGACCGTGACAATGTCGAAGACACGTTACGGTCAAGTCATGGTGATTTGTATGACAGCGAGGTTAAAACTTGCGAACAGCTCAAGATCAAAAGATCGCGAGGCAAGCTCGCTCCTACAAGACCATCACCATCTCGTGCCACGCCATCCCGCCATGCTCGGAGGGCGAAGGCTGCACGTAGGCATAGCCAAAGTGTTTGTAAAGGTCGATATGCTGTTCTTTGCACATCAGGTGAATGGTGGATTTACCCATGCCGCGCATATGTTCGACAAATTGGCGCATCAGCTTGCCCGCATGGCCCTGGCCTTGATGGGCCGGATCCAGCACCACCGACATGATCACGACATTGGCAGCGTCTGGGTCGTGGCCTGCCAGCTCTTTGAAAGACTCGTCAGACATGACCACTTCATGGGCGCAACCACTGTTGATGAACCCGGCGATTTCGCCGTCCAGTTCCAGTACCAGAAAGCCTTCAGGATACTGACCGATACGCGTGGCAATTTTTGCGTGAGTGGCGGCTTCGTCGCCTTCGTAGGCCTGGGTTTCGATTTCGAAGCAGCGATCGGTGTCTGCGGGTACTGCCTGGCGGAAGATGGGGTGTGTCATGTGGATCAATCCTGTTAAGGCGCGTGTAGGTTTGCCATTTTAAGCTCAGAACAAAATGCGCCCCAAAAGACTCAGCTCAGTCCTTTGGGGCGCTTGCAGTATGGTTCTCGATCGCTTCAGGTGGAAGGCTCTTAAGCTTCGCGCTTAACCACCAAGGTCAAAATATCGTAACTGGCGACCAGTTCGCCCAGTTGGTTGGTCACTTCAACATCCCACGCCACCACCCCTTGCGGGATGCCTTGGGGACTCTTCTTGCCTTGGTCAATTTTGCGCTTGCAGGTCAGGCGCGCCTGAATGGTGTCGCCAATCCCCACCGGGTTGATAAACCGCAGGGTGTCCAGCCCGTAGTTGGCCAGTACCGGGCCGGGTGCCGGGGAGACGAACAGGCCGGCCGCTGCCGACAGCACAAAGTAGCCGTGGGCAATGCGTTTGCCGAACTGCGATTCCTTGGCGGCGATGTCGTCGAAGTGCATATAGAAGTGATCACCCGACAGGCAACCGAAGTTCACCAGGTCGGCTTCGGTGACGGTGCGCCGGTGGGTCAAGAGTGACTCGCCGATCTGCAGGTCCTGGAAATACCGGCGGAACGGGTGCACGTCGGTTTCGATGACCTTGGCGCCGCGTACGTACTCACCGGTGACTGCTGCCAGCATGCTCGGCGAACCCTGTACGGCGGCGCGTTGCAGGTAGTGTTTAACCGCGCGCAAACCGCCCAACTCTTCGCCGCCGCCCGCGCGGCCCGGGCCGCCGTGCTTGAGTTGCGGCAGGGGCGAGCCATGGCCGGTGGACTCTGCCGCTGATTCACGATCAAGCACCAGTAAACGGCCGTGCCAGGCTGCCGCCACCGGGATGGCCTTGGCCGCAATGTGCGGGTCTTTGGTGATCAAACTGGCCACCAGGCTGCCTTTGCCGCGTGCGGCCAGTGCCAGTGCTTCGTCGAGATCGTCGTAGGCCATCAAGGTGCTGACCGGGCCGAACGCTTCGATGTCATGGGCGCCGCCTTCAGCATGCGGGTCACGGGCTTGCAGCAAGGTTGGGGCAAAGAACGCACCCTGGCTGACGTTTGTACCGCGTGGCTCAAAACCGTCGCGGGCACCGAACAGCAGGTCGCTGCTTTGCAGCAGGCTTTCAAGGCGTTCGCTGACGTCTTTGAGTTGATCGTGGGAAGCCAGTGCACCCATGCGCACGCCTTCGACCGACGGGTCGCCGACCACGACTTTACGCAATTGATCACGCAAGCGGCTGGCTACCGCATCGATGTGCTTGGCCGGGACGATGGCGCGGCGGATGGCGGTGCATTTTTGCCCGGCCTTGGTGGTCATCTCGCGGGCTACTTCTTTGATGAACAGCTCGAACTCTTCATCGTCCGGGCTCACGTCCGGGGCCAAAATTGCGCAGTTCAGCGAGTCTGCTTCGGCGTTGAACGGCACCGAGTGGCGGATCAGGTTGGGGTTGACCCGCAGCTTGGCGGCGGTGTCGGCAGACCCGGTAAAAGTCACCACATCCTGGCCTTGCAGGCGGTCGAGCAAGTCACCGGTGCTGCCAATGATCAGTTGCAGGCTGCCCGCAGGCAGCAAGCCCGACTCGTCCATCAGACGTACCACGGCCTCGGTCAGGTAGCTGGTGGCGCTGGCCGGTTTGACAATGCACGGCATGCCGGCCAGAAAGCTGGGGGCAAATTTTTCCAACATGCCCCAGATCGGGAAGTTGAAGGCGTTGATGTGCACCACAAGGCCGCCACGGGGCACCAGAATGTGCGTGCCCGCGAACGTGCCCAGCTTGCTCAGTGGCATCGCCGGGCCCTCGTGCACGATGTTGCCCGACGGCAGTTCGCGCGAGCCGAGGCTGGCATAGGTGAACAGCGTGCTGTTGCCGCCTTCAATATCAATCCAGCTGTCGGCACGGGTCGCGCCACTGTGGTGGGACAGCGCGTAGAGCTGTTCTTTGCGCTCGCTCAGGTACAGCGCCAATGCCTTGAGACGCTGGGCGCGCTGTTGAAAATCGAGGGCCTGCAGGGCGCTGATGCCTTGATGGCGACCGTGCTCGATGGCTTCGGCAAAGTCCAGGCGCTCCTCGTGGGTGCGCGCCAGTTCGTGGCCGTCGATGGCACTGCGCAGCACTTGAGCGCCGTGTTGGCCGATCCAGCGGCCAGCGATAAAACTTTGCAGGGTAGGGGCGTGAGGCATCACGGTTCCTCCGGGTTAAAAATATGGGATTAGTGTTTGCTGGCGCCCGCAGCGCCAATGCCGGTCATGGAACGAATGAACTGCGCCAGGTATCGGCCGCGCTCAAGGACCGCGCGGGGCGAACGGTCGGTCACGGAAAAGAACCACGCGCTGAAAAACGCCAGGCTCATGGAAAACAACGCGGGGTTGGAATACGGGAACAGCGCCTTGTCGTGCTGCAACACGTTGACCCACACCGCCGGGCTGAGCACCAGCAGCACAATCGCCGAGACCAGCCCCGACAGGCTGCCGAGTACGGCGCCGCGGGTGGTCAGGCCTTTCCAGTACATGGAAAGGAACAGCACCGGGAAATTCACCGAGGCGGCAATTGCCAGCACCAGGCCGGAAAGGAAGGCAATGTTCTGAGATTCAAACAACAGGCCGAGGATGATCGCCAGCACGCCAATACACAGGGTGGCGATGCGCGACACGCGAATTTCCTGTTGTTCGCTGACCTGGCCCTTGCGGATGACGCTGGCATACACGTCATGGGACACCGCTGAGGCCCCCGACAGTGCGAGCCCGGCCACCACCGCCAGGATCGTGGCGAAGGCCACCGCCGAAATGAACCCCAAAAACAGGTTGCCACCTACTGCCTGCGCCAGGTGCACGGCGATCATGTTGCTGCCGCCGATGATTGCGCCGCTGGCGTCACGGAACTCCGGGGCCGTGCCGACCATGACGATGGCGCCAAAGCCGACAATGATCAGCAGCAGGTAGAAGTAGCCGATAAAGCCTGTGGCGTAGAACACGCTCTTGCGGGCTTCCTTGGCATCGCTGACGGTGAAAAAACGCATAAGAATGTGTGGCAGGCCAGCGGTGCCGAAAATCAAGCCAAGCCCCAGGGAAATGGCCTCGACAGGGTTGGCCAGCAAGCCGCCCGGCGCCATGATTGCGGTGCCCTTGGCGTGGACTGCGCTCGCCTGGGCGAACATCGCTTCGGTGCTGAAGCCAAAATGCTTGAGCACCATAAAGGCCATGAAACTGGTGCCGAACAGCAGCATCACTGCCTTGATGATCTGTACCCACGTGGTCGCCAGCATGCCGCCAAAGGTCACGTAGAACACCATCAGCACGCCAACCAGGATCACCGCGTAGAGGTAGTCGATGCCAAATAGCAATTCAATGAGCTTGCCGGCCCCGACCATCTGCGCCACCAGGTACATCAACGCCACGGTCAGGGTGCCGAACGCTGAAGTCAGGCGTACCGGTGTTTGTTCAAGGCGATACGAGACCACGTCGGCAAACGTGTATTTGCCCAGGTTGCGCAGGCGCTCGGCAATCAGGAACAGGATGATCGGCCAGCCGGCCAATACGCCCAGCGCGTACAAAAGCCCGTCATAGCCGTTGAGAAACATCATCGCTGAGATGCCCAGAAACGACGCCGCCGAGATCATGTCACCGGCAATCGCCAGGCCGTTCTGGAAACCGCTCATGCCACCGCCAGCGGTGTAGAAGTCACTGGCCGAGCGTGTGCGCAAGGCCGCCCAGCGCGTGACGCCGAGGGTAAACAGCACAAACACCATAAACATGCCGATGGCGTTCCAGTTCAATGGCCGTGATGTTTCCTCGGCGGCAAGCGCCAGGTCCGCGACCATCACTAAAGGCAAAACAAACCCAGCATTGAGGCGGCTCACAGGGCGCACTCCTGCTTGAGTTTATCGTTAAGCGGGTCGATGACCCGGTTGGCCCGGTACACGTAAAAGCCGGTCAGGGCGAAGGCCGCCAACACCACCAGTACACCGACGAGCATGCCCACCGAGGTCACGCCGTCACTCAGGGGCTGGCCCAGGGTGGCCGGGGAGAACGCCACCAGCAGCACAAAGCCGAAGTAGATCACCAGCATGATCAGCGACAGCGACCAGTAGAGGTTTTGCTTGCGGCGTACCAACTGAATGAAATCGGGGTTTTGACAAATACGCTGGATGTCGTCGGGGGTCATGATGGTGCGCTCCTTCTTATTGTTGTAGTGGGGCGAGACGGTGTTACAGCTGGT
Source organism: Pseudomonas sp. FSL R10-2189 (assembly GCF_009600325.1). Taxonomy (NCBI): domain Bacteria; kingdom Pseudomonadati; phylum Pseudomonadota; class Gammaproteobacteria; order Pseudomonadales; family Pseudomonadaceae; genus Pseudomonas; species Pseudomonas sp. FSL R10-2189. Next base: position 18,941 of record NZ_WIVZ01000032.1, read on the forward strand.
CGAAATCCAATACCACCTTGTCACTGACCGGGAATGCCTGGCACGACAGCACATATCCGGCAGCCACTTCGTAGTCTTCGAGGGCGTGGTTGCTGTCCATCTCCACTTCGCCTTCGATCACCTTGCACTTGCAGGTCGAGCACACCCCGGCCTTGCACGAATACGGCAGCTCGGCACCCTGCGCGTTGCCTGCGTCGAGGATGCTCTGGCTGTTGCGCGGTAGGTCGAAGGCCAGGGCGCGACCGTCACTGATCACGGTGATCTGGCTGACTGCCGCGTCGATCTGGCGGGCCGCCTCGCGGGCCTCGCGTTTTTGCTGGCTGCCGGCAGCGGCAAAGAGTTCGAAATGAATGTTCTCAGGCGCCATGCCCTCAGACTTGAGGCAGTCGCGCACGGTTTCGGTCATCTCTTGCGGGCCGCAGATAAACGCGGCGTCGAGTTGCTTGACGTCGAGCCAGCGGGTGAACAGCTGGGTGCATTTTTCGGCGTTGATCCGGCCGTTATAAAGGTCGACGTCCTGTTGTTCACGGCTGAACACGAAGATCAGGTTCAAACGCTGCAAATAGCGGTTTTTCAAGTCTTCGAGCTGCTCGCGAAACAGTGCGCCGGAGCTGGAGCGGTTGCCGTACAGCAACGTCACGCGGCTGTGCGGTTCGGTCTGCAATGTGGTCTTGATGATCGAGAGAATCGGCGTAATGCCGCTGCCAGCCGCCACCGCCAGGTAATTGCCATGGCGCGCCGGGTCCAGCTCTACGTGAAAATGCCCGGCGGGCGGCATCACTTCCAAACTGTGCCCGGCCTTTAACTGCTCGTTGGCAAAGGCTGAAAAACGCCCGCCTGCGACACGTTTGACGGCAATTCGCAGTTCGCCGTCATTGACCCCGGTGCAGATCGAATAAGAGCGGCGCACTTCTTCGCCGTCCAGCAGGGTGCGCATGACCAGATGCTGGCCCTGGGTGAAGTGAAAACTGTCTTGCAGGTGCTGCGGAATGTCGAAGGCGATGGACACCGCATCACGGGTCTCGGTGCGCACATCCTTGATGGTCAGGCTGTGAAACTTACTCATGGTTATTCTCCAACCAAGACGGCCGAGGGCGCCTCAGATGCATTTGAAATAGTCGAACGGTTCCAGGCAGTCGCGGCAGCGGTACAGTGCCTTGCAGGCGGTGGAGCCGAATTCGCTGAGCACTTCGGTGTGGGTGCTGGCGCAGTGCGGGCAGGCGATCACCGGGCTTTCGCCGAGCAACGTGCGCTTGCTGGCGCTGCCTTGCGGCGGTGCGATGCCATAGGCGCGCAGGCGCTCGCGGCCACTGTGGGTGATCCAGTCGGTGGACCAGGCCGGGGTCAACTTGCGCTCCAGTTGCGGTGCGCGAAAACCGGCCAGCTCCAATGCCTCACGAATATCGCTCTCGATCACTTCTGTGGCGGGGCAGCCGGAATAGGTGGGCGTGACCACCACATGCAAGTGCCCGGCTTGCCAGGCCAGATCGCGGACAATACCCAGGTCGACCACGCTGACCACCGGCACTTCCGGGTCCATGACCTGCGCAAGGATGGCCCACGCCGCCGCCAGGTCCGTGGGTTGCACCGGGCGCGCGCCGAGGTCGCTGGCGATCAGCTCACCAGGTTGCATCGGGGTACGCTCGGGGCAAAAACTGCATTTCGGCCAGCAGAATGCCCAAGTGTTCGGTGTGCAGGCCGCTTCGCGCGTTCAGGTAGAAATAGCTCGGTGCCGCGGGCACGGGCAGGGTGGCGCGGGTAAACGTGTCGCTGACGGTGGCTTGCCATGTGGCAGCAACGTGGGCGGTGTCCGGCGTGATGGCGGCCTCGCACAGGCGTTGTTCGCTGTCATCGGCGCTGGTCAGTTCCACGGTAAAGCGCCACACCTCGGGGAGGGCGGCGAGCATGCGCGCGTGGCTTTCGTCGGTGCCGTCACCGAGCCGCTCCACCCATTCGCTGGAGCGACGCAGGTGGTAGGTGACTTCTTTGACGGCTTTGGCGGCGATACCGGCGATGCGCTCGTCGCTGGACTGGCTCAGGCCTTCAAGGACTGGCAGGTGCCAAGCGTCATACAAAAACTGCTTGAGAATGGTGACCGCGTAATCGCCATTGGGTTGCTCCACCAGCAGCAAATTGCGATAGGCCCGCTCATCCCGGCGGAAGGCCAGGTGGTCTGCATCGCGGCCGTCATCCAACAGTTCGGCGGCGTATTCCAGCCAGTTGCGCGCCTGGCCGACCAGGTCGAGGCCGACGTTCATCAGCGCCAGTTCTTCTTCCAGTGCAGGTGCATGGCCGCACCACTGGCACAGGCGCTGGCCCTGGATCAGGGCGCTGTCGCCGAGGCGCAGGAGGTATTCGGTCAGATCAGTAGTTGGCTTCATGGTTGACCTCACATGTGCCCGACTTCGGCCGGCAACTCGTAGAAGCTGGCGTGGCGGTAGACCTTGTCGTCGGCCGGGTCAAACAACGGGTCTTTTTCATCCGGCGACGAGGCGGTAATCAACCTGGAGGGCACCACCCACAGGCTGACGCCTTCGCTGCGGCGGGTGTACAGCTCGCGGGCGTTCTCGATGGCCATGGTGGTGTCGGCGGCGTGAACGCTGCCAACGTGTTTGTGGTTGAGGCCGTGCTTGCTGCGCACAAAGACTTCAAAGAGGGTCCATTCAGACATAACGGTAACTCCGGATCAGGCAGCGTTCTTATTGTGTTTTTTACGGGCGTGGGCGACGGCGGCTTCGCGCACCCAGGCGCCGTCTTCAATGGCCTTGCGGCGGGTGGCGACGCGCTCCTGGTTGCACGGGCCGTTACCCTTGAGCACTTCGTAGAATTCGTTCCACTGGATTTCGCCGAAGTCGTAATGACCGCGTTCGGCGTTCCACTTCAGGTCCGGGTCGGGGCAGGTGCAGCCCAGCAGTTCAAGCTGTGGAATGGTTTGGTCGATGAAACGCTGGCGCAATTCGTCGTTGCTCTGGCGCTTGATCTTCCAGGCCATGGACTGGGCGCTGTTGGGGGAGTGTTCGTCGCTGGGGCCGAACATCATCAGCGACGGCCACCAGAGGCGGTTGATCGCGTCCTGGACCATGTCTTTTTGTGCCTGATTGCCTTCGCGCATCATGGTCAGGAGGATTTCGTAGCCCTGACGCTGATGAAAACTCTCTTCCTTGCAGATACGCACCATGGCCCGTGAATAAGGCCCGTAAGAGGTGCGCTGCAGCACTACCTGGTTGACGATGGCCGCGCCATCCACCAGCCAGCCGACGGCGCCCATGTCGGCCCAGTTCAGGGTCGGGTAATTGAAGATGCTCGAGTACTTGGCCTTGCCGCTGTGCAGCTTGGCGATTTCTTCGTCGCGGTCGGCGCCCAGGGTTTCCATCGCGCTGTACAGGTACAGGCCGTGGCCGGCTTCGTCCTGGATCTTGGCCATTAATTGCAGTTTGCGTTTGAGCGACGGCGCGCGGGTGACCCAGTTGCCTTCCGGCAGCATGCCGACGATTTCTGAGTGGGCGTGTTGAGAGATCTGGCGGATCAGGGTTTGCCGATAGGCATCGGGCATCCAGTTTTTGGCTTCGATCTTGATTTCGGCGTCGATTTTTTCCTGGAAGGCGCGTTCCTGATCGGACATCTCCGCCAGGTCCTTGATGCGCTTAACGCCGGTTTCTACAAGCTGTGCGTACATGGGGCTCTCCCGCCTTGCATGTGTTCATAGGCATGGAGAACTTTATAAGCGATACAAAAATTAATATCAAACACAAAATAGTGTGTTCTATTTATTTTTTGTATCGCTTTTGGCGTATTTGGGTGTTTGCCAGGCGAAAAAAAGCCCCGCAAAAGCGGGGCTGTACGTCAATCATCAGTAGGAGCGAGCTTGCCTCGCGATCTTTTGATGCTGAAAAGATCGCGCGACAAGCTCGCACCTGCAGGCCGGTGGTCAGGCTTTAGGGCGTTTATCAATCACGTGGCAGGCTTTGCCTTCCGAGCGCTTGAGCGAATGCAGCGGCTGCAAAACGATACGGGAACTGATGCCGATATGGGTTTTGATATGTCGGCTCAGCTCGTTGGTCACGGCGCTCTGTTGTTCGCTGCTGAGGTGCTGATGCTCGGCTTTAAGCTCTACGTGCACGTCCACGCTGTCGAGATTGCCATTGCGATACAGATGGATCTCATAGCTTTCATAAAGTTGTTTTACTTTTAGTACTTGCTCCTCGACCTGGGTCGGGAACACGTTGACCCCGCGAATGATCAGCATGTCATCGCTGCGCCCGGTGATTTTGTCGATGCGCCGCATGGGCCGCGCCGTACCTGGAAGCAGGCGCGTGAGGTCGCGGGTGCGGTAGCGGATCATGGGCAGCGCCTCCTTGCTCAGGGAGGTGAACACCAGTTCGCCCATTTGCCCGTCTGGCAGCACCTCGCCGGTGACCGGGTCGATGATTTCGGGGTAGAAGTGGTCTTCCCAAATGGTCGGGCCGTCTTTGCTTTCTGCGCACTCCATGGCAACGCCGGGGCCCATGATTTCCGAAAGGCCATAGATGTCCAGTGCGGTGATGCCCAGTCGCGCTTCGATGGCGCTGCGCAGTTCGCCGGTCCACGGCTCGGCGCCGAAGATCCCCAGGCGCAAGGCCAGCTTGTGCGGGTCGATGCCCTGGCGTTCTAGCTCATCGGCAATATTGAGCATGTACGAGGGGGTGACCATGATGATGTCCGGCTGGAAATCCTTGATCAGTTGCACTTGTTTTTCGGTTTGCCCGCCGGACATCGGGATCACCGTGCAGCCCAGCCGTTCAGCTCCGTAGTGGGCGCCCAGACCGCCGGTAAACAGGCCGTAGCCATAGGAAATATGCACCTTGTCGCCACGCTGGCCGCCAGCGGCGCGAATTGAACGGGCAACCACATTGGCCCAGGTGTCGATGTCGTTCTGGGTATAGCCCACCACCGTCGGTTTGCCGGTGGTACCGCTGGAGGCATGCAGGCGTACGACCTCATTCATGGGCACGGCAAACATGCCGTACGGGTAGTTGTCACGCAGGTCGTTCTTGGTGGTGAAGGGGAACTTGGCCAGGTCCGCCAGAGACGTGACGTCGTTGGGGTGAATGCCCAGTGCATCGAAGCGCTGACGGTACAGCGGCACGTTGTTGTAGGCGTGGCCCAGGCTCCAGCGCAGGCGTTCGAGCTGGTGTTCTCGCAATTGATCGACGCTGGCAGTTTCCATCGGGTCCAGCAACGGGTTAAGCACGGTCGTTGACATTGGCATGTTCATGAGTTCACTCGAATTATTTTTGTCTATCAGCCCGGCTTAAATGCCGGGCCTTGAGTGCATGCCCCAAGGATACCGCTCGGCTCCCCGGGAATCGCGAATCTTTTAGTCGCCCAGGCGTTCGATGATCAGCGCTATGCCCTGGCCGACGCCGATACACATGGTGCACAGGGCATAGCGGCCACGACGTTCTTCCAGCTCATGCAGGGCGGTGGTGACCAGTCGCGCGCCACTCATGCCCAGCGGGTGGCCCAGGGCAATGGCGCCGCCATTGGGGTTTACCCGTGGGTCGTTGTCGGCCAGGCCCAGCTCGCGCAGAACCGCCAGGCCTTGTGCGGCAAAGGCTTCGTTGAGTTCGATTACATCCATGTCGGCCAGGCTCAGGTTGGCCAGCTCCAGCACCTTGTGGGTGGCGGGTACCGGACCAATGCCCATGATGCGCGGTTCGACACCGGCGGCGGCCATTGCCACCACCCGGCCGCGGGCGACCAAACCGAAGCGCTTGGCCACTTCGGGGCTGGCCATCAACAGCGCGCAGGCACCGTCATTGACCCCCGAGGCGTTGCCTGCGGTGATGCTGCCACCTGCACGAAATGGTGTGCCGAGTTTTTGCAGTTGTTCGAGGGTGGTGTCGCCACGCGGGTGTTCGTCGTGCTCGACCACTTTGGCCGGGCCTTTGCGCTGGGCAATCTGTACCGCGACGATTTCTTTGGCCAGGCGCCCGCTGGCTTGGGCAGCCGCGGCGCGTTGCTGGCTGCGTAAAGCAAAGGCGTCCTGATCGGCTCGGGAGATAGCAAACTGCTCTGCGACGTTTTCAGCGGTTTCGGGCATCGAATCGACGCCGTGGGCCTGCTTCATCAGCGGGTTGATAAAGCGCCAGCCGATGGTGGTGTCGTACAGCTGAGCCTCGCGAGAAAACGCCTGCTCGGCCTTGCCCATGACCATGGGCGCGCGTGACATCGACTCAACGCCACCGGCCAGCATCAAACCGGCCTCACCACAGCGAATGGCGCGGGCGGCGTTGCCGATGGCGTCCAGCCCGGAACCGCACAAACGATTGAGGGTGGTGCCCGGCACACTCACTGGCAGCCCGGCGAGCAAGGCCGACATGCGTGCAACGTTGCGGTTGTCTTCGCCAGCCTGATTGGCGCAGCCGTAGATCACGTCGTCGACGCTGTTCCAGTCTACTTGCGGGTGACGGCGCAGCAGCTCACGCAGCGGCACCGCGCCAAGGTCGTCGGTGCGCACGCTGCTCAAGGCACCGGCATAACGGCCAATCGGGGTGCGTACCGCGTCGATGATCAAGGCGTCATTCATTGGGGGTCTCCTGCGCCAGCACCGTGCCGCGCACTTTGTAGGATTTGCCATGGAACAGCGCAATCAGCTGGCCCAGTTGGTTGGTAATGCGCACGTCGTAGTTGCCGGTACGCCCGGCGCGGCTTTGCTCGCGGCACTCCGCGCTCAAGGTGTCACCCAGGCGGGCCGGAGCAACGTAGTCGATGCTGCAACCGAGGCCGACGGTGGCGTCGTTGTAACTGTTGCAGGCCAGGGCGAATGCCGAGTCGGCCAAAGCAAACAGGTAGCCGCCGTGGCAGGTGCCGTGCCCCTGGATCATGTCTGCGCGCACGCTCATGCTCACGTGCGCGCAACCGGGTGCTGCTGCCAGTAAATGCATGCCCATGGCCTGGCTGGCCGCGTCACGCGTGAGCATTGCCTGGGCACATTGGTTGGCCAGGTTCATGGCTTCAAGGTCAGTCATGCAGTGTTCTCCCTTCAGCGACACGGCGGCGCAGCAGTAACGACGGCCGATAGCGGTCTTCTCCGTACGTGGCTTGCAGGTTGTGCAGCACCCGCAGCACATAGGCCGGGCCGATGGCGTCAGCCCAGGCCAGCGGACCTTGGGGGTAGTTGACGCCAGCGCGCATCGCCAGATCGATGTCAGCGGCTGAGGCCACACCTTGCAGCAGCGCGTCGGCAGCCTCGTTGGCCAGCATGGCCACGGTGCGCAACACCGCCAGCGCCGGGGTGTCACTGAGCAGGCTGACGTGCAGCCCGGCCCGTTGCAGCAGCCCCACGCCTTGTTCAAAAGCCTGCGGCTCGATACCGGCGGCGCAACTGATACCAATGCGTGTGGCCTGGCGGTAATCGAAGGCGAGGTCGAGCAGTATCAGATTGCGCAGGCCGTCTTCCTGCGCCCGTTGGCACGCCATGCGCCCGTCACTCAGGGCCAGCACCGCATCGCCAACTCGCAGCAGGCCGCCCCCGTCACGGCTGATGACCTTTACGCCCTGGCCTTGCAAGCGGCTGAGCAGCGGTTGCAAAGCACCCAGATCGCCCTCGACCGCGCAGGTTTGCGGGGCTGGAGCATTCGGCAGGGTGCTGGCGCCGGGGCGTTCGGCCTGCTCGCTGTAGCAGTAGAAACCCTGACCGCTTTTGCGCCCCAAGCGGCCTGCGTCGACCAGCGCTTTTTGTGCCAGTGATGGCTGAAAGCGTGGGTCGCCATAATAGGCGTCGAACACCGAGCAGGTGACTGCGTAGTTGACGTCATGGCCGATCAGGTCGGTCAATTCGAACGCGCCCATGGCGAAGCCACCGGCTTCACGCAGCAGCGCATCAAGCGTTGGGCAATCGGCTGCGCCTTCTTGCAGCAGGCGCAGGCTTTCGGCGTAAAACGGCCGGGCGACACGGTTAACAATAAATCCGGGCGTGGAGCGCGTGTGCACCGGTTTTTTGCCCCAGGCCTTGGCGGTGTCGTACAAGCAGTCGGCGAGCACCGGGTCGCTGGCCACGCCACACACCACTTCCACCAGCGCCATGACCGGCGCCGGGTTGAAAAAATGCAGGCCGAGCAGGCGGTGCGGGTGCTTGAGTGGCGCGGCGATGCCGGTGATCGACAGCGACGAGGTGTTGCTGGCGAACACGCATTGTGTACTGCACAGGCTCTCCAACTGCACAAACAGCGCGCGCTTGGCCTCGAGGTTCTCGGCAATGGCTTCGATGACCAATGCGCAGTCAGCCAGCGCTTGTGCGTTTTCGACCGGGTGCAGGCGGGCGAGGGTGGCGTCTCGGGCTTCTGCGGCGAGCTTGCCGTTTTCGACGCGTTTGCCCAGTTGCCGATCAATGTTGTCAATGGCCTGGGCAGCAGCGCCCGGACGGTTGTCAAGCAACAGCACCTGATGGCCGGCCTGCGCTGCGACCTGGGCGATCCCGGCGCCCATGGCCCCGGCGCCAATCACGCCGATGCGGGCATTGAGGTTGAGAGCACTCATGGCTAGCACCCCTTGAAACGCGGGCTGCGTTTTTCCATGAAGGCGCTGACGCCTTCACGGTAATCGTCGCTGCGCCCGGCCAGGCGTTGCAGGTCTTTTTCCAGCTCCAATTGTTCATCGAAGGTGTTGCTCAGGCTGACATTGAGGCTGCGTTTGATCAGTGCCATGCCATAGGTCGGTTGCGTGGCCAGGTGGCGGGCGAGGATCAGGGCTTCGTTGCGCAGTTCAGCATCGTCTACACAGCGGTAAATCAGGCCCCATTGTTCCGCTTGTTCGGCGCTCAGTTTATTGCCAAGCAGGGCCAGGGCCTTGGCCCGTGCCATGCCGACCAGACGAGGTAAGGTCCAGGTGCCGCCGGAATCCGGGATCAGGCCGATTTTGCAGAAGGCTTGGATAAAGCTGGCCGAGCGCGCCGCTAGCACCAGGTCGCAGGCCAGCGGGATATTGGCCCCGGCCCCGGCCGCCACGCCATTTACGGCGCAAATCACCGGCATGGGCAGATCGCGCAGTTGGCGGATCAACGGGTTGTAGAATTTCTCGATGGATAGCCCCAGGTCCGGCACTTCGCTGCCGGGCGACACATTGCGGTCGCTGAGGTCTTGCCCGGCGCAAAAGCCGCGGCCTTCGCCGGTCAGCAGCAATACCCGCACTTCGGGGTTTTGCCGCACCTGTTTAAGGGCTTCCTTGACCTCGCCGTGCATCTGCGTGTTGAAGCTATTGAGCTGCTCGGGGCGGTTGAGGCTGAGCAGCGCAACGCCGGCCTCAATGGAAAACACAATGTGTTCGAAAGTCATGGTCTTGATGCTCGCTTGAGAAGTCGTTCGAGTGCGCGGTTTATTCACCGGTGAAGGCTGGTCGGCGCTTTTCCTGGAAGGCGCGGATGCCTTCATCGCGGTCACGGGTGCCGGCCAGCAGGGTGAAGGCATGGCGCTCCAGGCGCAGGCCGCTGGCAAGGTCAGTGTCCATTGCCTTCAGCAGCGCCTCTTTGGCCAGGCGCACGGCCAGCGGCGCCTTGGTGGCGATGCTGTGGGCGATGTGCAGTGCGCGTTCGACAGTGAATTCGGGCTGGGTCACTTCACTCACCAGCCCTGAACGCAGGGCCTGGCGGGCGCTGATCGGCTCGCCGGTCAGGACCATTTGCATGGCCATCGACTTGCCCACGGCGCGCAGCAGACGTTGGGTGCCCCCCGCGCCGGGCATGATCCCCAGGTTGATTTCCGGCTGGCCGAAGCGTGCGTCTTCACCCGCGATGATGATGTCGGCATGCATTGCCAGCTCGCAGCCAGCGCCCAGGGCAAACCCGTTAACCGCTGCAATCAACGGCTTGCTGAAACGAGTGAGGGTCTGCCAGGACGCCTGGCGCGGGTCGTCGAGGATGCCGACCAGATTGCTTTCGGCCATTTCGTTGATGTCGGCGCCTGCGGCAAAGGCCTTGGCGCTGCCGGTGATGACCACCGCGTGGGTGTTGTGATCGCTTTGCGCAGCGTTCAGTTCGTCGGCCAGTTCGCCAAGCAATTGGGTGGTCAGGGCGTTCAAGGCTTGCGGGCGCTGCAAGGTAATCAAACGCACGCCGGGCTCGATGAACTCGACGGCAAGGGTTAGTGGCATGGCGGATGCCCTCACGGTGCACGCTCGGCGGTCAGCCGGCTCATTATTGGATCGGCCTGAGGGGCCGGTTTTGCCCAAGTATAGCTTTGACGTGATACACAAATGCAACGATAAAATTAATTTAACGTGTCTTATTCTGTTGGTTTTAGTTTTTGTGTAGCGCTTTTTAATGAGGGGTTATGACCTGAAAGCCCCGATTTTATGCGCTTTAAAGGCGTTGTATGGCCGATTTTACGGGGTTGCTGGTGAGAGGTTTTTAAGTGATACGCTTTTTTTTAAATTGTGATTACAAAAGTGATGTGATACAAAATGCCAGAACATTGGCATCGCTTTGCGAATACGCCAGGCACTGAGTCAAAAGGAAGCGTTCATGACCTGTTACAGCCTCGATGGCCTGACCCCGGTGGTCGATCCCACCGCCTATGTCCACCCTTCAGCGGTGCTGATCGGCGATGTGATCATTGGCCCGCATTGCTACGTCGGCCCGCTGGCGAGTTTGCGCGGTGATTTCGGGCGGATCGTGCTCGAAGAGGGCGCCAATCTTCAGGACACCTGCGTCATGCATGGTTTTCCGGACAGCGATACGGTGGTGGAGCGCAACGGTCACATCGGGCATGGCGCGGTTTTGCACGGCTGTCGGGTGGGCGCTGATGCTCTGGTGGGGATGAATGCCGTGGTGATGGACCATGCGCGCATCGGTGAGCGCTCATTTGTGTCGGCGGCGGCGTTCGTTAAAGCCGGTTTCGAGTGCCCGCCGCAGTCATTGGTTATGGGCACACCGGCCAGCGTCAAACGCACCCTCAGTGATGAAGAAGTGGCCTGGAAGCGCGCGGGCACGCTTGAATATCAGCGCCTGGCCCAGCGTTGCTTGACGAAGATGCAAGAATGCGCGCCGTTAGGCGAGCCGGAGCCCGACCGGCCGCGTATCAGCGACAGCGGTTTGCGCCCCAAGCGCAGCGTCCAGTGAACTCTGGCGCCGAATTTTTCGGTATATTCCTTTCTTTTTTCAGCCCGGTACGTCCATGTCGTCCCTGACCCCCTTGAACCAACTGATTACGCGCTTTCAGGAGCAAACGCCGATTCGCGCCAGTTCCCTGATCATTACCTTGTACGGGGATGCCATTGAGCCCCATGGCGGAACGGTCTGGTTGGGGAGTTTGATTCAACTGCTCGAGCCTGTCGGGATCAATGAGCGGCTGATCCGCACGTCGATCTTTCGCCTGACCAAGGAAGGCTGGCTGAGCGCCGAAAAAGTCGGCCGGCGCAGTTACTACAGCCTCACCGGTGCCGGGCGTCGGCGTTTCGACAAGGCGTTCAAGCGGGTCTACAGCTCTACCGTCCCGGCCTGGGATGGCTCGTGGTGCCTGGTAATGCTCACACAACTGGCTCAGGACAAGCGCAAACAAGTGCGCGAAGAGCTGGAGTGGCAAGGTTTTGGTGCAATTTCTCCGGTGCTGCTGGCCTGTCCACGCAGTGATCGTGCCGACGTGAACGCGACCCTGGCCGACTTTGATGCCCAGGAAGACACCATTGTCTTCGAGACGACTGCGCAGGATGTAATGGCCTCAAAGGCCTTGCGTCTGCAGGTCCGCGAAAGCTGGAACATCGAGGAGCTGGCGACCCATTACAGCGAGTTCATCAAGTTGTTCCGACCGCTCTGGCAAGCCCTGCGCGAGCAGGACAATTTGCTGCCCAGCGACTGCTTCCTGGCACGTCTTCTGCTAGTGCATGAGTACCGTAAATTGCTGCTGCGTGACCCACAGTTGCCGGACGAACTGCTGCCCGGCGACTGGGAGGGCCGGGCTGCACGACAGCTGTGCCGAAATATCTACCGTTTGATCTTCGCCAAGGCGGAGGAGTGGTTGAACAGTGCACTGGAAACAGCCGATGGGCCGTTGCCGGATGTCGGAGAGAGTTTCTATCGGCGTTTTGGCGGGCTTAAATAGGCCGCCATCATCCCAGCAGAGTCGCTGTTCGTTTTAGCGTGGATCAACGTAGATAAAAACAATAAACCTGCGTGAGGCCTCACATGAATTCTTCAATTGCACAGCGCCGTGACGGGTTCGATCATTGGATCCATCAGGTCAACCGCATCTGCGGTGCCTTCAGTGCGCAAACCTTGGGCGATGAGTTTTCCGGTCACATCAGTGAGTACCAGAGCGGTGCACTCAAACTCAGCTTTGTCGATGCTTGCCAGGCGCGGCTGTACCGCACGCCAAAGGAAGTCGCCGCGAGCGAAGGCGGCAAGTACTTTGCGGTGTTCCAGCTTGACGGCAGCGCCTGCATGGCGCAGGGCGACAACCGGGTGTCGCTGTGCGCCGGTGACATCACCTTGATCGATGCTTCCCAGCCCAGCGATTTCACCTATCACGAAAACTCCCGACAGTTGTCATTGATCCTGCCGCACCGGCTGATCGAGCAGTCCTTGCGTTATACCCCGGTCAAGTGCGGCCACCGGATCGGCGGGAAGTCACCCATTGCCACGCTGTCGCACCACTTGATACTGGACGCTGCACGTCAGACCAACCTGAGCCAGCAGGAAAGCGAAGCGACATTGGATGCCGTGATCAGCCTGCTGCGCCCCGCCATCAGCCAGAGTGAAGGCGTCGATGATGTGCATGAGCGTATTTTTCGCAAGACCCTCGGCTATATCGATGAGCATATTCGCTCGGAAGACCTCTGCCCCGAACTGCTGGCGCGGGAGGTGGGGGTATCGATGCGCGGGTTGTATCGGATGTTTGCCCGCAAGGGCCTGGTGGTTGCGCGCTATATCAAAAATCGCCGCCTTGACCTGTGTGCCGAATCCCTTCGTCAGTCGCGTACCGAACAGAAGTTGTCGGCACTGGGTTACTCGTGGGGGTTTTCCGATTCGAGCTACTTCTCTACCGCGTTCAAGTCGCGCTTTGGTATTTCGCCTGGTGAATACCGCAAGCAGTACGCCTGAAACAACAATGCCCCCGTCACCAGGGTGACAGGGGCATGGCTTATACAGGTTATTTTGCCGCGTTGAGGTTCAGCGTCGGAGTCTCATCGAAGAAGTTCCACGGTTTCAACAGCACGTGTACCCACTCGGTCGGCATGATCGGCCATTCCTCGGCCCTGGCGATGTGGGTTGTACCGGTGGTGAGCCACACCACATTGTCGGTGTTGTCGATGGACTGGTTATCCTGGGTGAACTGCCCGAGCCCGGTGTCGGTTTGCGAGCGGTTCGGGTACTTGCCTTCCGGGTACTTTTCGTCCGGGTTGTAGCGCGTCACCCAGAGTTGTTTGTCCATGAAGCTCAAACGGTGGTAGAGCCATTCGTCCTTGCCGAAATTGGCGCCCTTGGCCACCGGGTGAGTACCACCGGCATACGGGATCAGTTGGTAGGACACGGGGTTGCCGACTTTGTTTTCCTTATTAAGGTTGCTCAGCAGGCGCACGGTCGACGGGTCGAATTTCTGTGCCGCTTGTTGTTCGGTGCTGACCACCCGCTGTTTAGTCTGCATGGTGCTGGTGCGGGGTCCGCCACGGTCGTTTGGCGCGATGACCGGGTCTATTTCGACCAGTGAGTTATTTTCCCCGTCAATGTCCATGTCCAGGCGAAAGTTATAGATGTGCTGGTGGGTGGTGCCGACGATGTTGTGGTCGATCAGGGTGCCGTAGCGAGTATCTTCCTTGGCGGTTGCTTCATGCATGGTTTTACTTTTCACGCCCTTGACCGCTTCGATACCCGTGGCGCCTACGTCGATGCCAATGGTGCCGTTCTGCTGCAAGACCCAGTCGAAGATGTAGTCGTAGTTGCCCACGGTGCTGATCCAGCGGATCACCAATTCACGTCGCTCGGCGCTCAGGTTGGGCTGGCCCATTTCCTGATGTTTGTACTCTGGACCGGCGTAGCGTTCGAACACAGCGAGAGCGTGAGGGATTGTGGTGGGTGCACCGGTGTAATCAGCAATGGTTGCATCCAGCAGCACGGCATTTTGCGGAGCGTCTTTACCACGGGCAATCGGCGAGGTGAGCGTGCCCATGCCGTAGTCGCCCGAATCCAGGTACGCCTTGAAATACCAGCCTGCGTCCGGATCCCCGTACGGCACGATCATGCCGCCCAGGTTGCCCTCGTACATGATCTTGCGTTTATTGCCCTTGTCGTCATAAGTGACGGTAGACAGGATCGGCCCGACCCGTGAGTCGAGACGCACATGCAAGTCCCAGTTCTGCCAGTGAATGCTGTTGCCGGTAATGGTGTAGTTCTTGCCCTCCGGCTCGATGATCTCCAGCGGCTTTAGCGCGACGCTCTTGCGATCGCGACCATCGTAGGGGGTGGCTTTTATGGGGACCGGAATCACGCCTCCATCCTCGACCTTGATGAGCTTCTTTTGCTCCAGGTCGACCACCGCGACCAGCCCTTCGATCGGATGGGCCCAGTAGTTGCCGTCACCAACATCGAGGTAGCTGACGATTTTCAGCAGGCGCTTGTCTTGGGTCAGACCGTCCTTGCCGTCGAAATAGCCCACGGTGAGGGGTGTCGTCACCACTTTTTTAATGTCTTTGATGCCACGTTTGGCCAGCGCCTGGGCGTACTCGGGGCTGGTATCGATCACGGATTGCACGGTGGCAAAGTCGTCCAGCAACACCATGCCGTGAGCGCCTTCAATGGGCTTCCACGACAACAGGGTTTTGCTGTCCAGGTCGACCTGGCCTTCAATTACGTGCTTTCCATCCAGCACCACGATATTGGCCTGGCGCGACTGCGCAGGTTTTTGCCCGGTGTAGATGAAATTCCACACCTGGTCCTTGGGCGGGGTATGCACCGAGATTTCGGTGAAACGCAAACCCGGTGTGTAGTGCCCGGATGTCTTGATGATCTCGACCGCAGTGTTGATCTCATCCGCGCTCAGCGGGTTGAGCGGGCTAGGGCGGGTTTCGATGACAAATGTTTTGTCCAGGCCGGATTGGAACACCTGGTTGATGAAGTCTTTGGACATGAACGCCGTCTTGCCCTTGAACACCACTGGCACTGTCAACTCCATGCGCTTGCCGTTGAGCACGGCGACTTTGCTGTCGGGTTTCACCTTGAGGTAGGCGCCGTCCTTGGCAATCACAAACACATCGGCGTAATCGTCCCATTTGACGGTGGCGCCAAACGCTTCAAGGGTTGACTGCAGCGGCACCATTTCGGCGGCGCCGCCATGGGCGTGGGCGTTGGACTGCAAACCGGGCAGGCCTAAGGTGCCCAGGGCAATGGCCAGTGCGAGTCGGGCCAGGGGCGTTCGTTTGAGCAAAGCGGCGGGCGAAAGCATTTCTGATTTCCTTGAGGTAAACCGAGGACAGTGTCAGGCAGCACTTTGCTACAGCGCGTGGAGGGATGCTTTTGGATTCTCGCCAAAATCCTTGTGCTGCGTGCCTGAATTGTCAGGCCGCCATATTCGCAACCGTTGTTCTGCCTGCGATCCAGGTTGCGCAACGTTTGGCAAATCAGCCAATACAACTGGCACGCAGGGAAAACCCGGCTTGGCGTTGAGCATCGACAATCGCGTCAACCTTGCCGGTCACAGTGAACGGCTTGCAACTCAATTAAAAGAAAGGTGCTTTATGAGCAACGTTGAAATCCTGCCGCAGGTTGCCGCATTCCTTGACCGTCGCCATGGCTGCTTTATTGACGGCCAATGGGTAGTGGCAGATGGGCAAACCATTGCAGTACTCAACCCGGCGACCGGTCAAGTGCTGTGCGAAACCCTGGATGCGCCGCCGCACCTGGTTGAACGGGCTGTACAGTCATCTCGCGCGGCTTTCAGATCGGGTGTGTGGTCTGGTTTGCGTCCGGCCGATCGCGAACGGATCCTGCTGAATTTCACTCGCCTGGTTGAAGAACACGCTGAGGAACTGGCGCAACTTGAAACGCTGAGTCAGGGCAAGTCGATCAATATGGCGCGGGCGCTGGACCTCAATGCCACCGTTGAATTCATGCGCTACATGTCCGGTTGGGCGACGAAAATCGAAGGCCAGACCTTTGATGTGTCGATTCCGCTTCCGCAGGGGGCGAAGTTCACCACGTTCACCAAGCGTGAACCGGTCGGTGTGCTGGTGGGTATCGTGCCGTGGAACTTCCCGCTGATGATCGCCGCCTGGAAACTGATGCCAGCGCTTGCCAGCGGTTGCACGGTGATCATCAAACCAGCGATGGAAACCCCGCTGACCGCCATGCGCCTGGCTGAACTGGCGGTTGAGGCGGGTATTCCGGCTGGCGTATTCAACGTGGTGACCGGCGGTGGCGCCTCAGTCGGCGGTAGGTTGACCAGCCACCCACTGGTGAGCAAGGTGTCGTTCACCGGCTCCACCCTTGTGGGCAAAAGTGTTGGCGTGGCCTGTATGGAGAATATGACCCGGTTTGCCCTGGAACTGGGCGGCAAGAACCCGATGATCATCCTGGCCGATGCTGACGTCGAAAAAGCCATCCAGGGCGCGATTCTTGGCGGTCTGTTGAACAATGGCCAGGTGTGTGCTGCGGCATCGCGCTTCTATGTGCACCGCTCGATTCACGATCGCTTTGTCGAAGGGCTGGCCGCTGCAGTCTCGGCCCTGCCGATGGGCGCGGGCATGAACTGCGATGCAGCGATCAACCCTTTGGTGTCGCGTAAACAGCAACAGAGCGTACTCAAGCACATCGAACTGGCGCGCAAGCAAGGTGCGCGCGTGGTGTTGGGGGGGGAATCGCTGGAAGGTGAGGGGTTTTATGTGCAGCCGACCATCCTCGCAGACATTGACCACAGCATGGCGGTGGCCCGCGAGGAAGTGTTTGGTCCTGTGCTGGCTGTCATGCCGTTTGACGATGAGGACACCGCGATTGAACTGGCCAACGACAACCGCTACGGCCTGGCTGCCAGCCTCTGGACCAACGACCTGACCAAGGCGCTTAACCTGGTACCACGCATCGAAGCCGGCACCGTGTGGGTCAACGCCCATGTCCTGCTGGACCCGGCGATGCCATTTGGGGGTGTTAAACAATCGGGCATGGGGCGTGAATTTGGCCGTTCAGTGATTGAGGCCTGTACTGAGCTTAAATCGGTGTGCATTGCCCACTGATTGCTCGTCGCCCAGTTTGATTTCCTTCTCACGCTTCACTGCAAACGGCGCAGGCATGGCTGCGCCGCCGGGTAATCAGGACTCCAGTGGCCACCACCAAAATGCCCACGTAGGTGGTCCAGTGCAGGGCGTCGCCAAACATCAGGGCGGCCCACAGCAAGGTGACCGGCGGCTCCAGATAGACCAGCGCCGACACGCGAGTAGCGGACATTCGCTTGAGCAGGGTCCACAGGCTGAGGTAGGCAATAAACGTTGAGAACAGCGTCAACCAGCCGACGGCCACCCAGACATTGGCCTGGGTGGGTACATGGATGTCATTCAGTGCCAAACCGGCAGCGGACAGCAGGACCAGCGTGGTGGCCGATTGTAGAAACAGTGGCATTAGCTGGCCGTCCTTGCTGTGTCCGGTTGCCAATACCGATTGCTGGCGCTGATACAGCGTGGCGATAGACAGGGTGATCGCCGCGATCAATGGCAGGGCATACAGGCCAATGCCGATGTTGTTGTCGGACAGGGCATACTCGCCGCAGATCACGATGCCGACTCCGCTGAATCCGATCACCAGCCCAAGCCATTCCTGCAAGCCGCTGCGCTCGTGGTTGCCCCGTGCGGCCAGGGCGGCGGTGATCAGTGGCTGCAGTGCGCAGATAATCGCCGCTATCCCGGCGGGCAGGCCGCCACGTATGGCGATATAGACACTGACCAGGTAAGCGAACTGAGACAGGAAGCCTATGATGGCGTTATAGCGCACCTGTGCCCGGGACAATGCCCACAGTCGCTGCCAGACAAACGGCAGCAAACACGCAGTGACCAGCAGGAACCGCCAGAACAGCAGGTTGATGGCGCCAGCATCTTCAGTGCCCAAGCGCGCGCCGATAAAGCCCGAACTCCAGGACAGGACGAAGACGGCTTGCAGTGAAAACAGATACAGCGTGCTGCGTGACATAGTCAACTCTCTGGATAGCGCAGTTCTTCGAAGGTAATGGGGGTGATACCGATACGCGCGAATTGTCTGGCGGCTGAGCGATGTAAGGCCCAGCGCAGTTTTAACCAGTTGGGAATGGTCGCGGGGATGCCGTCGTCTGAGGCGAGGTGCCAGAACTGATTGGAATCTTCACGGGCGTAAGGGCAGTGGAAGGACAGCACCAACGACATGCGTCGGCCGGTGCTTACTGGCCGAACGCCATGAAACAATCGACTGCCATAAATGAATAGCGCATCACCGGGTTCGATCAGCGGGGCGGTTTCGAACGTACGGTGATTAAGGGCGTCGAAAGACTCGACAGTGCTGTTATGAAAGACGAATTCTCCGCCGGTGTAGTCTGACGAGCGCGTTAGCACAATGTTCAGCACATAGTTGGTGCCGTCGGTATGCCACATACCGAGTTGCTGCTGTTCATGCTCAGGCTTGGGATAGAAATAATTGATCTGCGACCGGGCATTGAGCATGGGGTAGGGCACCAGGGGGACGCCCGCAATGCGCGAGATGGCCAACAGGAAGCGGCGACTGTTCATCATGGCGTTGATGAACGGCGATAGCGTGGTGACTGCGCGTGTGCGCCGGGAAATGATCCAGTCGCTGTCATCTGCATGTTCTTCCAGACGCGTGCAGATGTCTTGAAGAGTCGCCACGGCTTCGGGCGTGAACAACCGGTGCGCGCAAGCCACTGCGGTGATCGTTTCGGCCGGTATGTCGGGGTGCGGGCTCAAGGCGTAGCCCAGGTCGGCAAGTGTTCGCGCATCGCTGATCGTAAGGTTTGCCTGGCAGAGCAGGTCGTCACGCCAGAGCGCTTGCTCGTCGGCAGCGGGCGAGGCACTGCGCGACCTTTTTCTCAACGTGGATTTCAGCGCCAGTTTTACTCGCCCGACGCCGCGCTCAAACAGGGGTAGCGGGTCTGTGTGATCCATGGTTCATGGCTCCCTGTGGTGTTGCTATTGGAGGTATTTGGCAATCTGATAACGCACAGAGCCATCACCGCTGGCGAACTCATCCAGCACGCTGCAGTTGCAGTGTCGGGATCTGATGCGACGGAACTGTTCAGGGGTGTATTTGAGGCAGATATTGGTCAGCAGGCAGCCTTGTTGGCGTCCCTTCTCAACGGGTTGCAGGGTGACGGCCACATGGATCAGCTCATCCAGCAGTTTGAATCTCACGAGGGTGACAGCATGCTCATCCAGCGGGATGAAGCCTTGCTGCAGGGCAACTACCTGCGAAAACCTGATCATGTGCGGGTTGGCATAAAAAGCGTGGATGTTGCTTTGCAGCCCTTCTTCGTAGATCTGCATCTCCGAAATGATGTATGTGGCGTCGCTCGCGAGGCTGCGAATGAGTCGTCCGGTGGTCACCGGCAACTCGTTGCCTTCTTGAAAGCCAAGCAAGGTAATCAGGGTAATGTCCTGCTCATGATGCAGGTCGGCACGTTCAACGGTTCGATAGTCGGCGGCGATGTAATTGAAGCTGCCATGCTGTTCCACGATTGGAAACACCGCGTCACGCATTACGCTTTCTGAGGTCTGATTGATGTCGATGGCGGTATAGCGCAGGGAGGTGCAAGCCTCAGTGATCCGCCCCAGCAAGTGCGCGGTTTTGATCGGTTCAGGGCCTAATTCAACATAGTGCACATGGCGATTCTCGCTCAGCAGGGCCAGACGCTCGGCAAGCGTGCCGAGAATGTCTTTGAGTGCGCCCTGGCCTTGGGCGTCGGCACACAGCCCATCCTCGGCCATGCCTTGCTGATTCAAGGCGCACATGAGCTGAAATATTTGCAAGTTGAAGCGCGAAGGGTTGCAAGAACTGGCCAGGGGGGCGGTCAGTGTCGAGTACTTGGCGTGGTTCTCAACGGTCCATAGTCGGGTGTTCTTATAGCGTTCGGTGCGTATGAGGGCATCTACAACAAAGTCATTCAGGCTCATCGGTGTCACTCCATACGGTGGTTTGAGTGGTCTTGTTTGCTCCGGTTGAGGTTGCGCGTTCAGTGGCTGGCATGTGTTGACCCCACCATAGGAGTGGGTGTAAACCCTGTACAGTTGAATAAATCGAATTGCTGGTTCGACATAACGAAATCAGGTGACCTCATGGGCAGAGCCCTCGACATTGATGTGCTCAGAACCTTCCAGGCCGTGGCCAGGTTCAGGCGCTTCAAGGATGCGGCCGATTACGTCCATCGCAGCCCTTCGGCAGTGACAACGCAGATCCAGAAACTTGAGGCAAAGGTTGGGCATCAACTTTTGGTCCGCAACAATCAACTCGTTGAGTTGACACCCGCGGGGCGGCAACTGTTGGGCGAAACCACGCGCTTTTTGATGGCCCATGACCGGCTGTTGGCAACGTTGTCGCCACAACTGATGACGGGCAAGGTTCGTATGGGAGTGCCGGACGGTTATGCCGAGCAATTGATGGCGGACTTTTTACCGCTGTTCGTCGCGGGCAATCCGGCTCTGGAGCTTGAAGTGGTGGTCAAATCCAGTACTGAACTGCTCGACCTGTTTGCACGCAAGCAACTGGACCTGACCATCGCTGTCAGTCATGAGCAGTTGAGCCATGCTGAGAGGCTGCGTTCGACACAGCCGTGCTGGGCGGCGGCTGCTGGCTTCAAGTACGATCCAGATCAGCCTTTGCCCATTGCCCTGCAATTGAGTGGCTGCCCGTACCGGGAGTCAGCGCTGGCGATCTTGAAAGCCGCCGGGATCCGTTACCGGATCCTGCTGGAGAGTGCCAATTCCCACGCTGTATTGGCGTGTGTGAGAAGCGGTTTGGCGTTGGGCATTGTGGAAGCCCAGGGGGCGGCCGATGACGGTTCGCTGATTCTTCAGATGGCGTTGCCTGGCCTGCCTGAGCATCACGTTTATCTGCTGACGGATACGTCCCATCATGCGGCAGTGCATCTGCACGAAATGCTCAGGTCATCCTTTTTGATTCAGTGATGAAACGCAGGCCCGTTGGGCTTTAAGCGGATGCCTTCACGCAACCTTGTCCACGGGATGTCCGCCGGATCTGCGGTCATCGGACCGGGTGCTTTGGCCACCAGGATGTGCTCGGCGATGGGTTGGAAGTCGGCGCGAAAATGCACGGAGCTTTTGTTGACCAGCACGCTCTTTTTTTCAGGGTCGATGCCGGCCAGCCGGTACAGGGTACGGTCCAGCATCTGGCATTTGCTTGAGCTGACGGCAATGCTCACATCGTCGATTTTCAGACCCGCCACCGGGCCGACATCAACGTCCATGCCATTCATCATGGGGCCTTCGAAGCGGCAGCGGCCGTCAGACAGGTGGGTGACTTCAAAGCGGCCTTGTAATGGCTCATCCCCCGGCACGCCGGATTGCCCACCCAGCGCGATGTCAATAAAACCGCCCAGCCCGACGGCAATCGCGGCCTGAACCGCTGCAGGATCATAGATCAAACCGATGGCAGCGTTACGCGCCTGATGGCTTAACAGGGCTTTGAGCATGCCCATGGTATTGGCGTCGCCACCTGCGCCGGGGTTGTCCTGGGTGTCTGCAATTACGATGGGGCGTTGGGCCGACGCTGCCAATGCCATGGCCTGGCGCACGGCATCGTCTGGAAGCAGTAGCGGCACTTCCCACTGATCTTCTTCGCCGACCAGCTTGTCATACAGAGTGCCGACGGCGGCTTGCAGCGCCTGCGGATCCAGCCCATAGCCCCAGATGACCGGCCCGCACTCTTCGAAATCGGCGGCCGGAAAGCCGGGGGTGAAGGACAGCGACAGGCCTTCAGACTCAAGGTGCTCCAGTTGCTGGTAAAGGCTGCGCGCGGGCTCCAGCAGGGTGCACATGCCGTTGACCGGAATCAGGAAGGGCAATCGCAGACTGGCGTGCTGCAGTTTCCCGCAACGCAGTCGCAGATCAAGCAGTTGCGCGGCTTTTATGCCGGTTTCAGCCATGTCCACGTGGGGATAGGTTCGAAAGGCAATCATGGCATCGGCCTGTTCGAGCATCAAATCGGTCACGTTGGCGTGCAGGTCCAGTGAAACCACGATCGGTATGTCCGGCCCCACCACGGCACGCAGCCGGCTCAGCAGTGTGCCTTCACCGTCATGGGTATGTTCGGCAACCATGGCGCCATGCAGGTCCAGATAGAGGCCGTCCAGTGTCTGGCTGGCAGCCGCCTGAATAATTTCTTTGGCAATGCGCTCGTAGGTTGCCTGGGTGACATGGGCTGACGGGCTGGCCCCGGCCCAGATCACCGGAACCACCTCATAGCCCAATCGTTCGGCCTCAATCAGAAAGCCGCCTGCGGGGATGTTGACCTCGCGTAATTTCAGCACGTCCGCGCCCCTGACCATTTGCGGGAAACCTTCGCCCCTGACGAAGTTTTCGTATTCTGCTTTGGAGGGCGCGAAGGTATTGGTTTCATGCTGGAAACCAGCCACCAGGATTCGATAGGCCATGACAGTAAAGACACCTTTTTATTATGGGTTTAAACGGTTTGGGTAGACGTTGCTCTTTGCTGAGCGTGTTCAGGTTTGTTCGCGGCCAGCAGCACGGCCCCCACCAGCAGAATCACCGAGATGAACACCAGGCCCGAGTCAGAGTTGCCCGTGGCCGTTTTGACATAGCCCATCAGCGTCGGGCTGAGGAAACCACCGGTAAGCCCGATGGTATTGATGACGGCAATGCCGCCTGCGGCCGCGTCACCCTTTAAGTGCTGCGAAGGGATGGCCCAAAACACCGTGTAGGCGGACCACATCATGGTGGTGGCCAAGGTCAGGAACAGCAGTGATAACCCGAAGTGGGTCTTGTAGATCACCGACGCGGTCAGGCAGATCGCACCTATCAATGCCGGAAGGGCTGTGTGCCAGCGCCGTTCATAGAAACGGTCGGAGGTCCGGGCAAAGATCAACATGCCCGCCATGGCGCCAATATACGGAATGGCCGAGTACCAGCCGATCTGCATGGTGTCGTGGATACCTGACTCTTTGATGATGGTCGGCAGCCAGAAACTCATGGCATAGATGCCGCAGATCAAACAGAAATACCCCGCAGCCATCAGGTAAACCCGTGGGTCTTTCAATACCTGTTTGAACGAATGGTGGCCGCCCCGACCTGTGCCGATGTGCGCCGCCAGTGCCTGTTTTTCAGGTTCACTTAACCAGGGCGCGGTGGCCGGTTTGTCACTCAGCACTTTCAGCGCAAGCACACCCAGCAGCACAGCGGGGATGGCTTCCAGAAAGAACATCCATTGCCAGCCGGACAAACCGTGTACGCCTTCGAACGCAGTCATCAGCCACACCGATAGCGGCGCGCCAAAGATCCCGCCCAGCGGCGCTGCCAGCATGACGATTGCCAGCACTTGCCCCAGCCGTTCGCGGCCGTACCAATAGGTTAAATAGAACAACATGCCCGGCGCGAAACCAGCCTCAAACACCCCGAGGAAAAAGCGCAAGACGTAAAACGCCCGCTCCGTTTCGACGAACATCATGCAGGCCGATGTGGTGCCCCATAAGATCATCACTCGACTGAGGGTCTTGCGTGCGCCGATCTTGGGCAGCAGCAGATTGCTCGGCGTCTCGAACAAGGCGTAGCCGATAAAAAAGATACCGGCGCCCAACCCATAAGCGGCATCGGACAAGTTCAGGTCGCTTTGCATTTGCAACTTCGCAAAGCCCACATTGACCCGGTCCAGATACGCCACGAAGTAACACACGAGCAAAAAAGGTAATAACCGCCAGTCAATCTTTCGATAGATGGCTGAAAGCTCACTCGCTGGCTTGCTGCTGTGCATACGGCTCTCCACGGGATCTTTTTATTGTTCGATCGATATTCAAGTGGAAACCTTGGGTGAGCAAGAGCAACTTTTTAATGCTAGCGTTGCTCTGTAAGCAACAGTCATTGAGCAGCAGGTTTATCGTGAGAGATCTGAATCAACGTCGAATGCGCTATTTCTATGAAGTCCTTTCCAGCGGCTCCATTCGCGGGGCGGCGGAGAATCTGAACACCGCGCCTTCTGTGATTACCCGGCAAATTCAATTGCTGGAGGAAGAGGTCGGCAGCGTCTTGTTTGAACGCCAAGCACGCGGTGTGGTGCCCACTGAAGCGGCGCAGTTTCTTTTGGAGTTCTGGCGTGGCTGCCAGGCGCAGCAAGAACACCTCGAAGACCGCTTGCGCGGGCTCAAAGGTTTGAGGGAAGGGGATATCCGGATTGTGATCAGCGAGGGCTTTATCGACTTGCTGATCGATAAGGTCTTGAGTGAGTTCACCGACACCTATCCCGGCATTCGCATCACGCTGGACGTGTTGCCGGTCAACAGCGTGCTTGAAGAAGTCGCGCAAAGCGCCGCGAGTATTGGCCTGGCCTACAACCCCCCGGCGCACCCTGACGTGACCTATCGCGCGTCGTCCTTGCAGCCGGTTCGTTTACTGATGCGTTCGGGCCATCCGTTGGCGCAGCTCAGCGAGCCGTTGAAGCTGGAAGACATCTTGCGTTACCCGTTGGCAGTGATGCCGTCGGAATACGGCCTGGGGCAGATCATTCAGCTCGTGCTGCATACCGAAAACCTGTCCATTCGCCCGGCCATGGTCACCAACTCCCTGACGGCCCTCAGGCGGTATGTGATGAGCGGTGATGCGGTAACCATGATGAGCGAGTTCTCGGCCTTCAACGACCGGGTCAGCGGCGCGCTGGTGACCCGCTCAATCGATCACCCGCTGTTCCAGAATGTGCATGCCCGGCTGTTGGTCAAGCTCAACAAGCCGCAATCGGTGGGGGCTGAAGAGTTGCTCAAGTGGATTGAGCATCGGACGTCTATTTTCGGTCAGTGAGCGTGTTGCTCAGGCGTGGACGAGCCCAGCCGTTCGCTGATGAACGTGACAAAGGCATTCAGCTTGGGCAGTGATTTTTTTGAACGCAAATAGACCATTTGCACCGGCTTGGGCTCCGGTGCACAGGCACTCATCAGCGGCACCAGCTCGCCACTGGCCAATGCCGCAGCTACCAGAAAGTTGGGCTGCATCAAGATCCCGCAGCCGGCAATGGCCGCTTCAAGCAGTACCTTGCCATCGTTGCTTTTGAGGACCGCCTGCTCGGGCCACGGAACGTCCTTGTTGCCTTGGCGCAAGGGCCAGGCAAAGCGATTGTTCCACGAGGTGTGGGTCAAAATCCGGTGTGTGGACAGATCCTCCGGGGTCTGCGGCGCCTGCCAGGTGGCCAGGTATTTGGGCGCCGCGCAGATCACCATCCGGTAGGGCGGCAGTGGCCTGCAGACGAGGTTGACGTCCACCCGTTCGGAAATCCTGAAGCCCAGATCAAATGAGCTTTCGTAGAGGTCTACGACCTTATTGCTCAAGATCAGCTCAATCTGTATCTCGGGGTACAACTGCATGAACTCGGTGACGAGTGGACCAATCAACGCACTGCCCAGGGTCATCGGCGCGGTCACGCGCAGCAGGCCGCTGGGTCTGTCGGTGGAGGCTTCGACGCGCTTGAAGGCGTACTCGATCTGCTCAAGGGCGGTTTTGGCTTCGGCGTAGAACAACCGGCCTTCACCGGTGACGGACTGGCGGCGCGTTGTTCGCTGAATCAGCCGGGTGTTTAAGGCTGTTTCAAGGCTCTGAATATGCCGCCCGACCATGACCGCCGACATGCCCATCTGAGCCGCAGCCTCAGCAAAACTGCCCGCCTCGACGACCGCCACAAAGACTTCCATTTGCCTGAGCTTGCTCATAAAAAATGCCTTCTGGCTGTCCAGATAAAAAACTGAAAACCCTTATAGCGCAGTTTGCCGCCTGAACAGCAGGCGACATTGATTGCGAACCTCAGGTTATACAAGTACTAACTTTCAGTGCGTTTATTACCCGCTGGTTTGTTCCTATATTAAATAAGAATAAACATCAGCGATGAGGTCACAGAACATGCAAACCAGACTGGACAAGGCTTTGGCGGCCTTTCCCCGGGCAGATGTGTTGCAGGGCGCCACCCGCATTCAACGCGCCGAGCGGCTTGAGCAGGCGTTGGGCTTGCGCGAGCAAGGCGTCGGCCTTTACCTCAAGCGTGATGATCACATGCACATCGGCGGTGGCGGCAACAAGCTGCGCAAGCTGGAGTTTCATCTCGGCGGCGCGCTGAAAAACGGTGTTGATACGCTGATTACGGTTGGTGGTATTCAGTCCAACCATGCGCGTTTGACGGCGGCGGTGTGTGCCGGACTGGGCATGGCCTGCGAGTTGATTCTGACCCGCTCGGTGCCCAAGGCCGACACCGATTACGAACTCAACGGCAACGTTTTGCTGGATCAGCTGTTTGGTGCCCGGCTACAGGTGCTGGCCAAGGGGGCCGACTCCCTGGCCGCCGCTGAGCACCGGGCCAATGAATTGAGAGCTGCAGGGCGCAACGTCATGGTCATTCCCACTGGCGGCTCGACGCCGTTGGGTAGCCTGGGCTACGCCCGTTGTACGGCAGAAATCGCGCAACAAGAGATCGAGTTGGGCGTGCACTTCGCCGAAGTGGTGATCCCCAATGGCAGTGCGGGCACCCATGCCGGGCTCGCGGCGGGCTTTGAGCTGCTGGGGCGTGGGGCTTCGACCGTGAAGTCCTGGTCGGTGCTGGCCGATCAGCAAACCTCTGCGAGCAGGACGCGGCAACTGACTCAAGAGGCGCTGGCGCTGCTCGGTCATGCCGCCACCCTTGCGCCGCAGGCCATCCATATCGATGGCAGCCAACTGGGGGAAGGCTACGGGCTGCCGACACCGGCGATGATCGAAGCCGTGCAACTCATGGCCCGTTGCGAAGGGCTGCTGGTTGACCCGGTGTACTCGGGCAAGGCCTTCGCAGGCCTGCTGGCCGACCTTCGCCAAGGCCGCTACCGCGCTGGCGATAACGTGCTGTTCGTTATGACCGGCGGCACCCCGGGCCTTTACGCCTACCGCGACACCTTCACCCAAAGCCTGTAGTCGCTGCCGAGGCACGAGGCTGCGAGAGATTAATCGGCGGTCCTGTGGCCCGCATCGCAGCCTTCGTGCCTCGACAGCGACTACAGCTGCTCCCTCAAATAATAATCAAGGAGGCCACCATGGGTGTGCCAAACGAACGTGTGCCGGTTGACAGTGACCGCGATGAAACCCGGGAGTGGCTGGAGTCGCTGGAGGCCGTGGTACGGGAGGCTGGCTGCGAGCGCGGCCAGTTTTTACTCAAACAGTTGGAGCAACACGCAAGAGCACTTGGCATCACCGCGCAGGTGCATCCGTACTCGGCCTATCGAAATACCCTTTCGATTGAACGCCAGGGGCCTTACCCGGGCGACCTGGCCGTCGAGGAACGGATTACCGCAATCATTCGCTGGAATGCATTGGCCATGGTGGTGCGCGCCAATCAGGCCTACGGCGAACTGGGCGGGCATATCGCCAGTTACGCCTCTGCCGCTGAAATTTTCGAGGTGGGGTTCAACCATTTTTTCCGTGCCCGTGATGAGCAGCATGGCGGCGATCTGGTGTTTTTCCAGCCGCACTCGGCGCCTGGGGTCTATGCCCGTGCGTTCCTTGAGGGGCGCTTGTCTGAAGAACAACTGGCCAACTATCGCCAGGAAGTCGGCGGCAACGGCCTGAGTTCATATCCGCACCCCTGGTTGATGCCGGACTTCTGGCAATTCCCGACCGGCTCGATGGGTATCGGCCCGATCAGTGCGATCTATCAGGCGCGGTACATGCGTTACCTCGAACACCGCCACTTGGCCGACACCGCCGAGCGCCATGTCTGGGGCGTCTTCGGTGACGGTGAAATGGATGAGCCCGAGTCGATTGCCGGGCTCACGCTCGCGGCGCGGGAGAAGCTCGACAACCTGACCTTTATCGTCAACTGCAACTTGCAGCGTCTGGATGGCCCGGTGCGCGGTAACGGCCAGGTCATTCAAGAACTTGAAGCGCTGTTTACCGGCGCTGGCTGGAATGTGATCAAGGTGATCTGGGGCTCGGACTGGGACCCGCTGTTTGCCCGGGACACCCACAACGCCTTGTTGCAACGCTTCGCCCAGACGGTGGATGGCCAGTACCAGACGTTGGGCTCCAAGGATGGCGCCTACAATTTGCTGCACTTCTTCCAGCAGGATCCGGAGATCCAGGCACTGGTCTCGCACATGTCGGATGCCGAGATTGATGCCCTCAAGCGTGGTGGGCATGACTTGCGCAAGCTGTATGCCGCGTTCGCCGCCGCCAAGGCGCACAAAGGCCAGCCGACGGTCATCCTCGCCAAGACCAAAAAAGGCTACGGCATGGGCGGCGCGGGGGAGTCACGCATGACCTCGCACCAGGCCAAGAAGCTGGATGTCGATGCGCTCAAGGCTTTCCGGGATCGCTTCGCTTTGCCGCTGTCGGATGATGATGTGGCGCAGTTGCGCTTCTATCGCCCAGCTGAAGACAGCCAGGAAATGCGTTATCTGCGTGAGCGCCGCAGTGCATTGGGTGGTTATCTGCCTGCGCGTAACAAGGGCAGTGAGCACGTCGCCATTCCGGCCATGGCGGACTACGCGCGTTTCGCCTTTGAAGCGGATGGCAAGGAAATGTCCACCACCATGGCCGTGGTCCGCATGCTGGGCGGTTTGCTCAAGGACAAAGAACTGGGGCCGCGAATCGTACCGATTGTGGCGGATGAAGCGCGCACTTTTGGTATGGCCAATCTGTTTCGTCAGATCGGCATTTACTCGCCGCTGGGCCAGCTGTACGAGCCAGAAGACGCTGGCTCCATGCTCTATTACCGCGAAGCCCGCGACGGCCAGTTGCTGGAGGAGGGCATCACCGAAGCCGGGGCGATTTCTTCGTGGGTGGCGGCTGCGACCTCGTACAGTGCCCATGGCAAGCCGATGCTGCCCTTCTACATCTATTACTCCATGTTTGGTTTTCAGCGGGTTGCGGACTTGATTTGGGCTGCGGCGGATCAACGTGCACGGGGCTTTTTACTCGGCGCCACCGCCGGGCGAACCACCTTGGGCGGCGAAGGGCTGCAGCATCAGGACGGCAGTAGCCACGTGGTGGCGGCCACCGTACCCAACTGCCGCGCCTACGACCCGGCATTCGCAGGTGAGCTGGCGGTGATTGTCGACCATGGCATGCGCCAGATGATGGAGCGCGATGTCGATGAGTTCTATTACATCACCGTGATGAACGAAAACTACGCCCAGCCGTCACTGCCGAGTGGGGTTGAAGCCCAGGTTATTCGCGGCATGTATCGCTATGCACAGACAGAGGCTGACGCGCCCCGTGGTTCGGTTCGGCTGCTGGGCAGCGGGACTATTTTGCGCGAAGTGATCGCTGCGTCTGAAATGCTCGCAACCGATTGGCAGGTTACGAGTGAGGTGTGGAGCGTCACCAGTTTCAGCGAGCTGGCGCGTGAAGCCCAAGAGGTCGAGCGGCACAACCGGCTCAACCCGGCCGAGCCTGAGCAGGTCAGCCATCTGTGCGCGTCGCTGGCTGGCGATGCGCCAGTGATTGCCGCCTCTGACTATGTTCGCGCCTGGCCGCAACTGATCGCCAGTTATGTCGATGCGCGCTTTATTGCGCTGGGCACCGATGGCTTTGGCCGCAGTGATACCCGCGCCGCCTTGCGTGACTTCTTTGAAGTGGATCGCCAGCAGATCGTTTTGGCGGCTTTGGACGGCCTGGTGCGCGACGGCCGTTTACCGCGACAGGTGTTGGCTTAGGCCGTTGAGCGTTATGGGCTGGACGGTGAGGTGATCGTCCCGCGCCCTGGACGCGCTAACGGTTGTCTTCCCTTTTTTATGCGGCGGTAAGTCATGAGTGAAATCAGAGAGATTCATGTCCCGGACATTGGGGACTTCAAAGACCTCCCGGTGATTGAAGTGTTGGTCAAACCGGGCGACACAGTGGCAATCGATGAGCCCTTGCTGACCCTGGAGTCGGACAAGGCTTCGATGGATGTACCCAGCTCCGAGGCTGGGGTTGTGGTGGCGGTGACGGTCAAAGAGGGTGATCGGGTTTCCAGGGGCAGCCTCATGCTGACGTTGCAGGTGGCGGTGAGTGCCGAGCCTGCGCCTCAACCGGCAGTCAGCAGCCCTGCGCAAATCAGTGTTGCGCCTGTGGCTGTCACTGCGCCGTCGGCCCCGGCGGCAGTCCCGGCGGTGAACCCAT
This sequence comes from Pseudomonas sp. FSL R10-2189, assembly GCF_009600325.1. Lineage (NCBI taxonomy): Bacteria > Pseudomonadati > Pseudomonadota > Gammaproteobacteria > Pseudomonadales > Pseudomonadaceae > Pseudomonas > Pseudomonas sp. FSL R10-2189. The sequence goes on from NZ_WIVZ01000032.1 coordinate 49,226, forward strand.
CGGCAGCCAAACCGCACGCCAGCCCCTCCGTGCGCAGTTATGCGCGCAAATTGGGGGTGGATGTGACGCGCGTGGTGCCCACCGGCAAGGGCGGGCGCATGCTGCGCGAGGATGTCGAGCGCTTCGTCAAGGACGCCATGGCGCGTCTGGATAGCCCTGGGCAAAGCGCCGGGCTCAACCTGCTGCCGTGGCCGGAGGTGGATTTTGCCCGGTTCGGTCCGGTTGAAAAAGTGGCGCTGCCACGCATCAAGAAAATCTCGGGGGCCAACCTGTCGCGCAACTGGGTGATGATTCCCCATGTCACCAATAACGAGGAAGTGGACATCACCGACCTGGAGGCATTCAGGGTTCAACTCAATCAGGAGGGCAACAAGGAGGCGATCAAGTACACCTTGCTGGCATTTCTGATCAAGGCGGCAGCTGCAACGCTGACGGCTTTCCCCGCGTTCAACAGTTCACTGGGCCATGAAGACGGTGAGTCGATCCTGATTGTGAAGCACTACTGCCACATCGGTTTTGCCGCGGACACGCCCAATGGGCTTGTAGTGCCGGTGATTCGCGATGTCGAGCACAAAGGCATCGGCCAGATCGCCACAGAGTGCGCAGAACTGGCAAAAAAGGCCCGGGACGGCAAATTGGGGCCTGCTGACATGAGCGGAGGGACCTTTACTGTTTCCAGCCTGGGCGGGATTGGCGGCACCGGCTTCAACCCGATTATCAACGCCCCGGAAGTAGCCATTCTGGGGGTGACCCGGGCACAGATGAGGCCCTTGTGGGATGGCCAGACGTTTGCCCCGCGCCTGGTTCTGCCGTTGGCGCTTTCGTGGGATCACCGCGTGGTCGATGGCGCGGCTGCGGCGCGTTTCCTTCAGCATCTGGCAGCGCTGTTGGCTGACTTTCGTCGAATTACCCTGTGAGTAGGGCGCACATGAGTCAGGTGAACGATGTGAGTGTTGAGTGCGATGTGCTGGTGCTGGGTGGTGGCCCCGGCGGCTATTCGGCGGCCTTTCGCTCGGCCGATCTGGGCCAGAAAACCCTGCTGGTTGAGCGCTATGCCACCTTGGGCGGCGTGTGTCTGAATGTCGGCTGCATCCCCTCCAAAGCGTTGCTGCATATCGCTGCGGTGATGGAGGAAGTGCCGCACTTGGCCGCCATGGGCATTGAGTTTGGTGTTGGCCAGGTTGATCTAGGCACGTTGCGCCGTCACAAAGAGGCGGTGGTCGACACACTGACCAGCGGGCTGGCGGGCATGGCCAAGGGGCGAAAGGTTGAGGTTGTGCGTGGGGTGGGGCGTTTTCTGGACCCGCATCACCTTGAGGTCTCGCTGTGCTCGGGCGCAGGTCTTGAGCTGACGGGTGAAAAGCAGGTGATCCGGTTCAAACAGTGCGTGATTGCTGCCGGTAGTCAACCGATGACGTTGCCGTTCATGCCGGATGATCCACGCATCGTGGACTCCACCGGCGCCCTTGAACTCAAGGCGCTGCCCAAGCGCATGCTGGTGGTGGGCGGCGGGATTATCGGCCTGGAAATGGCCACCGTCTATTCGGCCCTTGGTGCACGCATCGACGTGGTCGAAAGGCTGGATGGCCTGATGCAGGGGCCTGATCGCGACCTGGTCAAGGTCTGGCAGCAGTACAACCAACAGCGTTTTGATCGGGTGATGGTCAATACCCGCACGTTGAGCGCCGAGGCCAGCGAACAGGGCATCTGGGTGAGCTTTGACGGTGAGCAAGCGCCTGCCGAACCGCAGTGTTATGACTTGGTGCTGGTCGCGGTCGGGCGCAAACCCAATGGCGACCGGATCGGCGCTGACAAGGCCGGTGTCCATGTGGATGAGCGCGGGTTTATCCGCGTCGACAAGCAGATGCGCAGCACTGTGCCGCACATCTTCGCGATCGGTGACATTGTTGGCCAGCCCATGCTGGCGCACAAAGCCGTGCACGAAGGCCATGTCGCCGCCGAAGTGGCGGCGGGTGAGGCCCTGAATAACCCTGAGCTGGCGTGCAGCCATTTTGATGCGTTGCAGATCCCCGGGGTTGCCTACACCAACCCGGAGGTGGCGTGGGCCGGGCTGACTCAGCAAGAAGCCAAAGCCCAAGGCATCAAGGTAGAGGTGGCGGTGTTCCCGTGGGCCGCATCAGGCCGCGCGATTGCCAACGGCCGCGATGAAGGCCTGACCAAACTGGTGTTCGATGCCGACACGCGGCGTGTGATCGGCGGCGGCATTGTCGGCACCGGGGCGGGTGATTTGATCAGTGAAGTGTGCCTGGCCATCGAAATGGGGGCCGACGCCCTGGACATCGGCAAGACCCTTCACCCGCACCCCACCTTGGGTGAGACGGTCGGCATGGCTGCCGAGGTTGCCTTCGGCAGTTGCACCGACTTGCCTGCGCGCAGGCGTTAGAACGCTGTTTTGGGCCTGTTTGCTGCCAACCGCGCGGGAGGCAGGCTCAGCCCCTTATCAAATAATCCCGCCGTTGGCGCGCAAGGTCTGGCCGTTGATCCAGGCACCGTCCGGACCCGAGAGGAACGACACAACTGCTGCGATATCTGCAGGCTCGCCCAGGCGTTCCAGCGGCGCCAGTTTGGCCAGGCGATCGATCACCTCCTGAGGTTTGCCGTTAAGGAACAGGTCGGTTGCCGTCGGGCCGGGGGCCACGGCGTTGATGGTGATGTTGCGGCCGCGCAGTTCCTTGGCCAGAACGCTGGTCATGGCTTCTACTGCGGCTTTGGTGGCGGCATAGATCGAATAGGTCGGTTGCAGCAGGGCGGTCACGCTGGAAGAAAAGTTGATGATCCGCCCGCCATCACGCAGGTGCCTGGTGGCTTCGCGCAAGGTATTGAAGGTGCCTTTGACGTTGATCGCCAGCAGTCGGTCGAAGGTCGCGTCGTCGGTGTCGCCCAAGGGGGCCAGCGCCATGATCCCTGCGTTGTTGACCAGCACATCGACGCCGCCGAAGGTGTCGAGGGTGGTTTTGAACAGTTGCCGGACCGCCGCACTGTCGCTGATATCGGCCTGAACCGCGAGCGCGCTGCCACCCTGCTGAGTGATCTTATCGACCAGAGCGTGGGCTGGCACCGCATTGCCCGAATAGTTGACCACCACTGCGAAACCATCGTAGGCAAGGCGCTCGGCAATGGCTGCGCCAATGCCCCGTGAGGATCCGGTAACGATGGCGACTTTTTTGCTGGACGTGTTCATGAGTTAAAACCCTTAAGAAAATAACCTGGCCCCCGGAACGCCTGCGTAGTCGTGCGGGTGAGCTGAAGCGTGCTCTGTCTAAAGGTTTGCATGTTCGTTGGGCTGAATAAATAGGGCTTGACTGCAATCTCTATTCGGAAAATCACAATAATGTTGCGCGCCGCTCAGATCGAAAATGAAGAATAAGTCATGTTTTTTAATTTGCTGAACAACGGTAGCTCAATTACTTTCCGCTGACTTTGAAACCGACAGCGCGTTAGCGCGTGACCGGCTCAAACGGCGCAACACCCCAGCACAACTGCTGCTCGACACGGTTGATAAACCGCCTGTGTATGGGCGCCCAGGCCTAGGCCATCTGATCCGCAGTATTGACCCCGAATTCATCGCCCGCGTGTGCAACGTTCGGTAGCCGCAGTTACCGGGTGTGATGTCGCGTGCCGAACGTGTCGGGATCACACTCCAGAGATAAAAATAAAGTCGAGGATTCAAGAAGTGTTAGACAGGATAGTAGGGCCTCTTTTGCCTGTTGCATGCGTCATCCTCCTCGGCTTCATCGCCGGTAAGCGCGGGAAGTTAACCCACTCGGACAGCTTGTTGATCAGCCGCCTGGTGCTCGGCTGGATCATGCCGGCTCTGCTTTTCGTTGGCATGGCGAACACGCCGCGGGCGCAGCTTTTGGACTTCAAGTACATTTTCGCGACGGTGATTGGCATCATTGGCATGTTCCTGCTGGCGCTGGGCATTGGCTGGCTGCGCCTTCGCGACCTCAAGGCGGCGACCCTCAAAGGGCTGGTCAACGGTTTTCCGGATGCCGCGTTTATGGGGATCCCCATCCTGGGTGCCATGTACGGGCCGCAGAGCATCTATTCGGTGCTCGTCTTAAACCTTGTCGCAACCTTGATCATGATCCCCCTGACCATCACGTTGCTGACTATCGCCGATGGCAAAGGCAGCGGTGTTCAGGCGTTTGTGTCGAGCCTGTCAACGGCAGTGCGCCGACCGCTGGTATGGGCGCCTGCGCTGGGCATTCTGTTGTCTATGCTGGAGTTTAAATTGCCCGCCGTGGCCGCCGAGTCGTTCAACCTTCTGGGCAAGGCGACACCTGGGGTTTCGCTGTTCTGTCTGGGTTTGATCATGTCTACCGACACGCTGAAGATGTCGGGTGAGGTATGGACCAATCTGGGGCTCAAGCTGTTTATTCAGCCGGCCTTGATGTTTGGGGCGATGGTGGTACTGGGCAGGCACGGTTTGTTTGCCCAGCAAATGATTTTGTTGAGTGCGCTGCCCTCGGCGACGATACCGGCCATGTTCGCCAACCAGGCCGGTGTGTATCAGAGCGAGGCCGCGACCTCCATCTTGATCAGTACCGTGTTGTCGATCGTCACGTTTTCTGCCGCCATCTACCTCATAGACGGCGGGCTGGCTGCCTGATCACTGCATCTGGCCGGGAGCGAATTCTCAATAATCGCCATGGGTCAGGGTTGAGCGGTCGATCTGGTCAATCGACGTAACACCTGTGAGCGTCATGGCGACGCGCATTTCCTTGCTGAAGATATCCAGCAGGTTTTCAACCCCGTGTTGCCCGTCAGCCGCCAGTGCATAAGCGCTGGAGCGCCCCAGCAAGCATCCTTTTGCGCCCAGTGCCAGCATGCGCACTACGTCCAGCCCGGATCGAATACCGGAGTCGACGAGGACGGTCAGGTCATCGCCCACGCTGTCGGCAATCGCGGGCAAGGCTTTGGCGGTGGACAGCACGCCATCGAGTTGGCGGCCACCATGGTTGGAGACAACGATGCCGTCGGCGCCGAAACTCACCGCATCCTTGGCGTCCTGCGGGTCCAGGATGCCCTTGATGATCATCGGGCCTTTCCAGAACTCACGAATCCATTCCAAGTCTTTCCAACTGATGGACGCGTCGAAATTGTTGGCCAGCCAGCCGATGTAGTCCTCCAGCGTGGTTGGTTTGCCCCGGTATTTAGTGATATTGCCCAAGTCGTGAGGGCGACCCAACAGACCCACATCGAGCGCCCAGCCTGGCTTGGTCATGGCTTGCAAGATGCGCCGCGAGGAGGCGTACGGCCCGGACATCCCGGAGTGGGCATCCCGGTAGCGTGCGCCTGGGGTGGGCATGTCAACGGTAAACACCAGGGTCGTTACGCCCGCTGCCTGGGCACGCTCAAGCGCGTTGCGCATAAAGCCGCGGTCTTTGAGCACGTACAACTGAAACCAGATCGCCTGCGGGCTCTGCGACGCCACCTCTTCAATGGAGCACACCGACACCGTCGACAGGCAATAAGGGATACCTTTGTTGGCGGCAGCCTTGGCCACCTGCACTTCACCGCGACGGGCGAACATGCCGGTCAGGCCGACCGGGCTGAGGATGACCGGCATTGCGTGTTCCTGGCCAAACAGCGTGGTCTTGAGGCTCAGGCTCTCGACATTACGCAGGATGCGTTGACGCAAGCTGATAGACGAGAGGTCGGCGCTGTTGGCGCGCAGGGTGTGCTCGGCGTAGGCACCACCGTCGATGTAGTCGAACAGAAAGCGCGGCAACTTGCGTTTAGCGGCTTCACGATAATCGGAAGCGGATGAAATAATCATGTCAATCATTCCTCAAAAACCAGATGAGCTCAGTGACCGCGCCGTGTCGCCGAGGTGGGTTCAAGATAGGCAAAAACCAATTATGATAAAAACGACTTTTATTCCTTATGTTAAGTCGAAATTGGAATACCTATGAATCTGAGAACGTTGCGAGCCTTTGTCGAGGTTGTACGCCAGGGCGGGTTCTCGCAGGCGGCGCAGGTAGTGTCACTGACGCAGTCCACCGTCAGCAAGGCGGTCAAGTCCCTTGAAGACGAGTTGGGCACGCCCTTGTTTAACCGCGCCGGTCACAAAGTCGAGCTCACGGCCGCCGGTGAGATCGCCTACCGGCGTGCGCTTGTTTTGCTCTCTGAGCGTAGTGACATGCTCGCTGAAATCAACGAACTGCTCGACCTCAAGCGTGGCAGGTTGCGCATCGGCTTGCCACCGGTGGGCTGTGGCGTGCTGTTTGCGGCGATGTTTGCCACGTACCGCAAGCGCTATCCGCAGGTCGACATCGAACTGATTGAGCATGGCAGCAAACGCCTTCAAGAATGCCTTGAGGCCGGAGAGGTTGACCTGGCGGCGCTGTTGATTCCGATGGATGAGGCGTTTGATTATCAGGCTGTGCGCAATGAGCCGTTGATTGTGGTGCTGCCGGCAGGTCATGCGCTTTCGCGGCGCAAGCGCATTGATTTTACTGATCTCGCGGACTCGCCCTTCATTCTGTTTGAAGCGGGGTTTGCACTGAACGCAAAGATCATGGCCGCCTGCGAGCGAAAAGGCGTAGTGCCGCGTGTTACGGCCCGCAGCGGGCAGATCGACTTTATCGTCGACCTGGTGGCGGCGGATCTGGGCGTGGCCTTCTTACCGCGCATGCTGGCGCACAAACACCAACATGCGGGCATTGCTCTGGTGCCGCTGGATGAACCGCACACTGACTGGCACATCGCCCTGGCCTGGCGTGCCAACGCACACTTGCCACCCGCCGCCAAAGCCTGGCTGGAACTGGCCAGGGAAATGAACATCGGGTAATCGCTGCTGAGGTATGAAGGCTGCGATCTTTTAATATCAAAAGATCGCGAGGCAAGCTCGCTCCTACGGTTTTGTGGTGCCCCGCAGGCTGCGTTCCATCCGGGCCAGACCTTCTTCCAGGGTTGAGCGCGGGCAACCGAAATTGAGCCTTACAAACTGCTGACAGGCTGCGCCGAACTCAGTCCCGGCGCTCAGGGCAACCTTGGCTTCTTCGAGGAAAAAACGTTGCGGGTCGTCCAGGCCCAGGGCCGAGCAGTCCAGCCAGGCCAGGTAAGTGCTTTGCGGCGCCTGCAAGGTAATGCCCGGCAGCCGCGAGCGCACGGCCTCAAGCAGATAATCACGGTTACCCTGCAGGTAAGCCAGCAGCTCGATCAACCACGGTTTGGCATCGGCGTAGGCGGCGCGAGTGGCTTCCAGCCCCAAGGCATTCACACTGTCGACCATGCCGGCGCGGGCGTTATCAAACCGCTCACGCAGCTGCGGGTTCTGGATCACCGCAAACGCGGTCTTCAGACCGGCGATGTTATAGGCCTTGCTGGCTGACATCAGAGTCACCGTGCGTTGAGCGAACTGCGGATCAAGTGACGCAACAGGCACATGGCGCAGACCATCGAATTGCAGATCGGCGTGAATTTCGTCGCTGATGATCAGCGCATTGTGCTCGACACAGGCATGACCAATATCTGTCAGTTCGCCGGCAGAAAAGCTTTTGCCTAACGGATTGTGCGGGTTGCTCAACAGCAGCGCACCGGCGCTGGCCAACGCCTCGTGCAGTGCCGGGATATCGGTATAGCAGTGGCCTTGGACATCGGCCTGGAACGGCAACTCAATGCTTGGCAACTGCCAATGGCTGGCGGCATTACGCAGCGGCGAATAGTTTGGGGTCTGCACAACCACACCCGCACCCGGTTCGATCAATGAGCGCAGCGCCATACTGACACCGGGCTCGATACCCGGCAGAAACACCAGATCCTGAGGTTCGATCCGCCAGGCATAGTTATGCCAAAGGTAATCAACCAGCGTGTGGCGCAACGCGTCGGTAGCCAGGCAATAACCGAAAGCAGGGTGTGCGATGCGCTGTTGCAAGGCCTGCTGAATGACCGGCGCGACGGCAAAATCCATGTCCGCGACCCACATCGGCAGAACCTCATCCGGATAGCGGCCCCATTTTTTACTGCCGCTGCCGGCACGATCCAGCAGCGTATCGAAGTCAAAAGTCATGCTGTTCTCAAAAGAGTCAAAAGGTGTCAGCGCAAGGCATACACCGCCGAATGGGGCGCTTGGATAGTGTTATTGAAACGGGCGTCATAGTACGCACCGTTGGCACCAAACGGCCACTGTCTGGTGTTAAAAGACGATGGGTTATGCGGGGTGGGAGTGTTGATCGGTTTTAGGTTTGGAGGGTCGGGATTGCGCCGTGTTGGTCGGCGGGTTTCATGGGGGCGAGATGCGTAAGCCAGGTTGTCGCCGTCCCAGCCGTAGATGTTTCGGCCGCAATCGTATTGGGCGTTGAGCGTGCGTTGTTGCTGCTCGATCCACGCCGGGCCGTCGCCGGGGCTGGGCGGGCAGTGGGCTTTGGAGTAATTGGCTACGCGTCGCCCCAGTGCGTCGTAGGCGAAGTCGGCGGTCAGACGATCGTCTTCGTAGCGGGTCAGGCGGTCGTAGAGGTCCCAGGTGAAGCGGGCTTTTTTGCCGTTGTCGAGGCGTTCAAGCAGGTTGCCACGGGCGTCGTAGGTATAGTGCTGGCCGAGGTAGTCGCACAGTCTGCTGGCAGGGTAGATGGCGAAGGTTTGTCTTAATACTTGCAGGCATTGACAACGGGAGGCCAATGCCGGTGTTGCCCGACTGTTAAAGAGCTATGAACTTTATGGTCAGCGCTGCAACCATACTTGTGAGTCACTGGTGATCAGTCCGGTACCGCGAAGGTCTTCATAACTTGCAGTGCTCCCCTTACGTCGCTGACGGAATAGGTACTTTTTTATAAGTATTGGATATGACCTCTTGTGCAAGTGACATGCATCACCAGGTAACCTTAGTCTGTTATTGTCTTCATATTGAAGCCTGCATGTGAGGATGGATTCGTTCACTGAACTATCCGAATGCCATCAGTAATAAGTTCAAAAATGCAGTGTGAATATCAATTTGTCCAGAGCGGATCGTTGATAGTGAGTAGCTTCCCTCGATCTGAAGGTATGTTTATTTTTTTGTAAACTGTTCAATGTCATCTAAAGCATCTTCGGCCCTGCCTGAGAATTCTTTGTCCTTCAGGAGTTTTTTTAGCAGGGGGATGGTGGTGTTTTCATTGATTACGCCATGAAGTCGTGCTATGTGCCCTAAGCATGTAATTGCTAGCCCTGTTATGTTTGAGCTTTTTTTCAGATTAATTTGTTCGATGCATTTTTTTTGAATCCACCCGGGATCATTTACGTTGAAAGTCATGTGCATGATTGAGTCTAGGATGGTTTGCTCATCATTAGATTTGAGTAGTAGTTCTATATCTGGTTTTTGATGTGGCTCTATCATGGCTGTCTCCTTATTTTTCCTTTTCTAGCTACTTGTTGTGCTCTTCTTAGCGTGTTTTGCTGGTCGGTGTGCAAATCACACCAGCATCTAACATGACCATGATATTCCTCATCTGAATTGGGGGTTGCTTGGGTTCTGTCAAGAATTATTAACTCGTTATTTTCAATGTCAATTCCAATTCTTCGAGGCGATGATTCTTTGACTTGAGAAGAGTTATCCAATGCAGCTTGTCCATTTGATGGCGCTCTACTCTTAATTGGATTGTCTGTAGCTCCATGATAAGGAGCGTTTCTATAAACTCGAGCCAACCCAAACGAATCAACCCACCCCACCGGATTCGGCGCATACGCATAGACATTCAGCCCACCCGAAAACCCTATCGGGTCTTTGCTGATAAACCGTCCGACTTGCGGATCGATAGTATCGATAGCGGTTTTATTGCAGGCTACTTATAGTCTTGAGTTATATCCTTGTTTTTTGGTTGGAGTTGTAATAATTTTTCACTGTCGTATGTTGGACGATATCCGGGATTTATATTCTTGTGTTTGTACTCGCCCGATCCGATGAATCTGTGCCAATTTTTGCCAGAGGCTAGGGCGGAATCAGTCCAATAGTGATTCTTTACGATGTCTCCATTTGTGTTTTTAACATTTGCGTGCGCATATTTTTTGAGTATTTTATGTAATTCTTTTTTTGCGATCTTCGCCGTAAGTGAAGTGTCTGCGCCGTAGTGTGAGGCTCCAATTGCATGTTCATCTTCGCCGCCATATTTAATGTCTACAAAACCAATACGTTGACTTCGGGAGATGTTAATTTGTTTTTTATTTAGGATTGGCCCTTCATCTTCGTGTTTTCCAGCAAGCAGGGAAAGCGATTTTGAGGTGCCCGGACTCCACGATGAGGGAGAGTTGATGTCTACTTTTATATATGGATGATCGTAACTTTCTGAACGATAGAGATTTAGGTTGGATATTTCAAGCAGCTTTATGTTGATGAGTATGAAGTCATTAAGGGTCATGAATACATTAATATCCATTTTACTTTCTTTTCCTTGTTGGGCATGGGCAGTATGGCCTGAATTGAACCTCGGCAGCAATATCGTTGTCTGCGGTTTTATTTTGTAAGTCGTCCATTGCAAGTGTTTCGCGAGGTACGGGTGTTCCGTCTGCTTTTGTTCTTCCAACATTACCATAAATTATTTTCCCGTCCTTTTGTTCAATAATTATATCCGGCCTGCGACCCTGTTTTTGTCCACCTGGTGTGGGAATTAGTACCTCTTTTTGGAGCCCACCTCCCGCTTTTACTAAACCTCCGGCCTCGGTGGCTTCACGCCCCCATTGGGCGATAACTTCATTGTGTGGTCCTTGACCACCAGGTACCGGACCGCGTTTAGCCAACCCAAACGGATCAACCCACCCCACCGGATTCGGCGCATACGCATAGACATTCAGCCCGCCCGCAAACCCTATCGGATCCTTGCTGATAAACCTCCCGACTTGCGGATCATAGTACCGATAGCGGTTGTAGTGCAGCCCGGTTTCGGTGTCGAAGTACTGCCCTTGAAAGCGCAGCGGGTTGCGGATGTTTTCGCGTATTGCGCTGCCGGTACGCTTCTCTTTGGCCAACCCCCACGCTTGATACGTCGCACTCCAGGCAATCTCACCGCGTTGGTCGGTGAGTTCCATGGGCGTGCCGAGGTGGTCGCATTGGTACCAGGCCATGGCGTTGAACGGTTTCGCCACGGGTTGGTGTTGCCACAGCGGGTCGCGGTCGATGTGGTAGCCGTTTTCATGGCTTGGCTCGCGCACTAGCGACAGGCTGCGGTTTTCGACGGTTTGGGCGACGGGGACAAAGCTGCCCGGTTCGTAGAAGTAGTGGATCAGACGTCGTTCGCCGGGGTTGTCGCTGTAGCGTGTTTCATAAGCGAGGGTGTCGCCGTCCCAGCCGTAGATGTTTTGGCCGCAGTCGTATTGGGCGTTGAGCGTGCGCTGTTGCTGCTCGATCCACGCCGGGCCGGCGCCGGGGCTGGGCGGGCAGTGGGCTTTGGAGTATTTGGCTACGCGTCGCCCCAGTGCGTCGTAGGCGAAGTCGGCGGTCAGGCGGTCGTCTTCGTAGCGGGTCAGGCGGTCGTAGAGGTCCCAGGTGAAGCGGGCTTTTTTGCCGTTGTCGAGGCGTTCAAGCAGGTTGCCACGGGCGTCGTAGGTGTAGTGCTGGCCGACGTAGTCGCGCAGCAGGTTGTCGAGGAGCTTGGGCGGCGGGTGGTGGATGGGCCGGCGCGGGGCCTTGGGGTCTAGCAGGTTGCTGGCCGGGTCGAAGGCGAAGGTTTCTTCGCCTTTGAGGGTGGTGGCGCTGAGCAAACGGCCGAGCGGGTCGTAACGGTAGTTGATGTCGCCACGGCGGTTGTCGTGCAGGTCGGTCAACTGCCCGGCATCGTCATAGCGGTAGTTGCGCACCAATAGGCGCTTGCTTGAGCCGCTAAGGGCTACAGTTTGTTCGTGCAACTGGCCGTTGGGCGTCCAACTCTGGCGCTGTTTTAGGCCGTTGCCTTGGTGGCGGACTATTTCGCGATGCAGGTCGTCGCGCTGGTAGCTGAGCAGTTCGATGTCGTCGACTTTCATCGCCAGCAAGTGGCCGCTGCCGTAGGTCAGCCAACTGACCCGGTGGCCGTCGGGGCGGGTGGTGGCGATGCGTTGGTTGAGGGTGTCGTACTCGTGCTGCCAGATGGCGACGTGGCAGGGTTTGTAGAGGTGCAGGTGCTGATGTTCGCGGGTGTTGTTGCCCGCCGCATCGTAAAACCACTGCAGTTTGCAGGTCGGGTTGGTGGCCAGCAACAGGTTGCCGTTGCCATCGTAGGCAAAGGTTTCGGTTTGCCATTGCTTACCACCCTGGTAGGCGGCGTGGCGGGCGCTCAGGCGGCCGAGCGGGTCGTAGTCGTATCGCAAGACCCGGTCGCCGTCAGATCGGTGGGTTGGCTGTTGGCTGCCGTTCTCGTACTGGTAGTGAATGGTTTGCCGGTCGAAGCCGGTTTCGCTCAGCAGTTTGCCTGCCGGGTCGTAGGCGAAGGTGGCTGTGCTGTTGTTCTCGTTACGCAGTTCCAGTAATTGGCCGAGCTTGTCCCAGCGGTAGGCCAGGGTGCTGCCGTCGGCCTGCTGGCGTTGCTGGATTAATCCGGCTTCGTTGTAGTGCCACACGGTGCGCTGGCGCAGGGCGTCGGTGTGGCTGAGCAGGCGACCTTCGGCGTCGCGCTCGAAATGCTCTTCGGTGTTGTCTGGCAGGGTCAGGCGCACCAGTTGCCCGGCGCTGTAATGGTAGGCGGTAATGTTGCCCGCAGCGTCGGTAAAACGGCTGAGCTGGCCGAGGGCGTTGTACTGCCACTGGCTGACTTTGCCCGAGCAGTCGGTGTAGCGGGTCAGTTGGCCGTCGGCGTTGTAGGCCAGGTGTTTGCTGCCGCCGAGGGCGTCGGTAATGAGCACCGGCAGGTTGTCACTGTTGTAGGCGTAGCAGGTTGTGTTCTCCAGCGGGTCGAGGGTTTCGATGATGTTGCCGCGCGGGTCGTAGTCATATTTCCACAGGCCGCCTTCGGCATCGCGGGTCTTGAAGCGCTGGTCCTGGTCGTCGTAGGCGTGGTGAATGCTGCTGCCGTCGGCACGGGTGTGTTGCAGCAGGTTGCCGCCATCATCGTAGGCGTATGAATCGGTGCTGCCATCGGTGTGAATATGGCGGGTGACGTTTTTGGCGGCGTCGCGAAACAGCCACTCTTCGTTGCCGTCGGGGTAAATGATGCGGTAGGTGTAGCCAAGAATGTCGTAGTAGTGCCAGGTCTCTTGACCCAGGGCGTCGGTGACGTAGGTCAGGCGGATGTTGGGGTCCCATTCCAGGCGGGTGTCGTAGCTGCCGTCGTCGGCCCACTCGCGCACGGCTTTGGCGTCCGGACCGTCGCCTTGCCATTGCAGATTCATGCCGCGCCCGGTGCGGTCGGTGTAGCGGGTGATCAGGTGATGTTGATATTGATACGCCCACTGCGCGGCGTTTTCGTCGCGGGCAGCGCGCAGATCGCCGTGTTCGTCATAGTCGTAGCCCGCCAGTTGGCGCAAGGGCGCGCCTTCGTGCATCAGCCACAGGGCGTTGATGCGGCCGTGGTCGTCGAGCTGGGTGTGGATGTGTTGGTGCGGGGTGTCGCTCTGGTAGGTGATCAGGTCCGACAGCACGGCCTGGCCTGCGTGCTGGTGGTCATAGTGCAGGGTGACGCGGGCGCCGCCGCGCAGGGTGATGGCGGTGAGGCAGAAGTGTTTGCCGATGCGCTGGTAGTGTTCTTGGCTTTGATGCCCGCGGGCCAACGACAATTCATGCTCGCTGGTGCGTACCAGCACGACATCTTCTATCGGGTCGTGGTGAAACTTGCCCGGTTTGGGCAATGGATAGTCATGACTGCGTCCATCGTCGGCGTGGTACACCAGCCCTTTGTGACGAACCTCAAAAAACATGGAATAAGGGGTAGCCCAGCGCGCGCCGAATGCCCCGCTGTCAAGCGCTGACTGGCTTGAGCGATAGGCCCGCGACCACTCGATCGGGAAAGGCCCGGCAAGCGTAAAGTCGGTGTGGGCGAGGTATTCGCTGCCACGGGCGAAGCTGATGCTGTGGCCAGTGACCGGGCAGACGACATTTTTAGCGCAATTGGCATCTTTGCGCGCAGGGGCCTGGCGGCCAGTGGCGCCAAGGTTTCCTTGACCGCTGGTACTTCTGGCGTGTGCCGAGTGAGTCACAGGAACGTTTGCGTTGAGGTCTCTGCGTTTCTTTTTGGTGGCCTTGCTAAGTACTGAGAGCAAGTAGCCAACACTGTGTTCGGTGTTGACGTCTGCCAGTGCGGCCAACTGGCTGTTCACTTCCTTGGCGAGTTGACGCAGAAGCCCGGTATTGAAGAGAGCAAGTCTTTTAATGTCTTCAGGGATGTAGCCGCTGGCACTGTTCAGGGCGCTTACAGCTGCTTTACCCGGCGCGTGGGTAATGGCGCTACCGATCAGTTTAAGCAGTGAGGTTGAGTCGCTGGTGGGCGGCTCCTTGTAGTGAAGGGTGCCGTTGACGAGATCTTCGATGCTCTGCGCGAAGCTGAGCAGTATTTCTTGGCCCTTGGCACCGGCTCTTTTCAGCATGTCGTCGAGCTGGGCTTGGGCTTTTTCCACAAAGTCTTCAAGCGAGCCAAGGATGGTGGCGTTCAAGTGGCTGACCAGAACGCTGATGAGTGCGTCACCGAGCACGGCTTTGGGGTTCTGGTTAACTTTCTGTCGTACGAGAAAAAGCGTTGGGCGCAAACTGGTGCGCGCGCCTGCCATGAAGGGCGGGGCCGGGATGATTCCGATCAGGTTGATGGCCAGACTGACCCAGTCGAGCAGATGGCGTTTTTCACTGCGGGCGAGGGTGATGATGTCGTTGACCGCATCAATAGCGGCCATGATGTTGTTGATGATCGGGATGTAGTTAGCGACCGTTTTCAGCCCTTGCAGGGTGATCCGGTCGCCGCTGATTTCTCGCAGCCAGGTATCGACACTATTTGCGCCTTTTTTCAGGTCTTCGGCGCCAATAGTGTCCAGTGGCGCAATGGCGACTTGGCCTTGGCGAGTACTCATTGGCCTTGCTCCCGGGTGGCGTGCGCTGCCAGCAGGGTGTGCGCAATCTGAGTGGCGGCTTTGCCGGGCAATGTCGGGGATGTCGAGTCGAAGTCCGGGGCATGGGGCTTGCCGATGTAACTGCTTAACGCCCAGGTGTCCGAGGGGTCTTTGCCCAGCTGTACTTTGGCCGGGCCGGGGGCGAGGCCTGCCACGGCAGCGTGGCCCTGCGCGTTGAGCGTGCCCGTGAAGATTTGGCCTAATGCGTCCTCTACTTGATAAGCCGCGCCTTTAAAGGCGTGCTGGCTTGCATAGTGTTGAAACAATTCCAGATTGCCCTGGCCGCTCTTCGGCTCACCGGGAAACGCCGCGGCCTGGCTTTGCGCGTTTTTATAGGCAAAGTTACTGGCATGGGCGATGTATTGGCCGCTAGTGG